>NZ_JAMYVB010000008.1:0-241196 GCF_040323635.1 Mesorhizobium sp. M0037 | reverse complement strand
GGGGGTGTTGGGCGGGGGGCGCGCCCCGCCCCCACCCCCCCGCGGGCGGGGGGTATTTGCCCCCCCGGACAGAGGGGGGTGCTCAAGCTCAAACCTCTGCTCATTCTGCTTTCTGCAAACCCCTGAACAAAAAAGTCCGGCCCGAGCGATAGTCGTAATCCGGATTTTCCCAGGCGATCATCTTGCCGGGATTGAGCAGGCCTTGCGGATCGGTCTCGCGCTTGAAGGCGAGCTGGATTTCATCCGTCTGCTTCATGCCGCCTTCCTCTAGCGTGTAGCGGTGCGGGTTGAAGATCGGGCAGCCGTTCTCCTCGTGCAGCCGGATGATTTCGTTGAGCCGGGCCTCGGTGGTGAATTTCACCAGCGGCAGGCCAAAGCAGGTGATGTTGCCGTCGAGGCGCACGAATTCGAGATGCGAAAAGACCTCGTTCGGAAACATCGCATCCATCTTCTCCACCAGCGCCAGCTGGTTGGGAAACGGATAGAGCGATTGCAGATAGGTGATCGCGGGATCGACCCGCAGTGCCCTGAGCGTGGTGTGGTTCCACGCCAGTTCGAAGCCCGGCGGCAGGCCCTTTTTCTCTTCGTCCGTGGCCGTCGCGGCATTGAAGATGACCTCGCCGCCGGCGCGGCGGGTGAAGGCGAGGAACGCGTCTAGCCCATGCCGGGCAACCATGACGACGCAGATGCTTTGCCCGTCCCGGAAGAACTTCTGGTGGCGCTTGAAATAGAGCTGCGGCACGGGCGCGGCGATCGGCGTGATCAGCTTGGTCAGGATGCCGTCCTGGCGTGCCAGCGCGTTGCCGTAGCGGGCTGCCGGCATGAAAGCGTCGAAGCCGACGATCACGTCGATCCATTCATAGGCTGCAGTCAGCGGCATCTCGACCTCGGTGATGATGCCGTTCGTGCCATAGGCGTGGGTGACCTTGTGCAGGTCCTCGCCGGTGAGTTCGAGCGCCTTCGGCTCCGCCTCCATAGTGACGACGCGCAGGCGCAGCACATTGCCGAAATCACGCAGACCGCCGAAATTGATCGAACCGACGCCGCCCGAGCCGCCGGCGATGAAGCCGCCGATCGAGGCGGTGTTGTAGGTCGACGGCGACAGCCGCAGTTCCTGCCCGGAATGCGCGCGCGTCGCTCTGTCGATGTCGGCGAGGATCGCGCCCGGCCCGGTGACGACGCGGCCCGGCGCTATGGCCTTGATCTCGTTCATCTCGGCAAGGTTCAAAACCACGCCGCCCGATAGCGGCATCGCCTGACCGTAATTGCCGGTGCCGCTGCCGCGCGGCGTCACCGGAACGCCATGACGGTGGCAAGCGGCAAGCACGCGGATCAGTTCGGCCTCGTTCCTGGGCGTCACGATCAGGTCGCCGGTGACGTGGTCGAGCTGCTGCTTCAGCACCGGGCTGTACCAGTAGAAGTCGCGGCTCTTCTGCTGGACGATGGCCGGATTGTCGTCGAGCTTTATCCCGTCGAGATCGCGTTTGAGCGCCGAAACATCCATCATTCCACCATCAGTTCGTCGAGCTCGGCATAGTCGGGCAATTGCCTGTCGATCGCTCGGCCGTTGCGCACGACGATGCGATCCGATTCGGGCCGCGACAGCAATTCCGTCCAGCTCCGCCCTTTGAAGACGATGAAATCGGCGCTGCCACCGGCTGCCAGTGTCCCGACACCATCGAGCCGCATCACCTTGGCCGGCGTCGCCGCCACCGTCTGCGGCCAGTCGCCGACCGGATGATCGAAATGCAGGATGCGCGTCGCCATGCGGTAGACCTCCAGCATGTCGAGATCGCCATAGGCATAGAACGGATCGCGGGTGTTGTCGGAGGCCACCGCCACCGCAATGCCCCTCGCCTTCATTTCGTGCAGCAAGGTCACGCCGCGCCAGCGAGGCGTGGTCTGGTCGGCGCGCCGGTCCTGCAGATAGAGATTGCACATTGGCAGCGACACGACCGCCAACCGCGCCTTGGCCACCTTGTCGAGTGTATCGAGCACGTCGAGATCCGGCTGGCGCGCCAGCGAGCAGCAATGTCCCACCAGCATGTTGCCCTCAAAACCGTTCCACAGTGCCGCCTCGGCGATCTTCTTCAGCGATATCGCCGCGATGTCGTCGGTCTCGTCGGCGTGGAAATCGAGATCGAGCCCGTGCCTGTTCGCCTCGGCGAACACCTTGTCGAGAAGCTCTTCGAGATCCGGCACCATATAGGTGACGACGCCGAGCACGCCCTTGGCCGCAGCCACGCGCTTGGCCAGCCTCTCGAACCACTTTCTGTCGCGCACGCCTTCGATGCCGAGCAGGCAGGCTGCCTGCAATTCGATGCGGCCGCGCCATTTCTCCCGCATCGCCTCGAACACCGGCCAGGAGATTTCCTCCTGTGGCGGCACGCTGTCGAGATGCGTGCGGAGCGCCTTGGTGCCGTGCGCGTAGGCCGAGCGCAGCGAGAAATCCATACGCCGCGCCACGTCCTCGGCGCTCCAGCGCGCTGCACGGTCGGCGCCGGTGGCATTGAGCGCGCCCATGAAACTGCCGTCGGGATTGGGTTTGCGCGGCCAGATATGGCCCTTGTCGATGTGGGTGTGGCAGTCGACGAAGCACGGCAGCACGATGCGGCCGGCGAGATCGACGGCATCGGTCGGCGCCTTTGATTTGTAGTGCGCGGCGATGGCCGAGATCTTGCAATCGGCAACGGCAATGTCGGCCAGCGCGAAACCGTCGGTGTCGTAAGTGGTGGCAAGACCTGATGTCAGCGACCGGTGAAGGCGGACGTTGGTGAGATGGTACGAGCCAGAGGTCGGTATCAAGGACCGCCCCCCTCTGCCCTGTCGGGCATCTCCCCCTCAAGGGGGGAGATTGGCAGCTTTTCCGACAGCACCCGTCTTCCAACGTCGATAATTGGCGAAATCCCGGATGACGTCCAATCTCCCCCCTTGAGGGGGAGATGGCCGGCAGGCCAGAGGGGGGTGTTTCGCGCCAGCATCTCAATCACGTCACCCAACCCCCTACCGCTCCTGCTTCAGCGCGCTCTCGTGCCAGCGGCGCAGGATGAGATGCGACACCAGCGACAGCACCAGGAAGATCAATATGCCGGTGAGCGAGATCAGGATCAGCGCCGCGAAAAGCCTTGGCGCGTTGAGGCGGTAGCCGGCCTCGATGATGCGCGAGGCGAGCCCTGAGGATTGTCCCTGCGCGCCGGCGACGAACTCGGCCACCACGGCGCCGATGAGCGACAGGCCGCCGGCGATCTTCAGGCCTCCTAGAAAATACGGCATGGCCGCCGGCAGTCTGAGATAGCGCAATTGCTGCCAGCGCGTCGCGCCGTTGAGCTTGAACATGTCGCGCAGATTGCGGTCGACCGAATTGAGGCCGAGCGTGGTGTTGGACAGGATCGGGAAGAACGCGACGATCCAGGCGCAAAGCAAAAGCTTCACCGTCTGGTTGTCCACATAGATGTTGATGAGCGGGAAGACCGCCACGATCGGCGTTACCTGCAGCACGATGGCGAAGGGAAAGAACGACATCTCCACCCATTTCGATTGCGCAAACAGCACCGCCAGTCCGACGCCGCCGACCACTGCAAGCAGCAGACTGAGGAAGGTTATGCGCAACGTGACCAGCAGCGCGGAGAACAGGAGCCCGGCATCGCTATAGAGCGTCCACAGCACCACGGCGGGACGCGGCAGAATATATTGCGGGATCGCGTTCCACACGCAAATGCGGTCCCACAGCCAGATCGCCAGGATCATGATCGCCAAAGGCAAGACCCACCGGCCGATCCGCTCCAGCCGCTCCTGGCGTACGCGGCCCGCCTCTTCCGCGTCGAGCGTTGCGGCATTCTGGTCAATGGCCGTCATGGTGCGGTCCGGCTGATGTGTTGATGGCGTTGACCAGGATGTCCGAGGCCTGGCGGCAGAGCGCGGCATAGTCGGGCGAGGTGCGGAACACCTCGTCGCGTGGATAGGCGGCACCGATTGCCAACTCGGCATGGACGCGGCCCGGCCGCGCCGCCATGACGACGACGCGGTTTGACAGGAACACGCTTTCGAAGACGCTGTGGGTGACGAAGACGACGGTGAAGCGCTCGTCCTGCCACAGCTCCAGAAGGTCGTTGTTGAGCTTGAAGCGGGTGATCTCGTCGAGTGCGGCGAACGGCTCGTCCATCAACAGAATGCGCGGCTTCGTCACCATCGCGCGTGCGATCGAGACGCGCATCTTCATGCCGCCGGAAAGCTCGCGCGGCACGGCGTTTTCGAAACCGGTCAGGTGCACCCGCTCCAGCATCTCCATCACCACCGGCGCCGCCTTGGCGCGCGACACGCCTTTCAGCCTGAGCGGCAACCAGACATTGTCGAAGACATCGGCCCAGGGCAGCAGCGTCGGTTCCTGGAAGACGAAGCCGATATTGGCGCGGTCGATCGAACCGCCCCAGTCGAGTTGACCGGATGTCGGCGTCGACAGGCCCGCGATCAGCCTCAACGCCGTCGACTTGCCGCAGCCGGACGGCCCGAGCAGGCTGACAAAATCGGCCTCGCGGATGGCGAGATCGACGTCGCTCAATGCAGTCACGCCATTGGAAAACACCTTGCCGACATGGCGCAGCGTCAGCAGCATCGGGCCTTCACCCGATGCCGTCATGGGCGCCTGCGCCATCTTTTCCAGCTTCACGATTACTTCTTCAGCTCGATTCCGACACCTTTGTTGATGAAGGCCAGCGTATAGGCCTTCTTGATATCGATGCCCTCGGGCGTGACCTTGGCCTTGACCATCTTGTCATAAAAGCTCTTGATCCGGTCTTCGTTCATGGCGCCGATGCCGAGCTTTTCGGTGTCGCCGGAATCGGCCAGGCCGAACTTCTTCATCTGCTCGATCGAGAAGGCAATCTGCTCGTCGCTCATGTCGGGATTGTCTTTCTTGATCATCTCGTTGGCGGCCTTGTTGTCGCCGTAGAGGTAGTTGTACCAGCCCTTGGCCGAGCCATCGACGAAGCACTGGACCACCTCCGGCCGCTTGTCGATCGTGTCCTGCATCACCTCGATCGTCGTCGAATAGGTGTCCCAGCCATAGTCGGCGAGCAGGAACTGGTTGGGCACGAAGCCGCCTTCCTTCTTGACCGCAAAAGGCTCCGAGGTGACGTAACCCTGCTGGATCGACTTCTTGTTGGCCAGGAATGGAGCGGTGTTGTAGGTGTAGGGCACGCGCTTGGCGGCATCGAAACCGAGTTCGATGACCATCCACTGGAAGAAGGTCTGGACGCCCTCGTCCCCGAGAATGTACTGGTCGGCGTTTTTCAAATCCTCCCACTTGTCCAGCCCCTGCCCCGGGTGGGACATGATGACTTGAGGGTCCTTCTGGAAATCGGCGGCGACGACGCGCATCGGGATGCCCTGCTGGACGGCGTCGAAGGTCGACAGCAGATTGCCGCCCATGTAGAAATCGAGCTTGCCGGCCAGCAGCAGCGGCCGCCCGCTGACCTGCGGACCTCCCTGCGAAATCGTCACGTCGAGGCCACATGCAGCGTAGGTGCCGTCGGCGACGGCCTGGTAGTAGCCGCCATGCTCGGGCTCGGCCAGCCAGTTGGTGCCGAAGGTGACCTTCTCGTTTGCTGCCGCGCCGAACGTGCCGGCTCCAAGCAGCGCGACCGCAAGCGCTGAAATCTTCTGTTTTCCGTACATCGACACCACCCTTTGTTGGCTCCGGAGCGTCACGCGCCGGGCTCGACACCATTGATCCAAGAAGCAAGACACATGCCACCGCCCGGGCCGCCTGCTTGCGCGGCAGTCACTGCCAACACCGGACGGGTCATGCTGTGCGGGAGTGCATCGTGCCTATTTTTTGGACGCCTGTCCACAATCGCCCTTGTGCCATGCACCACATCTTGAACGTACTATCGGTCACGTCTTAGGCTGCTCTCGCAGACAGGAGATTGCCATGTTCAGATACCTCGCGCCGAAGTCGATTAAGCCGCCTTTCGCCCGCTACAGCCACGGCGTCGAGGTGCCGCCAGGCAAGCGGCTGGTTCTGTGCTCCGGCCAGGTCGCCATCACGGCGGACGACGAGATCCCCGAGGATGCCGGCGCGCAGGCCGAGCTCTGCTTTCAAAACATAGCGGCGATTCTGGCTGAAGCCGGGCTGGGGCTAGGCGACATCGCGCGCATAAACGCCTACGTCACCGACCGCGCCTTTCTGCGGCCCTATATCGACGTCCGCGACCGCTTGTTTGCCAGCCCCGCGCCCGCCTCGACGCTGATGATCGTGTCAGGCTTTGCGCGGCCGGAATTCAAGGTCGAGGTCGAGGCGATTGCTGCCGGGTGATCGACAGGCGACGTTTGGCGCGCTAGGTCTCCCTCACAGTCAAGAGGCATGACATGACCGTTGCAAACAGACGCGTGTGGTGGGGCGACTACCGGACCACCGAATACGCCGCGATCGATCCGGAGGCGACGATTGCCGTGCTGCCGGTGGCGGCGATCGAGCAGCACGGCCCGCATCTGCCTGTATCAACCGACACCTCGATCATGAACGGCATGCTGGAGACGGTCATCGCCCGCCTGCCCGGCGATCTCGACATCCGCATCCTGCCGGTCCAAACGGTCGGCAAGTCGAACGAGCATCTGCAGGCGCCGGGCACGCTCACCCTGCCGGCGGCCACCCTGGTCGATGCCTGGACCGAGCTTGGCCTGTCCGTTGCCCGCGCAGGCGTAAGGAAACTGATCGTCGTCAACTCGCATGGCGGCAATGAAGAGATCATGGGCATCGTCACGCGCGAGCTGCGCGTGCGTGAGAGGATGCTGGCGGTGAAGACCAGCTGGCAGCGCTTCGGCCGCCCCGCCGGCATGTACACCGAGCTGGAAGACCGCCATGGCATCCATGGCGGCGACGTCGAGACCTCGTTGATGCTGCATTTTCGCCCGGAGTTAGTCGACATGGCCAAGGCCGACAATTTCGCCTCCAAGGTCGCCCGCGCCGAAACCGAATTTGCGCTGCTGCGCCACACCGGAACGCACGCTTTCGCCTGGATCGCTGGGGATCTCAACCCCAACGGCGTGGTCGGCGATGCCAGCATTGCCACGGCCGAGAAAGGCCGACTGACGGCGGAGCATCAGGCCGACGGCTTCATCACCCTGTTGAAGGATGTGCGCAAGGCGAAGCTTGCCGACTGGCTGGCATAGCGGGCCGCCTTAGCCGTCGATCTTCAACACGAAAGGCGTACCCTCAAAAGCATCGGCGCCCCGCCCGATCGCCTCGATCGCTTCGATCATGCGGCCTTGTCGTGAGAGCAGAGCATCCGCGACGGCGATCAACCGTGGATTGGGTGTCGCCGAGGGCGAAAGCTTCCGCAATGTCTGCGCAAGTTCGACTTCGTCGCGCTTCGGGGCGAGCGCCGCCGCAATGATATAGGCCGAGGCGGTCGAGCGGCTGATGCCGGCATAGCAATGGACGACCATGGGTTTGACGCGGTCCCATTTCCGGGCGAAATCGAGCAGATTGCGCACATGGTCTTCGCCTGGCATGGTCATGCCGTCCTGCGCCACCGCGATGTCGTGCATGACCAGATGCAGGTGGTTTTCCCTCGCAATTGAGGCCGGCCGCGTCACCTCGGTGCCGGCAGCGAGCAGCGACAGCACGCGCTCGGCGCCGCTTTTGGCCACCGTCTCCTCAAGCTTTGCCAGCGAACAGATATGGATCATGGCGCGATCTCCTTCGACCCATCGTCGCGCCGTGCGCCCCAGTCGGCAAGCGCCGATTCAAGCCGCTGCCATTCCTCCTGACTTCCAGGCAGCCCCGCGCGGAGCACCTGGGGACGCTCGGAAAAATGCCTGAGCAATATGCCGCGCTCACCGAGCGTCGAAAACAGCCCCGGTGCATCGGCAAGCCGGAGATAGCGAAACAGCGTCGTGCCGCCGGCGACAGCAACGCCAAAGCGCGAAAGCAGCGCATCGAGCCGCGCCGCATCCTGCGCCAGCCGCCGCCGCATGTCGGCCTGCCAGCCGCTGTCGGCAAGCGCGCAGATGCCGTATTCGAGCGCTGGGCCGGCGACCGCCCAAGGGCCGAATTGCGTTTCAAGCCTTTCGACCGTCGCTGCATCGGAAAGTGCGAAGCCGAGCCGCAGGCCGGCGAGACCGAAGAACTTGCCAAACGAGCGCAGCACGACGATGCCGCCCCGCCCGACATCGCCGGCCAGGCTTTCCGCGTGCGGGCCGACATCCATGAAGGCTTCGTCGACGACCAGCAGACCGCCTATGGCGCGCAATGTCTCGGCAAGCCGAAGCAGCCTTTCCCGCGACACGACTCGCCCGTCGGGATTGTTGGGATTGACGACGATGGCAATTTCGGCTCCGGCAAGCGCGTCGAAATCGTCGACCTCCGCCACCGCATGGCCGGCAATCGCGGCGGCCCTGGCATGCTCGGCATAGGTCGGCCCGAGCACCAGCGCCTTGCCGGGGCTGACCAGCGAGGCGACGCGCGGCAGCAGGATCTGCGTGCCCGGGGCGACCGCCACATTCTCGTCCGAAGGCGCGCCATAGGCGCCGGCCGCGACCCTGGCCAGCTCACGCAGGCGCGCGGCTTCCGGCAATCGTGACAGGGCGGTGGCGGGCAGCTCGAAAAGCGGGTAGGAGTGCGGATTGATACCTGTCGAGAGATCGACGAAAGGTTGTGGCGCGTGAGGGAAGAGCGCCCTCGCCCGGCCAAGGGATCCACCGTGATCCACCACAGTAATCGCTCCATCAGAAAGCTTCATGTCGATCCTGATCGCTTTCCTGTCGCTGGCCATCGAACGCATCCTGGGTTACCCGGACTGGCTGTTCCGTGCCGTCGGCCATCCCGTCACCTGGTTCGGCAGGCTGATAGCCTTTCTCGACCTCAGGCTCAACCGCGACACTGATTCCGACGCGCTGCGTCGCCGCCGCGGCGTGCAGGCGCTGCTGGTGATCGTGCTGGTGCCGGCGGCAATCGCCTTCATCGTGCAAATCCTGCTCTGGCAGCTCTTTCCTGCCGGCATGATCATCACGGCAATCCTGGCCTCGTCGCTGCTGTCGCAAAAGAGCCTTACCGAACATGTCGAGGCGGTGGCCGATTCGCTGGATACCGGCGGGCTGGCGCTCGGCCGCATTGCGGTTGCGCGCATCGTCGGCCGCGACCCAGAGAAGCTCGACCATGCCGGCGTCAGCCGCGCCGCCATCGAAAGCCTGGCCGAGAATTTCTCCGACGGCATCGTTGCGCCCGCCTTCTGGACAGGTGTCTGCGGTCTGGCCGGCGGCGTCGCCTACAAGGCCGCCAACACCGCCGATTCGATGATCGGCCACCGCACCCCGCACCACGAGGCCTTCGGCCGCGCGGCGGCACTCTTCGACGACTGGATCAACCTGCCGGCGTCCCGGCTGACCGCGTTGCTGATCGTTGCCGCCGCCTTTCTCGTTGACGGCGCCGATCCCCGCAACGCCTGGCAAGCAATGCGGCGCGACGCCAAAAAGCACCGCTCGCCCAATGCCGGCTGGCCGGAGGCGGCGATGGCTGGCGCGCTCGGCTTGGCGCTCGCCGGCCCGCGCAGCTATGGCGGCGTCATCGTCGAGGACGCCTATATGGGCGAAGGCGGCCGCCGCGAGGCCGACAGCACCGACATCCGGCGGGCGCTGAAACTTTACCAGATAGCAGACTATCTGCTGATCGCGCTGTTTGGATTGCTCTCCGCGGTCGTCATCTACCTGGATGTTTTGATCTCGCAGTAGATGCGCCGCCTGACTCACCAAGAGACACGGACTTCCTTGGCGTTTGAATCCACCGCCGCGCCAAATCTTTTGATCGCGTAACCGCCGGCGGCCACTGCCGAGGATTTCAGCACAGGCTCAATCACAAGGAAAAGCTTCTCGGCGTCTGGCCCGTACAGATAGAGGGTGCATTTGCCCTCGCCAAACTCGTCGCCATCAAATTCGCCGACATGCGCATTCGAAACAGCTTGTTCCAACCGATCCTCCAGAACTTGGACCGATTGCCGCTCTTCCGGCGCCCCGAACTGACCGCCGCTCAGAAGAAGATAGACAATTACCGCTTGTTCCAACGGTCATCTCCCGAAGTTAGACCCTCAAAACTCGATTCCCTGCTGCGCCTTAACGCCTGCGGAAAAATGGTGTTTGGTCACGCCCATCTCGGTGACGAGGTCGGCCGCCTCGACCAGCGCCGGCTTGGCATTGCGGCCGGTGACGACGACATGCAGGCCTTCGCGCCGCGCCTTCAGCGCCGCGACCACCTTGTCGAGATCGAGATAGTCGTAGCGCAGCGCAATGTTGAGCTCATCGAGGACGACAAGGCTGACAGAGGGGTCGGCGATCAGCTCCAGCGCCTTGGCCCAGGCGGCTTCGGCCGCCGCAATGTCGCGCTTCAGATCCTGCGTCTCCCAGGTGAAACCCTCGCCCATCGTGTGCCAGACGACACGGTCGCCGAACGCCGCGAAGGCGTCCTTTTCGCCGGTGTGCCATTTGCCCTTGATGAACTGGACGACGCCGACGCGCTTGCCATAGCCGAGCA
This sequence comes from Mesorhizobium sp. M0037, assembly GCF_040323635.1. Classification (NCBI taxonomy): domain Bacteria; kingdom Pseudomonadati; phylum Pseudomonadota; class Alphaproteobacteria; order Hyphomicrobiales; family Phyllobacteriaceae; genus Mesorhizobium; species Mesorhizobium sp. M0037. The sequence goes on along the minus strand of NZ_JAMYVB010000008.1, from coordinate 230,671 downwards.
TGCGCAGCGCCAGCCCGAAGGCGGCCGTGGTCTTGCCCTTGCCGGGTCCGGTGTTGACGATCAGCAGCCCCTTCTCGACCGTCTTTTCCGCGACCTCGGCGTCCTGCACCGCCTTGCGTTTGGCCATCTTGGCGCGGTGGCGTTCTTCGTCTTTTGCGTCGATATCGGTCATCATTTCACCTTGAGCGGCAGCCCCGCCACCATCAGTAGCACCGTATCGGCAACCGCCGCGACCTGCTGGTTGAGACGGCCGGCGGCATCACGAAACCGGCGTGCGAGCGCATTGTCGGGCACGATGCCTTGCCCGACTTCGTTCGAGACAACGAGCCAGGGCCCGCGCGGCCGCGACAGCATGTCGGCTAGCCGCCGGCATTCCGCCTCGAGATCATGGTCGGAAAGCATATGATTGGTCAGCCACAGCGTCAGGCAATCGACGAGCACCGGCTGGTTGTCGGGCAAGGCTTCGAGCGCTCCGACAAGATCGAGCGGCGCGTCGATGGTCGCCCAGCCTTCGCCGCGCCGCGAGCGATGCAGCGCGATGCGCTCGCGCATCTCATCGTCATAGGCTTCGGCGGTGGCGATATAGGCCCATGGCGGCGGCAACGCCGTCGCCAGGGTTTCGGCATGCGCGCTCTTGCCGGAGCGCGCACCGCCGATGATAAAGGTCAAACTGCGATCAGGCAAAGCTGTCGCGCAGGCTGGTCGCCGAGCCGGTGAAGCGTTCGCGCACCACGCCAATGACGGCGCCGAGCACCAACCAGAACACCAGATTGGTCACCGTCACCGCCACCACGAACTGGTGATGCAGGCCTTCGGGGATCGGCGTCTCGAAACTGTCGGGCTGCGGCGCGCCGACAATATGCGGGGCGACGATCAGAACGACGGCAAGGACGGTCAGCGGCGCCGAGGTGCGGAAGGCGATCAAGGCAAGGCCAATGGCAGTCGCCACAACCGTCGCCACCCACCAGATCTGGCGCTGCATGAGATCGGCCGCCGGCATTGCCGGCAGTTCCGGCGGCAGGCCGAGGCCCGGAGCCAGCGTGAATACGGCAAAGCCGGCCAGACCCCAGAACACCCCCTGGCGCCAGTTGCCGATGCCGCCGGCGAATTCGGAAACGGCCACCAGGACCAGCGCGAAACCGATACCGGTGACGATATTGGCCAGCACGCTGAAGGCGAATCGCTCGAAGCCGTCGGCCGGCGCCCAGCCTTCGTCCTCCGCTGGCGCGGCAGCTTCAGCCGGGGCTGCGCTGCTCACGGCATTTTCCGCCGGCGCGGCGGTGCTCATGGCATTGGTGTCCGCAGCGTTGGCGGCGGGCGCCGCGGCATGCTCATGCTCATGGCCGCCACCAGCCTTTTCGTAGACCTCGGCCTTGAGGATCAGCGGCACGGTGGCGTAGGCCTGCATGCAGGCGAGAGCGACACCCGCCACGAGCCCTGCGATCGCCGCGATGAACACGACGTTGCGAAACAGGTTCATGATGTCAGATCCTCGTCAGTGGCAGGGAAACGCCATCGAATGGCGATAGTCGTGCGCCGCATTGTGGACCGCATCGATATGCGAGAAACCGACAACGCCGACGACGAAAATGCCCAGAAACGCGCTAAGCACGAGCTGCATGAAGCGCGACTGCGAGGAGACGGAAGCGCCGAGGGAGACGGAAGCGGTATTCATATCTTGTCCTTTCGCCCTCCACCCGAGGGCATCGAAGTCAGTTCCCTGTCGCCGGCAGGTCTCCTGGCTCGCGGATCAGCGCCCTTCCCCACCTTCCCGAGGAAAAAATCCTCAGTGGCTTGGAGAGGACTACCGCACACAGTTGCGGGGGCAGCCACGGCATTGGGCAACAAGTCAGCCCTCACCGCATTCCCTCTTGGTCCCTAACGGAACCGACGACATGCATGACTATAGGCTGAAACGGCCGCATCCGGCAAACCAAATTCCGCCGGCCAACAGCGCGAATGCGCCATGCGGCGTTACGGGTTCAACGCGGTGATCCGCTCGGCAACCAGCCGCTGCAGCCGCCACAGATGGCGATCGTGAATGCCGCGCTCTTCAAGGTTTTTCACCGTGTTGTAGAGATAGTCGGCGCCCGACCCCCAGTGCCCGCAGGACGTTGCCAGCCTTTCGACGACCTTGCCCTCGTCGAGCGGCCCTGAATAGGTCAGGCCGTTGCGGTTGATGACGAAGGCCAATGCCCTGAGCGGTCCGGCCTCGCTTGCAAGCTTCAGCATGCGCGGCCGGTAGCTTGTCGGCTTCAGCGTGACTTCGCGCCGGAAAAGCCGGCCCAACTGCCCGCGCCGGTTACTTTCGGTCAGCCGGAAGGCGACGCCCTTGCATTGTCCGCCACGGTCCAGCGCCATCATCAGGCCGGGGCTGTCCTTGGTGCCGCGCCAGCGCGTCATGTTCATGCAAAAGGACCGATGCCAGCCTCGCGCCAGCGCAACGCGGTCCTCGACATAATCTATTTCCGGTTTCCAGATCAGCGATCCATAGCCGAACAGCCATAGCGGTTCGCTATCCGGGAGTTCGACCTGGAATTCATCCAGCAGCGCGTCATAGTCGGCGTCATCGAGATGCATCGCGTCCGGATCCGGCCCGGGGTCCCTGATCTCGCGCCAGCAGCGCGCGACCAGCTCCGGCGTAAGCGACATCTGTCGTGCGGCCAATTTCCGAATCCCCCCAATTTCCGAATGTCCCATGTCCACGACATGATTATGCGCCGCGCCTGCAACCGGCAATGCGGCACTCTGATTGACAAACGATTTGCCGGGGTGTCGGCTGACGCTTCATAGGAAGCCAGCCATGCATCCCAGCCCGAGCGAGCGCGACCCCTATAACGGCCTGAGCCGGGCCGAACCGACGCTACCGTCGTCGGCCTATTGGGATAGCGAGGCTTACCAGCGCGATCTCGACGCCATCTGGCACAAAAGCTGGCTGCTCGTCTGCCGCGAGGCCGACCTCGCCCAGCCGCTGGCGTTCAGGACATTCCGCGTCGGCACGCAGGAAATCGTCATTCTGCGGGACGAGACCGGCGAACTGCGCGCCTTCCACAACACTTGCCGGCATCGCGGCTCGCAGCTTTGCCAGAAAAGCGAGGGCCGGCTGAAAGCGCGGCTCATCACGTGCCCCTACCACGCCTGGTCCTACTCGCTGCGCGGCGATCTCGTGCGCGTTCCCTCGAAATCGCTGCCAGATGGTTTCGACAAGGCCGATCATCCGCTCTACCGGGTGGCGCTGTCGGTGTGGCGCGGCTTTGTCTTTGTGAACCTTCAGCAGGCTGCGGCCGGCTCCGCCGGGACCTCCTTCGATCCCGCATCCGGCGACCTCGCCAACTGGCCGCTGGAAACGCTGGTATCAGGCCATGTCCTGCGCAAGGTGATGAACTGCAACTGGAAGATCTTCTGGGAGAACTTCAACGAGTGCCTGCATTGCCCGGGCGTCCACAAGGACCTGTCTCGGCTGGTGCCGATATACGGCCGCGGCCTGATGAGCCGGCACGACGACCCCGACTGGGTCCGCCATGCCGACAATGACGCACCGGAGTTTTCGGGTGGCCTGCGCGCCGGCGCCGAGACCTGGTCGCGCGACGGACATGCCCATGGCCCGGTCTTCCCGGGCCTGACGCCGGCCGAGCGTGCGGCCGGACAGACCTATGCCACCAGCCTGCCCTCGATGTTCATCGTCGGCCATGTCGATTATGTCAGGACGGTGCGACTGATGCCGCTCGGTCCCGAACAGGCCGAACTCACCGCCGAGTGGCTGTTCGCGCCCGAGGCGCTCGCCGAGACCGACATCGACAATGTCGTCGCCTTCGGTACCCAGGTGCTGGAGGAGGATGCCGCGATCTGCGAGGTCAACCAGAAAGGCCTGCGCTCGATGCGTCACGCGGCCGGCGTGCTGATGCCGGAGGAGTATGATCTGCATCGCTTCCACAACTGGGTGCGCGAGCGGCATGCGGCCTCCTGATCAAAGCGACTTCGGCAGATAGCGCCAGGTGATAAAGCCGCAAACCGCGGCCAGAATGCCCAGCGTCACGAACACCGAGCCGAGGCCGAAAAACGCCAGCACCACCGAATAGACCAGCGGCGGCGTCAGCTCGGAAAAGTCGAGATAGGTGCGGTAGACCGCGGCCATCTGCGCCCGCTCATAGGACCGCACCGAGCGCATGAAGGCGGTCGAGCCCAGTGCATCGAGCGCGATGGTGAAGAAGGCGCCGCAGAGCAGGAAAAAGCCCGTAAGCAGCGGCGCGGTAGTGCCGACCGCGCCCGCCGCAAGCAGCGTCGCCGACATCGCGAAATAGGCGAAGGTCATGGTGCGCCGGCCGCCGAAGCGTTTTCCAGCCTTGCCCCAGAAGATCGCCATGAACAACAGCGCATTGCCGGCCGAAACCAGCAGGCCGCCGGCAAGCTCGCCCTCGCCGGTAATCACCATGAACAGCGGCCCATAGACGAAGAACGTCGTCCAGAAGCAGGAGCGGCCGAAGGCGATCAGCCAGGCCAGCCTGAGCCTGGGTTGTGCTACGAAGCGGCCGATATTGGCCAGCGGATTGGCCGGCCGCGTCTTGCCAGGCCGGATCGACTGGTTGTCGCCCAGCCTGTAGGTCCAGAACAGCGCCAGCAAGGCCAACGCAAACACCGCGACCGCGCCATGCGCGGCATAGATGCCGTAGCGTGTGTAGAGGAAGATGCCGAGTGTCGGCCCGCCGGTCCAGGCCAGCATCGACCACGCCATGCGCAGCGATTCGGCCTGCATGAAATCGGTCTTGCGGATGTGGTCCATGATGTAGAGGTTGAGCGTGATCGACAGGGCGCTCGCCCCCATGACGCGGCACAGCATGCCTGCCAGTTGCCCCGCAAGCGTGTGGGTGACGAAGAACAGCGAGCCTATCGCCAGCAGGCAGGCGCCGGCGGTATAGACCCAGCGCCGGGCAAACCTGCGGATCAACATCGGCATGAACAAGGTCACCGACAGGCCGAGCAGCGCCACGATGGTGTAGAGGATCGAGACGATCTGCTCGTTGTGCAGAATCTCATAAGCCTGGATCGGGATGACGCTCGATACCGTGGCGCGGGCGAAGGATTCGACCGCATAGAGCGAGGCAAAGGTGCGCGCATCCGCCGGACGCAGGGCTGGCAGCCAGATCGGATGGCGCACATGGGTGGACATTTGATCCCCAAATCAGACTCGCAGCCCAAATCTGCGCTGGCGCTTCCTCCGCCGGTAACAGGAAACCGACCCCTTCCCGGCAAAAAGCGAATTCGGCCAAAGGCTTTCCGGCTCTGGCCTAAAGCGCCGCCCGATGCAGCCGCACGGCGCGACCCGGAGCGTAGAGGGCGGCCTTCTTTTGTCCGGTGCAACCGTGATAGTCGTCTTTGGGGCTGAATCAGATCGCGAGACCATGAGCATCCATACCGCACCCCCTGGAGATCAACTGAAGCGAGATCAACCGAAGCGCATCGTCGCCATCGATGTCGTACGCGGCATCGCGCTGATCGCCATGGCGAGCTACCACTTCACCTGGGATCTCGAAAATTTCCACTACACCGACCCCGGCCTCACCGCCGTCGGCTGGTGGAAGATCTATGCGCGCTGCATCGCCTCGACCTTCCTGTTCCTGGTCGGCGTCAGCCTGTTTCTCGCTCATGGCAGGCAGATCCGCTGGACCGGCTTCTGGAAACGTTTTGCCATGGTCGCCGTCGCGGCCGCCGCTATATCGGCGGTCACGTACTTCATCACGCCGGACAGCTTCATCTTCTTCGGCATCCTGCATCAGATCGCGCTGGCCAGCTTGCTCGGCCTTTTGTTTCTGCGGCTGCCTTCCTGGCTGACGCTGGTCGTGGCGGCGGTGGTGATCGCAGTCCCCCTCTATCTCCGATCCGAAGCCTTCGATCATCCGGCGCTTTGGTGGGTCGGCCTGTCGGCGATCAACCCGCGCTCCAACGATTACGTGCCGCTGTTTCCCTGGTTCGGCGCCGTGCTTCTCGGCATCGCCGCGGCAAGGTTTGCGTCCACCACCGGCCTGCTGGCGCGGCTGGCCACGCTGGCATCGGGAAGCTGGACCAGGCCGCTCACCTTCATCGGCCGCCACAGCCTGGCTTTCTACCTGATCCACCAGCCGCTGCTGTTCGGCTGCGTCTGGCTGTTCTCGCAGATCGCGCCGGCGCCCGTCGAAACAAGGGAAGTGATCTTCCTCAAGGAATGCCAGGTATCTTGCGAACAGCAGCGCGACACGGAGTTCTGCACCAGCTATTGTGTGTGCATGCTGGACACGCTGCAAAGCGAAGCGGCATTCGACCGGCTCTACAATGGTGACCAGACCCCGGAGTTCAAAGCGCACCTCGGTGAACTCGCCGGCATCTGCACCGCCAGGACGGAGGAGAGTCCGATGACGCAGGGAGGGCAACAATGACCGACAAGCTCACAAGACCCGGGCTGGCAAAACCCGATCTATCGAGACCACGGCTGATCCCGTGGCCGCCGCTGATCTACATCGCCGCCATCGCCATCAGCATCGTGCTCGGCCTGTTCTATCCCCTGCCCTGGATCGGCGACCTCTTGGGCGACCTTTTGTTTGCCGCCGGCTTTGTGGTGCTGTTTGCCGTCGCAGCCCTCTGGTTCACCGCTATCCGCGCCATGATCCGGGCCAAAACGACGATGAACCCCAATGGCGTGCCGGAGCATCTGGTGACGTCTGGCCCGTTCGGCGTCACGCGCAACCCGATGTATCTGGCCAACACGCTGCTTTTGATCGGCGTCGCCTTCGTCTCGGGGATCGTATGGTTCCTGCCGCTGGCCCTGATCGCGGCTTTTGCAACGCAGAAGGTCGCCATCGAGAGCGAGGAGAAGGTGCTGTTCGCCAAATTCGGCAAGAAGTACCGCGACTATGCGAAGCGGGTCGGGCGCTGGATCTGAGGCGACGTGGCAGGGGTGTATACCTTGGCGATTAGCTGGCGCATCCGTCTCTTCGTCATCCACGGGCGGAGCAAGGAGCGTAGCGACGCAGCACAGACCCGAGGATCCATGCCGCGACTCCAGAGCGTTGCTATGGTCCAGAATTCGCTACCGCTGCACTCCACGACCGATGTCACGGAATGGATTCTAGGGTCTCCGCGACGGAGCTTCGCTCCTGCTTCGCCCTAGAATGCCGAAGTGGGAAGGGCTCCGGCTAATCGCGAACGTTTGCGACGGGCGCGCAAACGCTCGGGGGTCCGCTCAGGTATTAACCCCCAGCTCCACCAGCCGCTCGACGCATGACTCCTCAGCCTGGTCGAGCTCCGCCAGCGTCTCCTCGAGATCGCGGCGCTTCTGGCGCAAATCCTCGCGCTTCTCCTCGATGCGCTTGATCATCAGCTTGAGTTGACCGACCTCGCCGGGCGGTTCCTTGTACATCTGGATGATTTCGCGGATCTCGTTGATCGAGAAGCCGAGCCGTTTCCCGCGCATGATCTGACGGATCAGATGCCGGTCCGACGGACGAAACAGCCTTGTGCGGCCCCGCCGCACGGGTTGCACCAGCCCCTCATCCTCGTAGAAGCGCAGCGTCCGCGTCGACACGTCGAATTCGCGGGTCAGTTCGGTGATCGAATAATATTCCCGCATCTTTGCTCCAAATGTCGGAACATCGGAAAACGCCCGGTCGCCCGGGATTTCCAACGCATTCCGATCAACCCCGTTCCAAGCCGGACTCGGCATGAAACCCCGCGCAAGCCTCGCACCACATTTACGTAAAAGTCAATTGAGCCCGCAACGCCTCTTTCTCAAGGGATAGCGAACCACCAGGTGGCCAGCCCCAGGAAGGCAAAGAAGCCAACGACGTCGGTGACGGTGGTGACGAAAACCGCCGACGCCACCGCCGGATCGATCTTGAACCGGTCGAGCAATAGCGGGATCAGGATACCGGCAAGGGCTGCCACGAACATGTTGATGATCATCGCCGCCGCTATGATGCCGCCCAGATTGGCATCGCGGAACCAGACGGCCGCGACGATGCCGATCAGCACGGCGAAGATGATGCCGTTGATGGAACCCACGCCCATTTCGCGGCGGATGATGCGGCCGGCATTGTAGATGTCGAGATCCCTGGTCGCCAGCGCGCGTACCGTGACGGTCATGGTCTGCGAACCGGCATTGCCGCCCATGCCGGCCACGATCGGCATCAGCACGGCCAGTGCCACGATGTGCTCGATGGTGCGGTCGAACAGGCCGATCACCGACGCCGCCAGGAACGCCGTCAACAGGTTGACCAGCAGCCAGGGAACGCGCGAGCGCGAGGTCGAAAGAATGCTGTCGGACAACTCTTCGTCGCCGACGCCGCCCATGCGCAGCAGATCTTCCTCGGCCTCCTGCTGGATGACGTCGACGACGTCGTCGATGGTCAGCACGCCGACCAGCCGCTCGTTCTCGTCGACGACGGCGGCGGACAGAAGATCGTATTGCTCGAAGTCCCGCGCCGCCTCTTCCTGGTCCATGGTGGCCGGAATGGCGTGCCTCGTCTCGTGCATCACGTCTCCGACCTTGGTCGTGCGCTTGGTGCGCAGGATCTGGTCGAGGTCGATGGCGCCGAGCAACTTGAAGCTTGGATCGATGACGAAGATCTGGCTGAACCGCTCGGGCAGGTTCTTGTCTTCGCGCATGTAGTCGATGGTCTGGCCTATGGTCCAGAACGGCGGCACGGCGACGAACTCGGTCTGCATGCGGCGGCCGGCGGTCTCTTCCGGGTAGTCGAGCGAGCGGCGCAGCCTGATCCGCTCGGTGAACGGCAGCTGCGACAGGATCTCGTCCTGGTCTTCCTTTTCAAGATCTTCGAGAATGTAGACCGCGTCGTCGGAATCGAGGTCCTGCATGCCCTGGGCAATTTGCTCATTGGGCATATTGTCGACGATATCGCGGCGGATCGCCTCGTCGACCTCGGTCAGCGACGAGAAGTCGAAGTCGGCGCCGAGCAGTTCGACAAGGGCGCGACGCTGTTCGGGGTGCAGGGCCTCGAGCAGATCGCCAAGTTCCGACTGGTGCAGGTCGTCGACTTCGCGCTTCAGCGTCAGCGTATCGCGATCGGCGATCGCCGCCCCGATCTGGGCGAGGAATGATGACAGAACGGCGCCGTCCTCGCCATAGATGTCGGCGTGGGCATCGTCAGCGGCTTTGGCGCCGGTCGTGTGGTCGTCCTGGCGTTCCACCAGCGGCTCCCGCCATGGGAATTTCGGAAAAGGTGCCTGTCAGGTCTAGCGCGCAACGCACGGTAATATCAAACGAAATGCGCCCCGCCCTGCATATGGGCGAGAGCGATTTCATCAGGATATGACGCCGCCCAGGATTCAGGCGGCGCGACAGCGCATGTCGCTGGGGAAAGAGCACCCCAGCACGGTTGGGGCAGAATTGTCATGATGCAGGTTCAGGCAAAGGCCGGACCCGCCCAGGCGACAACCAGAACAGCCGGAAGCCCTTGAAGATCAGGTCGCAGACGCAGAAAGCAATCGAGGAACGGCGCGTGCGCGTGGTCGTGGCCGAACGCAATCCGCTCGTGATATCGGCGCTGCGCGACATGCTGGACTGCGACGGGCGCTTCGAGCTCCTGGCCTGCGTGCAAAGCGGCAGGCATTTTCTTGAGTTGGCAGCGGAAGGCGAATTCGACGTCGCAATCATCGGGTGGAAGCTTGCCGACATGGACGGCGCCGATGTGCTGGCCGAGGTTCACAGCCGCAAGCTCGGCGTGCGCATCGCGGTGTTTTCCAACGACCACGACATCGGCATCCTGAAGCAGTGCGTGCGCCTCGGCGCCCAGGGCTACTGCTTCCAGTTCGACGATCCAGCGATCATCTTCGAGACCATCCTGGCCGTCGCGCATGGACGCATCTGCATCCCCTACATCGACATCAATAAGGTCAACGACACGCCCTTGTCGCTGCTCACCGTGCGCGAGCGCGAACTGCTGGCCGTGCTGTCCGACGGCTGGACCAATTTGCAGATCGCGACGCGTACGGGGATTTCCGAGAACACGGTGAAGTATCACCTCAAGAATCTCTACGACAAGCTCGACGTCCGCAACCGGGCGATGGCCGTCGCGCTCTATGCGCGCGAGCGGCGTACCCAGAAGCAGCCGTTCGGGTAGGAAAGCGATGAGCCGCGGGTAGGTCACCCGGGTAGGCAACCCCCACCCGCGCGCGGCAAGATGTTACCTCTTGAGGTGTTGTTGCCATTAGCCGTCGAAACGAAACTCCCCATCACCGCTTTGCTGGATCAGGAGGAGTTCGCGACATGGCCGGTTTCACCCATCTTTTCATTCCCGGACCGACCAACATTCCCGAACAGGTCCGCCAGGCGATGAACCTGCCGATGGAGGACATGCGTGCAGCATCCTTCCCCGATCTCACGCTACCGCTGTTCGAAGACATCAAGACGGTGTTCAAGAACGAGACCGGCCGCGTCTTCATCTATCCCTCCTCCGGCACCGGCGCCTGGGAAGCGGCGATGACCAATGTGCTCAGCCCCGGTGACCGCGTGCTGATGTCGCGCTTCGGCCAGTTCTCGCATCTGTGGGTCGACATGGCCGAACGGCTCGGCTTCGAGGTCGATGTCATCGACTGCGAATGGGGAACCGGCGTGCCGCTCGAGCTCTATGCCGAGCGGCTCAGGGCCGACAAGGCGCACCGCATCAAGGCAGTCTTCTGCACCCAAAACGAGACCGCGACCGGCGTGACCAGCGACGTCGCCGGCTGCCGCGCCGCGCTCGATGACGCCAACCACCCTGCTTTGCTCTTCGTCGACGGCGTCTCGTCGATCGGCTCGATCGACTTTCGCCAGGAGGAATGGGGCGTCGATTGCGCGGTCAGCGGCTCGCAGAAGGGTTTCATGCTGCCCGCCGGCCTCGGTTTCCTCTCCGTCAGCAAGAAGGCGCTGGTGGCCTCGCGGAGCGCCACCCACCGCCGCTGTTTCTTCTCCTTCGAAGATATGATCCGCGCCAACGACGCCGGCTATTTCCCTTATACGCCGGCTACTCAGCTGCTGCGCGGCCTGCGCGCCTCGCTCGACCTGATCGCCGAGGAAGGGCTGGAAAACATCTTCGCCCGTCACCATCGCCTCGCCGAAGGCGTGCGCAAGGCGGTCGACGCCTGGGGCCTGAAGCTCTGCGCCAAGACGCCTAAATGGCACTCCGACACCGTCAGCGCCATCCTGGTGCCGGACGGCGTCGACAGCGGCGATGTGGTCAAGCGCGCCTACCAGAAATACCAGACCGCGCTCGGCGGCGGCCTCAACAAGGTGATCGGCAAGGTCTTCCGCATCGGCCATCTCGGCTGGCTGAACGAGGTGATGGTGCTGGCCTCGCTCTCGGCCGCCGAAATGGCGCTGCTCGACTGCGGCGTACGGCTGGCGCCCGGCTCCGGCGTCGGCGCCGCCATCCAGCACTTCCGCGCCTCGGCCGCCGTGCCGGTCGCCGAAGCCGCCTGAGGAGCCGACAATGAGCCACACCATCAACCACCTCAAGAAATTACGGCTGCAGCGCAGCGAGCTGGCGGTTCCAGGCTCCAGCCCGGAAATGATCGACAAGGCGGCCAACAGCGCCGCCGACTTCATCTTCCTCGACATCGAGGATGCGGTCGCCCCGCCCGACAAGGAACGCGCCCGCAAGAACATCATCCAGGCGCTCAACGACATCGACTGGCGCGCCAAGGGCAAGACCGTCTCGGTGCGCATCAACGGCCTCGACACGCACTACATGTACCGCGACGTGGTTGACGTCATGGAGCAGGCCGGTGACCGGCTGGACACCATTTTGGTGCCGAAGGTCGGCGTGCCGGCCGACCTCTACATGGTCGAGGCCATGGTCAACCAGATCGAGATGGCAAAGGGTTTCAGGACCCGCGTCGGCCTCGAAGCGCTGATCGAGACCGCGCTCGGCATGGCCAATGTCGAGGCGATTGCCGCGACACCCGGCCGGCTGGAAGCCATGCATTTCGGCGTCGCCGACTATGCGGCAAGCTGCAAGGCGCGCACGGTCAACATTGGCGGCCTCAACCCCGACTATCCCGGCGATCAGTGGCATTTCGCTCTGTCGCGCATGACCGTCGCCTGCCGCGCCTATGGCTTGCGCGCCATTGACGGGCCGTTCGGCGACTTCTCCGATCCGGAGGGCTACATCGCTGGCGCCAGGCGCGCGGCGGCGCTGGGCATCGAAGGCAAGTGGGCGATCCACCCCTCGCAGATCGCGCTTGCCAACGACGTCTTCTCTCCACCGGAAAAAGAGGTCACCCGCGCCCGGCGCATCCTCGAAGTGCTGAAGGAGGCGGAGGCGCAGGGCAAGGGAGCGGCCGCACTCGACGGCAAGATGATCGACGCAGCGTCGGAACGCATGGCGCGCAATGTTCTGGTGGTCAACGAGGCAATCGAACGGGCCAGCCAATTCTCTAGCGAGCCGCGCGTCGCCACGCATTGACTGTTCAGGGAGGACAAAATGGACATCCACGAATATCAGGCCAAGGAACTGCTGGCACGCCACGGCGTGCATGTGCCGCGCGGCGGGCTGGCCTACAGCCCCGAGCAGGCGACCTACAGGGCCCGCGAGATCGGCGGCGCCAAATGGGTGCTGAAGGCGCAGGTGCATTCCGGCGCCCGCGGCAAGGCCGGCGGCATCAAACTGTGCGCCAATGACGAGGAGATTTCCAGCGCGGCCGAGGGCATGCTCGGCCGCAAGCTGGTGACACAGCAGACCGACCCGCGCGGCAAGCTGATTTCGCGCCTGTATCTCGAGGAAGCCGTCGATATCGCGCAGGAGCTCTATGTCGGCTTCGTGCTCGACCGCAAGGAAGAGCGCGTCATGATCGTGGCGTCCGCTGCCGGCGGCATGGAGATCGAGGACATCGTCGAGAAGGCACCGAACTCCATCCTGCGCACATCGGTCGATCCCGGCGTCGGCATGCAGCGTTTCCAGGCGCGCGAGATCGCCTTCGGGCTCGGCCTCGACCACAATCTGATCGGCAAGGCGACCGAAACCATCTTCGCCTGCTATCAGGTGTTCCGCGACTACGACGCCTCGATGCTGGAGATCAATCCGCTGGTGGTGACCCGCGACGGCAATCTGATCGCGCTCGACGCCAAGATGTCGTTCGACGAGAACGCGTTGTTCCGCCGGCCGGAAATCTCCGAGCTGCGCGACAAAAGCCAGGAAGATCCGCGCGAAACTTTTGCCAGCGACCGTGGCCTCTCCTATGTCGGCCTCGACGGCAACATCGGCTGCATCATCAATGGCGCAGGGCTCGCCATGGCGACCATGGACATGATCAAGATCGCCGGCGGCGAACCGGCCAACTTCCTCGACATCGGTGGCGGCGCCTCGCCGGAGCGGGTGGCGAAATCCTTCCGCGCCGTGCTCGGCGACAAGAATGTCGAGACCATCCTGGTCAACATCTTCGCCGGCATCAACCGCTGCGACTGGGTCGCCGAAGGCATCATCAAGGCGATACGCGAGGTCGGCGTCAACGTGCCGCTGGTGGTCCGTCTCTCCGGCACCAAGGCCGAGGAAGGCCGCCGCATCCTGGCCGATTCCGGCGAGGCGGTAATCGTTGCCGACACGCTGGCCGAAGCCGCCGAAAAAGCCGTCGCTGCCTGGCGCGCGGCCACCAAGAAAAAAGCAGCCTGAGGGAGGTCGAGAAAATGGCAATCCTGCTCAACCGCAGCACCCGCGTCATCGTCCAGGGGTTCACCGGCAAGATCGGCAGCTTCCATGCCGACGACATGAAACGCTATGGCACCAAGCTGGTCGGCGGCGTCACCCCCGGCAAAGGCGGCCAGAAGCATCTCGGCCTGCCTGTCTTCAACACGGTCAAGGGCGCGGTGCGCGAGACCCGCGCCGAGGCCAGCATCGTCTTCGTGCCGCCGCCCTTTGCCGCCGATTCCATCATGGAAGCGGCCGACGCCGGCATAAAACTCTGCGTCTGCATCACCGACGGCATCCCGTCGCAGGACATGATGCAGGTCAAGCGCTACATGCTGCGCTACCGCTACGAGGACCGCATGCGGCTGATCGGCCCGAACTGCGCCGGCGTCATCACGCCCGGACAGGCGCTGATGGGCATCATGCCCGGCAGCATCTACCTCCCCGGCCGCGTCGGCATTGTCGGCCGCTCGGGAACCCTGGGCTACGAGGCGGCGTCGCAGATGAAGTCGCTCGGCATCGGTGTCTCGACCAGCGTCGGCATCGGCGGCGACCCGATCAACGGCTCGTCCTTCAAGGACATGCTGAAACTGTTCGAACAGGATGACGACACCGACGCCGTGGTGATGATCGGCGAGATCGGCGGACCGCAGGAAGCCGAAGCGGCGATCTGGGCGCGCGACAATATGAGGAAGCCGCTGATCGCCTACATCGCCGGCCTTTCCGCCCCCAAAGGCCGCCGCATGGGCCACGCCGGCGCCATCATCTCGGCCTTCGGCGAATCGGCGCAGGAAAAGGTCGAGATTCTAAAGGACGCCGGGGTGATCATCGTGCCGACGCCATCGTCGTTTGGTGAGGTGGTTGCAGAGACGCTGTCACGTAGGAAGAAGGCCGCCTGAACAGCGGCCTTCGCGTTCGACCGCGCCTCATGCCGCCTTGTCGGCTGCCGGCTTCGCGACCTTGGTGCGGGTGGCGCTGCGGCGGCCGTCGACGCTGACCGGAACGTCGCCGTCGACCGTGGCGCGACGCACCACCCGGTGCTGGTCGCCATAGTCGTTGACGGCGTAGTGCTGCGTCGCGCGGTTGTCCCAGATCGCCACATCGCCGGCCTTCCAGCGCCAGCGCACGGTGTTCTCCGGCGCGGTGACATAGGACTGGAAAACCTCGTAAAGCTTCGCCGAATCGCTTTTGGAAAGGCCGATCAGCCGTTGCACGAAATTGCCGAGCAGCAGCGTGCGCTCGCCTGTTTCGGGATGGACGCGGACGACGGGATGCTCGGTCTCGTAGATCGTCGAGGTGAAGATTTCCTCGAAGTGCTTCTTTTCCGCAGCACTCGCACGCGGCCGCACCGCGGCGTAATCGTAGGCGTTGCTGTGCACCGCCCAGAGATTGTCGGCCAGCAGCTTCAACGGCTCGGGTAGGTCCTGGTAGGCGGCCGCGGTGTTCGACCAGATGGTGTCGCCGCCGGCCGGCGGTATGACGACGCCGCGAAGAACGGAGAATTTCGGATAGGCGTCGACGAAGGTGACATCGGTATGCCATTGGTCGGCGCGACCGCCGCCACGGCTGGAATCGAGTTCGAGAATGGACGCCGTTCCCTTGACGGGACCTTGGGTCGGATGCGGGACGAGGTCACCGAGACGCTGGGCAAAGCGCTCCTGCCCGGCATCGTCGAGATGCGCCTGGTCGCGGAAGAACACCACCTTGTGCCGCAACAGGATCTGGTTGATCGCCGCGACCGTCTGCTGCGGCAGGTCGCCGGAGAGCCGAATGTTCCTGATCTCTGCGCCGACGCGTCCGGTAAGCGGGACAATATCGGCATCCGGGATGATCTGCTCTACGGGGGTAAGTCTGGTCATGGGAACCTCTTCCTCTAAAGCCGCGGGGCTGCTGGCAATGCTCCGCCGTCTGCCGGCCGCATAGCGATCGGCGGAGCAACTCCCTCATCGGGAGCCGACTTGCTTGGCAACGAGAGCACTGATCTCAACTCAGGAGGCGAAGGCCGCCAAGGCTTGCGAGCAGTACCGAGATCCCATTCAAAGCGTAATTCTACAAATTCCATAGACATTTCTTTTCAAAGTTCGGCGGCTCTGAGAAAAATGCCTTCTGCCCAATTCGTTCGTGAGCGGCAGGCGGTGGAGCGCTGCGCGACGCGGCCCGCACCAGTAGTGACGCTGTCGTATCCCCTTCGATATTGGAGATAGCGGGTGAATTGCATGCCTGATATTGATGGCTTCCACGCATCACGCAGGCCCCGAGATGACAGACTCCGATAAGGCTGACGCTGTCGAGCAATTGCTCGATACGCCTGACCTCGCCACCGCGCTGGAAAGCGACCAGTTCAAGAAATTTCTCGACCAGATGCCGATCGCGATCGCCGTCTCGGAATTGATCGCGAAGGAGCGTGTCGTCTACGCCAATCCCGAATTCGAGAAGCTCTCGGACCTCAAGGCGCCGAAGCTTGCGCGGGAAAACTGGGCGGCCCTTTCCGGCAGGGGGCTTCATCGGCAGAAGGACAGGTCGCTCGCCGAGGCTGTCGTTGAAGACACCGATTTCGTCGGCACATTTCGCCTCGAGCGCGGCGAGGACAAGCCGGCAATCGTCGACGTTTATTCCAACGTTATCGAGGACGACAACGGCAAGCTCTGCTTCCGGCTGGTGGCGCTTGTCGACGTCACGGCACACGGTGAGACCGAGGACGCGCGACCCGCGGAGGAGCTCATCCGGGAGAAGGACACCCTGTTGCGCGAACTGCAGCACCGGGTGAAAAACAATCTGCAGATGATCACCGCTTTGATCCGGATGGAAACCCGCAACGCCACCGAACCGGACCAGAAGCGTTTCGAAAGGCTTGCCGGCCGGGTAGACGCATTGGCAATCCTCTACCAGACATTGTCGGCTGACCAGCAGAAGGATGAGGTGGATCTTGGCGTGTATCTTAGCCAGATCGCGTCCGCCGTCATGGCGTCGCACGCAGTCGAAGGTATCCGCCTCGACCTTAAGGTGGATACCTATCCGGTATCCATCAACGTTGCCATGCCGACAGGCCTGGTCGTCAATGAGTTGCTGACCAACGCTCTCAAACATGCATTCGTCGGGCGCGATGGCGGCACGATCACGCTGCACAGCGTCGTCAGCGGCGATGGTTGCCGGGTGACTGTCGCCGATGATGGGATCGGTCTGCCGACGGGTGAGACCTGGCCCAGGCCAGGCAAGCTCGGCTCCCTGATCGCGCGGTCGCTGACCGAAAATGCCAAGGCGCAATTCGACGTCAAGTCGAGTGCCGGCGAGGGAACCAGGGTCACCATCGTCTTCAAGCGATCGGCGGCGACGGACTGAGGCTATGCGACGGCGCGCCGGCAAATCCCGGCCGGACAGGTGCTTCGGGCGCTCGCGGGTGTGGCCTTAAGTCGCAAACGATTTGGCTGCAGAAGCGGGGCGCCGGGCTTCTTTGACGGTGCGATCAGCGCCATATGTGGTCCACAGCCCTCCAAAACGAGAGAAGCTCGCTCCGGCGGGTCGCACCGCGGCCGTCAGCCGGCAATGGCTATGAACCAGGAAACTGAAACCATCATGCGTGAAAATATCAGACCAGCGTCTAGAGACGTCCCCCTCATTCAGCTAGGCCTCAACCAGTGCCGCTTCCCGGTGAGCGAAGACCGCTCGGTACCCGGTGGCTACCGTTTTTGTGCCGGGCCGACGTCGCCGGATCGCGTCTACTGCGATCACCACCACACCGTCGTGACGGCCGTTGACCCTCGTCGAGCCCGTCCGGGTCTCCATTTCACGCAACGACGCGCCGCTTAGGTCACCCACATCCCCTGCCCGCCACCGCCAAAGCCGGGACTCGGGTGCAGGAGGCTGGCCGGTGCGAGCCAAGCGGCGTTCGCGTGCGGCTCTGCGACCTCTTGTTGCAACTCTGTTGCGGCCGGTTCAAGCGCCAAAGGCGATGATTTGGCGCCGACGGCCTGAGAAGTCGCAATGATTTCAATGGCCGAAAAATTATGGTGCGGTCGAGAAGACTCGAACTTCCACGGGTTGCCCCACAGCGACCTCAACGCTGCGCGTCTACCAATTCCGCCACGACCGCCCGTGGTAGGAGCCGGAACGAACCGGCTCGCGGCGTGTAGCAAATCGTTTCCGGCGAAACAAGGGCGCGGCGCGCAATAATCGCCGCGAATTGGCATATCGGCCTCTACAGCGCCTCGCGTCCTGTGCGACGCGCAAAGGACGCTGCAGCACTTTGATTTGGCGCATGATCCTTTCCGAAGATCGTTCCTATCTTCGGGGTCGTGCGCGAAGGCCGAAATGCGTGGCGAACTGGACGTTTCAGCCGGATACCGCCATATGAAGGGCAAATGCATTCCGCCCCAAGGCGCAAGGCGATTCGGAAGCCGGCATGCATCACGCGAAAAACGAAAAAGCCATGACCGAACGCAGCCAGATCGCCACGTCGTTCCTGCCCTTGCCCGGGTCAGCGCCGGTCGAATGGCGCATCGAGCCTGGCTTGACCGGCTACACCGATGCGCTGGCCCTGATGGAAGCGCGCGCCGAGGCGATCCGCACGGGTGCGGCCGCCGAGATGGTCTGGCTGGTCGAGCATCCGCCGCTTTACACCGCCGGCACCAGCGCCCGCATCGAGGACCTGATCGACCCCGACCGTTTCCCGGTCTTTGCCGCGGGGCGCGGCGGCGAATACACCTATCACGGGCCGGGGCAGCGGGTTGCCTATGTCATGCTTGACCTGAAGCGCCGGCGTGAGGATGTGCGCGCCTTCGTCGCCGCGCTCGAGCAGTGGATCATCGGCACGCTTGCCGCCTTCAATGTACGCGGCGAACGCCGCGAGGACCGCGTCGGAGTCTGGGTGGTGCGGCCCGAGCGCCCGTCCCTGCCCGACGGCTCGCCGGCTGAAGACAAGATCGCGGCCATCGGCATCCGGCTGCGGCGCTGGGTGAGCTTTCATGGCATTGCCGTCAATGTCGAGCCGGATCTCAGCCATTTCAGCGGCATCGTGCCATGCGGCGTGCCGGATCACGGCGTCACCAGCCTCGTCGACCTCGGCCTGCCCGTGACCATGGCCGATTTCGACCTGGCGCTGAAATCCGCCTTCGAGGATGTTTTCGGGGCAGCGGAGTCAACTTCTGCAGAACCGGCTCGCAAGGCCGGCTGAGTCTCGCCTCGACCAACGCTCAAAGCAACCGCGCCGAGGCCCACAACAGCCCGAAACCGTGAATGGCGAAGACGGCCAGCAGCGCGCCGGCCATGGCGAAACGGTCGAAGATGCGGATCGGCTTCAATTCGTGGCGCGGTTTTACCCCGCTACCCACTGTCATCAGGCTGAGGATGGCAAAGACGGCGCCCGCCACCAGCAGAAAGGTTTGGGAAAAGCCGGCCAGCCAGCCAAGCCACAGCAAGGCCGAGAGCAGGGAAAACGAGGCGAGCGCCAGGGCGACCGGCCCCGGGCAGATCTGGCGCAGTACCTGGCCGCCGTCGAATTTCCAAACCGGCACCAGATTGGCGATGTTGAACAATGCGGCAAAGCCGGCAAGCGTCGCCAGAAGGGCCGCGGCAAGCCGATGTCCCTCGCCGGATGCGAGCCCGCTGGCGACGATCAGCAGCGGAACCAGGAACGCGGAAAAGCCGGCGCCCATCAGCGCCACGAAGGCGACCTCGAAGCGGCTGTCATAAGGCCGGCCACCAATGGCGAGGCCGCCGAGCAGCGGGATAAAGATCATCCGCGCCTTGCGATGACCGGTCAGCCGAAAGGCCGCCATGTGGCCGAGCTCATGCAGGGCGACCACCGAGGTCAGGATCGCGGCCAGCGCCAGGCCGCCGAGATTGAGCCCGAAGAACGGCCACAGGATGAAAGCCGAAAGAACGGCGAAACCGACCTGGCTCAGCGGATGCTCGAACCAACCGCCCTTGCGATATTGTCCGGTCCTCGCCCAGACCTCCAGCTTGCCGAGCTCGCGGCGCATGGCGAAGTAGCGGAACACCAAGAAGGCGACGCCGCGATAGCGATCGGTCTGGCTGAGCGTCACCCGCGTGCCGGCACCTTCCGAGGTGAGTTCAGTGGTCTCATAAAAATCCTTCCAGAACGACGCGTCGAGCGCGGTATCCTCGATGACCCGCATCGAAAAACGACTGCCTTCGACGACGTCCTCGAAGCGCGACCTTCGCTCGATCGGCTGGCCGTCCCGGCCCTCCCAGGACAGCAGGATGCGGGCCGTGCCCTGCCCGTCCAGCGGCTGGGCCGAGAGTATCTCGCCGGACCAGCCGGCATCGCTGCCGAGCGGCCACAGCGCCTGCCAGAGGCGCTGCCGGTCCATTGCGACCACGCGGCTGAGCCTCACCGTGCGCAAACCGAGCGGCGCAGTCATCAGAAGGAAAATCAGTCCGAGATTACCGGCCACGAGAAGGGCCGTCACGATCGGCGACACCTGAGGTTTTTGCTCCCTGTCTTGGCGGGGCAGCCTAGCGTCATGGCGGCAAGAAAGGCTTAACGGCACAGCGCCTTCCTGCCCGCCTAAAACAGTCCGGCGAACCGCAGTTGCATCACATGGCGCCGATCCAGACAGCCATGGAAACCAGAAACGCACTCATGCACACCAACGAAACGACGTCCTGAACAAGATCGCTCATAACTCTCTCCTGTTGTTGATATGTTCGTATTTTGTTCTAACTTTGTTCGAAAGTCAATGAGCGGAAAGCGGCATGCCGACGAATCCTGACAGCCGGTTTGGGCAGGGTTAAGGAAAGGTTGACGGGGTGACGGCAGTGCTGACGCAGGGCGCATCGCATGCCTTTGCGATCGGGACACGCACCAATCACTTCGTGATCCTAGGGCGGAGCAAGGAGCGCAGCGACGCGGCGCAGACCCTAGGATGAGGAAGTTGGGGCCTACAACGGAACGACCTTGCCATCCGCCAACGTCACCCGGCGGTCCATGCGCGAGGCGAGTTCGTGATTGTGGGTCGCGATCAGCGCGGCAAGGCCGGACTGCTTGACCAGCGCGCCAAGCGCCTCGAACACATAGGACGCGGTGACCGGGTCGAGATTGCCGGTCGGCTCGTCGGCGAGCAGCAGCAATGGCGCGTTGGCGACCGCGCGAGCAATGGCGACGCGCTGCTGTTCGCCGCCGGACAGCTCCGACGGACGGTGCGACGCGCGCTTGCCAATCTGCATATAGTCGAGCAGCTGTGCTGCGCGCTCCGACGCCTCCTTGCGCGAAAGCCCCTTGATCAGCTGCGGCATCATGATGTTTTCCAGTGCCGAAAACTCCGGCAGCAGATGATGGAACTGATAGACGAAGCCGACATCGTTGCGGCGGATTGCCGTGCGTTCGTCGTCGGAGAGCCGTCCGCAGGCGCGGCCGGCCAGAATGACGTCACCGGCATCGGGGCGCTCGAGCAGGCCCGCCGTGTGCAGCAGCGTCGACTTGCCGGTGCCCGACGGCGCCACCAGCGCCACCATCTCGCCGCGCTTCAGCGAAAAGTCGGCGCCGTTCAAAATGGTGAGCTTGCGCGGCCCCTGGACATAGTGCCGCTCGACGCTCTTCAGCTCGATAATGATCTCGGACTTCATTCGTATCTCAAGGCCTCGACCGGATCGAGCCGTGCGGCGCGCCATGCCGGAAACACCGTTGCTAGGAAGGACAGGCCGAGCGCCATCAGGATGACATAGGTGGTCTCGCGCGGGTCCATCTTTGCCGGCAGCTGGCTGAGGAAATAGAGCTCCGGGTTGAACAGCACCTTGCCGGTCATCCAGGAGAAGAACTGGCGGATGGATTCGATGTTGGTGCAGATGAGCACCCCGAGCAGCACGCCGGCCAGCGTGCCGGTGACGCCGATCGCAGCACCCGTCATCAGGAAGATGCGCAGGATGGCGCCGCGCGAGGCGCCCATTGTGCGCAGGATGGCGATATCGTGGCCCTTGTCCTTCACCAGCATGATCAGGCCGGAGATGATGTTGAGCGCCGCCACCAGCACGATCAGCGTCAGGATCATGAACATGACGTTGCGCTCGACCTGCAGTGCTGAAAAGAACGTCTCGTTGCGCTGGCGCCAGTCGACCATGTCGATCGGCCGTTGCGCCGCCGCATCCACCAGCGGTTTCAGCGCGTCGACATTATCGGGGTTGTCGACATAGATCTCGATCGTCTGCGCCCTGCCGTCCATGTTGAAATAGAGCTGCGCTTCGGAAAACGGCATGTAGACGATGGAGCTGTCATATTCCGACATGCCGACCTCGAAGATCGCCGCCACCTTGTAGCCCTTCAGCCGCGGCGTCGTGCCCATCGGCGTCACATCGCCGTCCGGCGAGATCAGCGTGATGGTGTCGCCGAGCACAAGGCCGAGATTCTCGGCCATGCGCTTGCCGATGGCGACGCCATCGCCGGAGTCGAAGCCGTCAAGCGTGCCTTGCTTGACGTTTTGGGCGACGATGGCGATCTTGCCGAGGTCTTCGGCCCTGATACCGCGCACCAGCGCGCCCATGCCGCCGCCGACATTGCCTTGCGCCAGGACCTGGCCGTCGATCAGCGGTATCGCGTATTTGACGCCGGCCACGCCGTTGATGCGGGCTGCGACCTTCGCATAGTCCTCAAGCGGCGAATCCAGCGGCTGCACGATCAAATGGCCGTTGACGCCGAGGATGCGGGTCAGAAGTTCGGCTCGAAACCCGTTCATGACAGCCATGACGACGATCAGCGTGGCGACGCCTAGCATGATGCCGAGGAAGGAGATCGAGGCGATGACCGAGATCACCGTCTCCTTGCGGCGCGACCGCAAATAACGCCAGGCGACCATGCGTTCGAACATGGAGAACGGGCCGGCGACCGGAGACTTGGTGACCGGAGACTTGGCGACCGGAGACTTGCCAACCGGAGACTGGGCTACCGAAGACTTCGCTGCCGCGGCTTCGCTCATGCGGTTGCACCGAAGCGTTTCCTGGCCTCCGCGACCGGCAGCGTCTCGCGCTCGCCGGTCCGACGGTTCTTGATCTCGATCTCGCCGGCGGCCACGCCGCGCGGCCCGACGATCACCTGCCAGGGCAGGCCGATCAGGTCGGCGGTGGCGAACTTGCCGCCCGGCCGCTGGTCGGTGTCGTCGTAAAGCACATCCTTGCCGGCGCCGGTGAAGGCGGCGTAGAGCTCGCCGCAAACGCGGTCGCACTCGGCGTCGCCGGCCTTCATGTTGATCAGGCCGATGTCGAACGGCGTCACCGCTTCCGGCCAGATGATGCCGTTGCCGTCATGGCTGGCCTCGATGATCGCCGCCACCAGCCGCGACGGACCGATACCGTAGGAGCCGCCGGAAACGAAATGATCCTTGCCGTCGGGCCCGGTCACCTTGGCGCCCATGGGCTTGGAATATTTGTCGCCGAAATGGAAGATGTGGCCGACCTCGATGCCGCGTGCCGAGACCCGGTCGGCCTCGCTAAGCTTGTCCCAGGCCGCCTCGTCATGCATCTCGTCGGTGGCGGCGTAAGGCGTCGTCCACGTTTTGACGATGTCGGCGATCTCGCCGTCATTGCCGAAGTCGGTTTTCTCGCCGGGCACCTGGAGCGACAGATATTCGCGGTCGCAATAGACCTGGCTCTCGCCGGTGTCGGCCAGGATGATGAATTCATGGCTGAGATCGCCGCCGATCGGCCCGGTGTCGGCCCGCATCGGAATGGCCTGCAGCCCCATGCGCGTGAACGTTCGGAGATAGGATACGAACATGCGGTTATAGGCGGCCTTCGCGCCCTCGAAATCGAGGTCGAAGGAATAGGCATCCTTCATCAGGAACTCGCGCGAGCGCATGACGCCGAAGCGCGGCCGCACCTCGTCGCGGAACTTCCACTGGATGTGGTAGAGGTTGAGCGGCAAATCCTTGTACGACTTGACGTAGGCGCGCACGATCTCGGTGACCACTTCCTCATTGGTCGGACCGTAGAGCATGTCGCGGTCCTGCCGGTCCTTGATGCGCAGCATCTCCTTGCCATAGTCGTCATAGCGGCCGCTTTCGCGCCACAGATCGGCCGACTGGATGGTCGGCATCAGGATTTCCAGAGCGCCGGCGCGGTTCTGCTCCTCGCGGATGATGCGGCAGACCTTGTCGAGCACCAGCTTGCCTAGCGGCAGCCAGGAAAAGCTGCCCTGCCCCTGCTGGCGGATCATGCCGGCACGCAGCATCAGCCGGTGCGAGACGATCTCGGCCTCGCGCGGATTTTCTTTCAGGATGGGCAGGAAAAACTGCGACAAACGCATGGACAGGTCCGTGAGAGAGGAGGCTGCGCCGGAATCGGCGCGGCTGGCTTGCTTGCCCCGGCTTCATAGCTATTTCGTGACGGAATGGAAACCCGACCGGCCGCATCGGTCCGAAATCGCAAAAATCGATTCTTCTTCCAAAGACCTTCGCACCGAAAACGATAATGCTTTTGATGCAAAATGATGACCCTGACTCCGAAGTGCTCACACACGCTTTGCGCGTCCGGGCGACGCGGCACACCTGACCAGATTAAGGCGGCAGCCCGGGTGTTGTTCGTTTCGCAAGCAAAGCCTGCCGCACTATTGTGCACTGCAGCACAGATTGCCCGATTGCGGGCAAAATTCTGCGTGACAATTTCATCAGGGTTAGGCTAGTGTGCCCCGATAACCGAGAGGGTGGAGAAAAATCTGCTCTCCTACGCGGTCAAAGTCTTGGGAGGATGCGATCTAGGCGCGGTTACCCGCTGCCGCCGGAAACCGGAAAACAGATCGGAACGCGTTTAAATTGCAAGGCCTTGTGCCTTGCATTTTTTTTGCCCGATCATCTGGTTAGATCAACCTGTTCCCAAATCACGTGAGCTTGCGTCAGCCTGACACCAAGGCGTGATTCTAATGCGGGTGGGCCATGCCTGGCCGCCTATTGCGCATCGCAGGCTGGCGAGACAAAATCTGAGTTTGGCGCTCCGAAACAGACACAAACATGCCAGCCGATCTGCCGGCGGGAAAGTGGTTAGTTAGCCGGTGCCTGGCTGGCTTCGGGGATGATGTGCGGGACTTCGTCGAGGCTGTAGCCCAGCCCGTGCGTCAGGCTATAGAAAACCCCCATGACGACAGCCGTGACGATGGTGGTGCGGATCACGGCGCGCAGCATATGCGGCCCGCGCGGCGCACTCGCAACCGTGCCCAGCGTCACGTCCTGGTCGTCATCCTGCGTCTTGACGCTGAACGGCAGCACGATGAACAGCATCAGCCACCAGGTGATGAAGAACAGCGCGGCAAACGAAATCCAGCTCATGCCTGCTCCAGTTCGACCAGCGTGCCGAAGAAATCCTTGGGATGCAGGAACAGCACCGGCTTGCCGTGGGCGCCGGTTTTGGGATTGCCGTCGCCCAGCACGCGGGCGCCGCTCGCTTTGAGGTGATCGCGCGCGACAAGGATGTCGTCGACCTCGTAGCAGACATGATGCATGCCACCCGAGGGGTTCTTGTCCAGAAAGGCCGCGATCGGCGACCCCTCGCCCAGCGGCTCCAGGAGTTCGATCTTGGTGTTGCCGACATCGACGAACACCACCGTCACGCCATGCTCGGGCAAAGCCTGCGGCGCAGTCACCCGCGCGCCAAGTGTATCGCGATAGGCCGCAATCGCCGCGGCCAGGTCCGGTACGGCAAGTGCTACATGGTTCAGGCGTCCCAGCATGAAGTGCTCCACAAGTTAAGGGAGTAGGGAATAGGCAGCAGGCAGTAGTGATACATCCGCATTTTTCTCCACTGCCTACCGCCTACTGCCTATTCCCTCACCTCGTCACAAACACCGTCACCAGCGGCTTCTTGCCCCAGGCTTCGTTGGCGGGGCCGCGCACGGCGCGGCGCACCGCTTCCTGCACCAGATCGAGGTCCTTGCGGCGCTGGCGAGGGATCGAGTCAACCGCGCCGACGGCCGCGTCGAGCATCAGATCTTCCATGTTTTCGCCACGGGCATCGGCCTCGGCGACGCCGATGGCGACCAGATCGGGATCGCCGGCGAGCTCATATTTGTCGTCGAGCACGACATTGACCGCGACATGGCCGGCAAAGGATAGCTTGCGCCGGTCGCGTATGCCCATCGCCTGGTCGGTGCCGATCAGCCTGCCGTCCTTGTAGATGCGGCCGAACGGCACCTGGTCGATGATCGTGGCCGGACCCGGCGCCAGCCGCAGCATGTCGCCGTCGCGCACTTGCGCCACCTGGCCGATGCCCGACGTCGACATCAGCGACCCCTGCGCCACCAGATGCGCGGCTTCGCCGTGCACGGGAACGCCGATCTGCGGCCGCACCCATTCATACATCCTGCGCAATTCGCTGCGGCGGGGATGGCCGGAGACATGCACAAGCGCGTCGCCATCCTCGATGATCTTGATGCCGAGGTCGATGAGGCGGTTCTTGATCTCGAGGATCGCCTTCTCGTTGCCGGGAATGGTGCGTGAGGAAAACACCACCGTGTCGCCGGCCGTCAGCGACACCGACTTCATCTCGTCGCGCGACAGTTTTGCCAGCGCTGCCAGCGCCTCGCCCTGGCTGCCGGTGCAGATGATGACCAGGTTCTCGCGCGGGATGAAGCCGAAATCCTCCTCGGCGATGAACTCCGGCAGCCCGTCCATGTAGCCGAGTTCGCCGGCGACATCGATGACCCGCTTCAGCGAGCGGCCGAGCACCAGGCACTGGCGGCCGGCATCGCGCGCCGCCTTGGCGATGGAGACGATGCGTCCGACATTGGAGGAGAAGGTGGTGACGGCGACACGGCCGACAGCGCTCTGGATGACGCCCCTGAGGCCTTCGCCCACCGCCACTTCCGACGGCGATTCGCCTTCGCGCAGCGCATTGGTGGAATCGCAGATCAGCGCCAGCACACCCTTGTCGCCATAGGCGCGAAACCGCGCCTCGTCGGTTTTCGGACCGATCGTCGGTTCCGGATCGATCTTCCAGTCGCCGGTATGGATGACGGTGCCGGCCGGCGAGGTGATCGCCAGCGACATCGGCTCGGGGATCGAGTGCGCCACCGGAATGGCCTCGATCGAGAACGGGCCGACAGTGAATGTTTCGCCTGCCCGGTAGATCGTCACCGGAATTTTCTTCGGCGCGCCCTGCTCGCCCTGCCGCTTGGCGTCCAGCAGTCCGGCGCTGAACGGTGTCATCCACACCGGCGCCTTCAGCTTCGGCCAGATGTCGAGCAGCGCCCCGTAATGGTCTTCATGCGCGTGGGTGATGATGATGCCGCGCAGGCCGGCGAGGTTCTCCTCGATGAAGCGCGTATCGGGCAGGATCAGGTCGACGCCAGGATGCGCCGCATCGGGAAAAGTCACGCCGACATCGACGACGATCCACTCGCGCGCGCTAGGCGGCCCATAGCCGTAAAGGGCGAAGTTCATGCCGATCTCGCCGACGCCGCCGAGCGGCACGAAGACGAGTTCGGCGTTTTGCGCTTTCGCCATCAATTTTCCCTTCCCGGCCCTTGCGACCAGCTCTAAATCTTTGCCGACGCGACGGCGCCGAAATGCACGTCGCCGGCGGCTACCGTCACGACCGACCCCTCATCATCGCGGATCACGAAACGGCAGTCCGCGTCAATGGTCTCGAAGGTACCGCGCACCACATTCCCGTCAATCCTGACAGCAACCTCGCCGCCAAGCCCCGCCGCGCGCGCCAGCCAGCGACGCCGGATGGCGTCGAGCCCGCGTCCGTCATCCCACAGCCGGGCATTGTCGGTCCAGGCATCGGACAGCGCCAAGAACAGCGTTTCGGCGTCGCATGTCGCGCCCAGCGCCTGAAGCGATGTCGCCGGATACGGCAAATCCGGCGGATGCGCCACCACATTGACGCCGATGCCCACCGCCACCGCGAAACGGCCGCCATCGAGAATGGCCGATTCCAGCAGGATGCCGGCCAGCTTGGCGCCGGAGGCAAGCACATCGTTCGGCCATTTCAGCTCGAAGCGGTTCTGCCCCTGGCTGGCGCCGTCGAGGCCGATGGCGATCCTGCCCTTCGGCACCACGGCGTCAAGCGCATCGGCCAGCGACAGGCCGGCGACGAAGCCCAGCGTCGCCGCCAGACGCAACTCACCGCCGGTGATGACCAGCAATGTCGCCGCCAGATTGCCCTCGGGCGATACCCAGGCCCTGCCGCGGCGGCCACGGCCGCTTTCCTGCTTCTTGGAAACGACCCACAATTTGCCGGGATCGCCTGCCCTTGCATGGTCCAGCGCCAGCGTGTTGGTGGAACCCACGCTGTCATGCGCCTCGAGCCGGAACCCTTCCGTCTCAGAGGTTGGAGCCAGCCGAAATGCCATCCGGTCAGAAAAATGTCTTGGCGGCGGCTTCGGCGTAGGTCGCGATCGGACCGCCGATCAGCACATAGAACAGCACGAAAGCGCCGGAGACACCAAGCACGAGGCGCAGCTCAACCGCCATCGGCACGAAGCCACCGGCCGGTTCGTCGAACCACATGATCTTGATGATACGCAGATAGTAGAAAGCGCCCACGACGGAGGCCAGCACGCCGATGATCGCCAGCGCATAGAGGTTGGCGTTGATGGCGGCGAGGAACACGTACCATTTCCCCCAGAAGCCGGCGAGCGGCGGGATGCCGGCCAGCGAGAACATCAAGATGGTCAGGATCGTCGCCATGATCGGATTGGTCGACGACAGACCGGCGAGATCGCTGATCTGCTCGACATTGCCTTCCTTGCGCCGCATGGCGAGGATGAAGGCGAAGGTGCCGAGCGTCATGACGAGATAGATCAGCATGTAGATGGCGACGCCGCGCACGCCGGCCTGGCTGTTGGCGGCAAGGCCGACCAGCGCATACCCCATATGGCCGATCGAGGAGTACGCCATCAGCCGCTTGATGTTGGTCTGGCCGATCGCGGCAAAGGAGCCGAGCGCCATCGAGGCGATCGAGATGAAGACGATGATCTGCTGCCAGTCGGAAGCGATCGGCTTGAAGGCGCCCATGGTGACGCGCACGATCAGCGCCATTGCCGCCATTTTGGGGGCGGCCGCCAGGAAGGCGGTGACCGGCGTCGGCGCGCCCTCGTAAACATCGGGCGTCCACATGTGGAACGGCACCGCCGAAATCTTGAAGGCAAGGCCGGCCAAAACGAAGACCAGGCCGACGACGAGACCCAACTGGCGCTCGCCGCTGCCAAGCGCGGAGGAAATTTCCTGGAAGCCTACATTGCCGGTGTAGCCGTAAATGAGGCTGATTCCGTAAAGCAGCATGCCCGACGACAGCGCGCCGAGCACAAAATACTTCAAACCGGCCTCGGTCGAACGCAGATTGTCGCGATTGATCGCCGCCAGCACGTAAATCGCCAGCGACTGCAGCTCGAGGCCGAGATAGAGCCCGATCATGCCGTTGGCCGAGATCATCAGCATCATACCGAGCGTGCAGAGCAGGATCAGCACCGGGTATTCGAACTTGTCGAAATGCTCCTGCCTGGCGAAGCGCATCGACATCACCAGCGTCACCGCCGAACCGATCAGCGACAGCACCTTCATGAAGCGGGAGAACGGATCCTGGATGAAGGCGTTGCCGTAGGCGCTCCCCTGCCCCGTGGGAAAGATCAGCCATAAGCCTGCGATCACCAGCACGGCGACGGCAAGGCCGGTCACCAGAATGGCAGTGTTGGCGCGCGAATAGGCGCCGACCATCAACAGCGCCAGCGCGCCGATGGCGAGGATCAGCTCCGGCGTCGAGAGCGAAAGGCTGGAGTAAAGGTCCGGCGTCATGGTTCGCAAAACCTCTGGTCAGTTCGCCGCCGCGGTCTGCGCGGCGCCGATGGATGCGGTGACATTGGTGACGAGCGCCTTGACCGACTGGGCCGTGGCATCGAAGACGGGAGCGGGATAAACGCCGAAGAAGATGACCAGCACGACCAGCGGGTAGATGATCGCCTTCTCGCGCGTCGACAGATCGAGCAGGCCCTTCAGGCTTTCCTTGGTCAGCGCGCCGAAGATCACCCGGCGGTAGAGCCAGAGCGCGTAGGCCGCCGACAGGATGACGCCGGTGGCGGCGAAGAACGCCACCCAGGTGTTGACCCGGAACACGCCGAGCATGGTCAGGAACTCGCCGACGAAGCCTGATGTGCCGGGCAAGCCGACATTGGCCATGGTGAAGATCAGGAACACCGTGGCGTATTTCGGCATGTTGTTGACCAAGCCGCCATAGGCGTCGATCTCGCGTGTGTGCATGCGGTCGTAAATGACGCCGACGCACAGGAACAGCGCGCCCGAGACGAGGCCGTGGCTCAGCATCTGGAAGATCGCGCCCTGCACGCCTTCCTGGTTCATGGCGAAGATGCCCATGGTGACGAAGCCCATATGGGCGACGGAGGAATAGGCGATCAGCTTCTTCATGTCCTCCTGCATCAGCGCCACCAGCGAGGTGTAGATGATGGCGACGACCGACAGCGTGAACACCAGCGGCGCGAACATTTCCGAGGCCAGCGGGAACATCGGCAGGGAAAAGCGCAGGAAGCCGTACCCGCCCATTTTCAACAGTATGCCCGCCAGGATCACCGAACCCGCCGTCGGCGCTTCGACGTGCGCATCGGGCAGCCAGGTGTGCACCGGCCACATCGGCATCTTCACCGCGAAGGAGGCGAAGAAGGCTAGAAATAGCCATGTCTGCATGTGGGCCGGGAAGTTGTGCGTCAGCAGCGTCGGGATGTCGGTGGTGCCCGCCTGGAAGAACATCGCCATGATGGCGAGCAGCATCAGCACCGAGCCGGCGAGCGTATAGAGGAAGAACTTGAACGAGGCATAGACGCGGCGCTTGCCGCCCCAGACGCCGATGATGATGAACATCGGGATCAGGCCGGCCTCGAAGAAGACGTAGAACAGCACGATGTCGAGCGCGCAGAACACGCCGATCATCAGCGTTTCCAAGAGCAGGAAGGCAATCATGTAGGCCTTGACGCGCTTGTCGATCGCTTCCCACGACGCCAGGATGCAGAGCGGCATCAGGAACGTCGTCAGGATGACGAACAGCATCGAAATGCCGTCGACCCCCATATGGTAGGAGATGCCGGAATCCAGCCAGGCAAATTTCTCGACGAACTGGAAGCCGGCCTGCGAATTGTCGAAGCCGGTCCAGATGAACAGCGAGATGATGAAGGTGGCTGCCGTCGTCGTGAACGCGATGGCGCGGATGTTGCGACGCGCATTCGGGCTGTCATCCCTGATGAACAGGATCAGCAGCACACCTACAAGCGGCAGGAAGGTGACCAGCGAGAGGATTGGCCAGGCGGTCATCAGAGCATCATCCAGGTGACGAGTGCGGCCACGCCGATCAGCATGGCGAAGGCATAGTGATAGAGATAGCCGGTCTGTAGCTTGACGACGCGGTCGGTGACATCGACGACACGCGCCGAAATGCCGTCAGGGCCGAGCCCGTCGATGATGGTGCCGTCGCCGGTCTTCCACAAGAACCTGCCCAGCGCCTTTGCCGGCCGCACGAACAGGACGTCGTAGAGCTCGTCGAAGTACCATTTGTTGAGCAGGAAGGCATAGAGCAGCCGATGGTTGGCGGCGACGCTCCGGGGCAGTTCCGGCGAGCGGATGTAGAACTTCCAGGCGACGGCAAAGCCGATGATCATGGCGACGAACGGTGCCAGCTCGACCCACAGCGGCAATTCGTGGATATCGTGCAGGATGTGGTTGTCCGGCAGCGTGAACAGCGAGGCCTTCCAGAATTCGGTATAGCCTTCGCCGATGAAGGCACCATGGAAGATAACGCCGGCAAACAGCGCGCCCGCGGCCAGGATGAACAGCGGCACCAGCATCACCGGCGGCGATTCATGGACATGGTGCATGACGTCGTGGCTCGCCCGCGGCTCGCCGTGGAAGGTCATGAAGATCAGCCGCCAGGAGTAGAAGGAGGTGAAGCAGGCGGCGATGACCAGCAGGACAAAAGCGAGGCCGGCGACCGAATTGTGGCCGGCAAAGGCAGCCTCGATGATGGCATCCTTGGAGAAGAAGCCGGCGGTGCCGATGACGGTCACCGGAATGCCGACGCCGGTCAGCGCCAGCGTGCCGATCACCATCATCCAGTAGGTCTTCGGAATGAGCTTCCGCAGGCCACCCATCTTGCGCATGTCCTGCTCGTCGGAGACGGCATGGATGACCGAGCCGGAGCCCAGGAACAGCAGCGCCTTGAAGAAGGCATGCGTGAACAAATGGAAGATCGCCGCGCCATAGGCGCCGACGCCGAGCGCGACGAACATGTAGCCGAGCTGCGAGCAGGTCGAATAGGCGATGACGCGCTTGATGTCGTTCTGAACCAGGCCGACGGTCGCCGCGAAGAAGGCGGTGAAGGCGCCGATGAAGGTCACCACCGTGAGCGCCGAATGCGACAGTTCGAAGAGCGGCGACAGCCGCGCCAGCATGAACACGCCGGCCGTCACCATGGTGGCGGCATGGATCAGCGCGGAAACCGGCGTCGGGCCTTCCATCGCGTCCGGCAGCCAGGTGTGCAGCGGCACCTGCGCCGACTTGCCCATGGCGCCCATGAACAGCAGCAGGCAGACGATGGTCATGGCCGCCTGCTTGTCCAGCGCATAGCCGAGGAAGGTCAGCACGGCGGCCCCTTGCGGCGCGCCTTCAGCCGGAATGAACGTCGCGGCATTGGCGAAGATGGTGCCGAGATTGACCGAGCCGAACAAAACGAAGACGCCGAAAATGCCGAGCGCGAAGCCGAAATCGCCGACGCGGTTGACGACGAAGGCCTTGATGGCAGCGGCATTGGCCGACGGCTTCTTGTACCAGAAGCCGATCAGCAAATAGGACGCGAGACCCACCCCTTCCCAGCCGAAGAACATCTGCACCAGATTGTCCGCCGTCACCAGCATCAGCATGGCGAAGGTGAACAGCGACAGATAGGCGAAGAAGCGCGGCCGGTTCGGATCGTGGTGCATGTAGCCGATCGAATAGATGTGGACCAGCGCCGACACCGTGTTGACCACCACCAGCATGACCACCGTCAGCGTATCGATCCTGAGCGCCCAGGACGCGTCCAAGCCGCCGGATTGGATCCAGCGCAGTACCGGCACGGTGAACACCTCGCCTTCGCCGAAGCCGACGGAGAAGAAGGCGACCCAGGACAGCACGGCCGAGATCACCAGGAAGCCCGAGGTGATGTATTCCGATGCCTTGGCGCCCAGCGAATTGCCGAACAGACCGACGATCAGGAAGCCGAGCAGCGGAAGGAAGACGATCGCTTGATACATGTTAGCCCCGTCAACCCTTCATCTGGTTCACGTCTTCGACCGCGATCGAGCCGCGGTTGCGGAAGAAGACGACGAGAATGGCAAGACCGATGGCCGCTTCGGCGGCCGCGACCGTCAGCACGAACAGGGCAAACACCTGGCCGACGAGATCGCCCAATGCCGCCGAGAAGGCAACGAAATTGATGTTGACCGCCAAAAGGATCAGCTCGATCGACATCAGGATGACGATGATGTTCCTGCGGTTCAGGAAGATGCCGAACACGCCGAGCGTGAACAGGATCGCCGATACGGTCAGGTAATGTGCGATGCCGACGACCATGGCCAGATCAAACCTTTCCCGGCATTTGTTGAATCATTGAACGCGCGGATACGATGGCGTCCAAAAGGCTGTCTATGGCAGAAGGCTCGAAGATAACTGTTGCATCATTCCGGCCTGCCCCCTGAACGTACGTGAAATCTTCGCTCTTGATGTTCAGCGTAAGATTCCCGTCGCGATTCCAGACGAATACCCAGGCCTTTTCAGTCGAATCAACCCGCCAAGAGGCAACCTGCTCTCCCCAATATTTTTTCTTCAAACGACCGAACATCGTCAGAGCCCCTCGCCCGACTTGACCTTGCGGATTTCCATGCCTGTCGCCGGCGTGCGGCCGACCTGGGCTGCGATCGACTGCCGCTTGATCCCTTCCTTGTGGCGCAGCGTCAGGACGATGGCGCCGATCATGGCGACCAGCAGGATGAGGCCCGAAATCTGGAAGTAGTAGAGGTAGTCGGTATAGAGGATGTCGCCGAGTGCTGCGGTGTTTGTCCGCGCGGCAAGATCCGGGATGGGTTTGGAGACCGTCGAGGCCAGTTGCGGCGCGAAGGTGTAGCCGCCGAGCACCACGATCAGCTCGGCCGCCAGGATCAGCCCGACCAGCGCGCCGATCGGCGCATATTGCAGGGCGCCTTCCTTCATCTCGGCGAAGTCGACATCGAGCATCATGACGACGAACAGGAACAGCACCATGACCGCGCCGACATAGACGACGAGCAGGATCATCGCCAGGAACTCGGCGCCGGTCAGCATGAACAGGCCGGCGGCGTTGAAGAAGGTCAGGATCAGGAACAGCACGGAATGCACGGGGTTGCGCGACGAAATGACCATGAAGGCCGACGCCACCGCGACAAAGGCGAAGAGGTAGAAAAAGGCCGCCTCTAGTCCACTCAGCATTGGGGATCCCCCGGGGTTCCTGTCCAAACAGGACATCCGTCCTGTTTGATTTCTGCGACCGCCTCCGGCCGGCAAGTTGCGTTGTCCTTAGACGAGGCCCCTCGCCCCGTCCATGCGTCAAATGTCAGCGGTAGGGCGAGTCCAGCGAGATGTTGCGCGCCAGTTCGCGCTCCCAGCGGTCGCCATTCGCCAGCAGCCTGTCCTTGTCGTAGTAAAGCTCTTCGCGCGTCTCCGTCGCGAACTCGAAATTCGGCCCCTCGACGATGGCGTCGACCGGGCAGGCTTCCTGGCAGAAGCCGCAATAGATGCACTTCACCATGTCGATGTCGTAGCGCACGGTGCGGCGCGTGCCGTCATTGCGGCGCGGGCCGGCCTCGATGGTGATCGCCTGCGCCGGACAGATCGCTTCGCACAATTTGCAGGCGATGCAGCGTTCCTCGCCATTGGGATAGCGGCGCAGCGCGTGCTCGCCACGGAAGCGCGGGCTGGTCGGCCCCTTTTCGTGCGGATAGTTGATCGTCTCCTTCGGCGCGAAGAACTGGCGCATCGACAGGAAGAAGGCGCTGACGAAATCCTGCAGCAGCAGCGATTTGGCGGCCTGGCCAAGAGCGGACATCACGCAAACCCCGTGATCTTGAGGAAGGCCGCGGTGGCAACGACCATGAACAGCGAGATCGGCAAAAACACTTTCCAGCCGAGCCGCATCAGCTGGTCGTATCGGTAGCGCGGCACGAAGGCCTTCACCATGGAGAACATGAAGAACATCAGGCAGATCTTGAGCACGAACCAGATCACGCCGGGCACCCAGGTGAAGGGGGCGAAGTCGAAGGGCGGCAGCCAGCCGCCGAGGAACAGGATGGTGGCCAGCGCGCACATCATCACCACGGCGACATATTCGCCGAGGAAGAACAACAGGAACGGCGTCGAGGAGTATTCGACCATGTGGCCGGCGACCAATTCGGACTCGGCTTCCACCAGGTCGAAGGGCGGGCGGTTGGTCTCGGCCAGCGCCGAGATGAAGAAAATGACGAACATCGGGAACAGCGCCAGCCAGTGCCAGTCGAGGAAGCTGTTGGGCAGGCCAAGCTTGGTGCCCAGCCCATCCTGCTGCGACAGCACGATGTCCGACAGGTTGAGCGAGCCGACGCAGAGCAGCACGGTGACGATGACGAAGCCGATCGAGACTTCGTAGGACACCATCTGCGCCGCCGAGCGCAGCGCGCCGAGGAACGGGTATTTCGAGTTGGACGCCCAGCCGCCCATGATCACGCCATAGACCTCGAGCGAGGAGATGGCGAAGACGTAGAGGATGCCGACATTGACGTTGGCGATCCCCCAGCCGGCATTGACGGGAATGACCGCCCAGGCCGAGATTGCCAGCACGGCCGACACCAGCGGCGCCAGCAGGAACACGCCCTTGTTGGCGCCGGACGGAATGACCGGTTCCTTGAAGACGAATTTCAGCAGATCGGCGAAAGCCTGCAGCGTGCCCCACGGGCCGACGACGTTCGGGCCGCGGCGCAATTGCACCGCCGCCCAGATCTTGCGGTCGGCGTAAAGCAGGTAGGCAACCCCGATCAGCAAAACGACGATCAGCACGACCGACTTTAAAAGGATGATCAGCGTCGGCAGCACGTAGAAGGAGAAGAAGGTGTCCATGTCTACTCTGCCGCCTGCCTGAAGCCGTTTTTCGCCAGCGCCGAGCATTCCGCCATGACGGCGGAGGCCCGCGCAATCGGGTTGGTCAGATAGAAATCCGTGACCGGCGAGGTGAAAGTGCCCTTGTTCAGCCGCCCGCCGAGCTTCGCCACCCTAGCGACGTCATAGGCATTGCCGGCTTCGACATGATCGATGCGGGCGAGATGCGGGTATTCGCCATAGAGTTTGGCGCGCAACTGCTGCAGCGAATCGAAGGGTAGTTTCTTGCCCAGCACATCGGACAATGCCCTCAGGATCGCCCAGTCTTCGCGCGCATCGCCCGGCGCGAAGCCGGCGCGGTTGGTCTGCTGCACGCGTCCCTCGGTGTTGACATAGGTGCCGGACTTTTCGGTGTAGGCGGCTCCCGGCAGGATGACATTGGCGCGGTGCGCACCGGCGTCGCCATGCGTTCCGACATAGACGACGAAGGCGCCGCCGGTCTTGGACATGTCGATCTCGTCGGCGCCGAGCAGGAACAGAACCTCGCTCTCACCCAGCATGCCGGCAACGTTCTTGCCGCCCTTGCCAGGCACGAAGCCGACATCGAGACCGCCGACGCGCGCGGCCGCAGTGTGCAGCACGGCAAAGCCGTTCCAGTCGGCGCGCGCAGCGTTGACGGCCGTGGCGAGTTTCGCCGCTTGGCCGAGCACCGCCGCGCCGTCGGCACGCGACAGCGCGCCCTGGCCGACGATGATCAGAGGATGCGTCGCCTTCTTCAGCGCCTGGAAGAACTTGCCATTGCCGTCGGCCAGATCTTTCAAGGACTCCGGACCGGCGCCGAGCTGTTCGTAGTCGTAACGCGTGTCGCCGACCTCGCCGATGACGCCGACCGGCAGATTGCCGATCCGCCAGCGTTTGCGGATGCGGGCATTGAGCACCGAGGCCTCGAAGCGCGGATTGGCGCCGATGATCAGCACCGCGTCGGCCTGCTCGATGCCCTCGATGGTCGGGTTGAAGATGTAGCTGGCGCGGCCGAGCGCGGGATCGAGTGCGGCGCCGTCCTGGCGGCAATCGGTGTTCCTTGAGCCCAACGCAGCCATAAGCTGCTTCAGTGCGTAGATTTCCTCGACGGCGGCAAGATCGCCCGCAATCGCGCCGATTTCCTCGGGCGCGGCATTCGACACCGCATCCCTGATCGCAACGAACGCTTCGGCCCAGCTGGCCGGCGCCAGCTTTCCGTCCTTGCGGACATAGGGGCGGTCGAGGCGCTGCGTGCGCAATCCGTCCCAGATGAAGCGGGTCTTGTCGGAAATCCACTCCTCGTTCACCGCTTCATTGACGCGCGGCAGGATGCGCATCACCTCGCGGCCTCTTGAGTCGACGCGGATTGCCGAGCCGACGGCGTCCATGACGTCGATGGATTCGGTCTTGGTCAGCTCCCACGGCCGCGCCTGGAAGGCGAAAGGCTTGGAGGTCAGCGCGCCGACCGGGCAGAGGTCGATGACATTGCCCTGCAGCTCCGAGGTCATGGCGCTTTCGAGATAGGTGGTGATCTCGGCATCCTCGCCGCGGCCGATCAGGCCAAGCTCGGAAATGCCGGCAACTTCCGTGGTGAAGCGAACGCAGCGCGTGCAGTGGATGCAGCGGTTCATCACCGTCTTGACCAGTGGGCCGATATACTTGTCTTCGACCGCCCGCTTGTTCTCGTGATAGCGCGAGGAATCGACGCCGAAGGCCATCGCCTGGTCCTGCAGGTCGCATTCGCCGCCCTGGTCGCAGATCGGGCAATCCAGCGGATGGTTGATCAGCAGGAATTCCATCACGCCTTCGCGGGCCTTCTTGACCATCGGCGTGTTGGTGAAGATTTCAGGCGCCTCGCCATTGGGTCCCGGACGGAGGTCGCGCACATTCATGGCGCAGGAGGCCTGCGGCTTCGGCGGCCCGCCCTTCACCTCGATCAGGCACATGCGGCAATTGCCGGCGATCGACAGCCGCTCATGGAAGCAGAAGCGCGGCACTTCCGCGCCGGCGTCCTCGGCCGCCTGCAGCAGCGTGTAGTGGTCGGGTACAGTGATCTCTTTCCCGTCGACCTTGAGCTTTGCCATCAATTGCCCCTGGCGGTCTGCGCCGTCTCATATGCCTGAAACAGATCGCTCAGCCTGATGCCATTGACCATCATGCCGGCGACTTCAGCGTTTTCTATCTTCAAATTGCTCATATTCACATTGCTGAAAAACGCCGCGTTCGAGAGGTTCGCGTCGTCCACCACGGCCGCCGACAGGTCGAATTTGTGAAACTGCGTGTTCGACAAGTTCACATCGTCAAATCTGGAGTTGCTGACGATGGCATTGCGCACATCGAGAACATCGCTCCTGTCGTGGATCTCCATGCCTGCCACCCCTACTTCTTCGCCTTGGCGGCCAGCGTCAGCGCCGCGGCCTGGCGGGTCCACTCGTCGCGGCCGATTCGGCCGGTGAGCGACAGGTAGTCCTCGACCCAGGCGATCTCTTCTGGCGCCCAGGCGGCGATCTGGGCAAAGGTCCAGATGCCGAGGCCGTTCAGCACCTTTTCCAGCTTCGGCCCAACGCCGGTGATCGCCTTGAGATCCGACGGCTTGGCCGGACGAGCCACGGCCTTGGGCTGTCTGAAATCCTCCGGCATCAATCCGATCGTCGCGCCTTCGGCGACGGCCTCGGTCTTCTCCGACTCGGCATCGACGGTGAGAGCGGCAATATCGGTCAGATCCTGGGCAAAAGTCTGCGCCTCGGCGATCAGGGTTCTGGTCGCCGCGCGCGCCTTGGTGGCGGGGGCGGTCTCGGCGAACCCTTGGCTGCGCTGTTCGAAATCGTCGATGATCGGCTGGAAAATCCGCTGCGATGCCTCGGCAGCACCCGACAAGGCGCCTAGCCACACGCCAAAGGCATGGTTGGCAAGGCCGAAGCCCAGCGCCGACATGGCGGCGGCACCAGCGACAGGATGCGCGAGAAGGTTGACGGCGCTGGCCATCTCCTTCGGCATCATCCTTGTCAAATCCTGGTTCATCTTCTCAAGCTGGTCCAAATTGGGCATCAAAGGGTTCGAATAGGGGGCCATAGACATCTCCTGGTCGTTTCTTCGTCAGCCCCGCCCCTATATTTCCGTCCGGGGCTTGCGCCCGATTTCAATCTACTCAGCAGCCACCATCACCGGTTCGGCCCGGTGCGCGTTGCGCGAAAACTCGTCGATGCGCCGCTCCACCTCGCCGCGGAAATGCCGCATCAGGCCCTGGATCGGCCATGCCGCGGCATCGCCCAGCGCGCAGATCGTATGACCCTCCACCTGTTTGGTGACGTCGAGCAGCATGTCGATCTCGCGCTTCTGCGCCTCGCCGCGCACCAGCCGCTCCATCACCCGCCACATCCAGCCGGTGCCTTCGCGGCACGGTGTGCACTGGCCGCAGCTCTCATGCTTGTAAAAATAGGACAGCCTGGCGATCGCCTTCACGATATCGGTCGACTTGTCCATGACGATGACAGCCGCCGTGCCGAGACCCGATTTCAGGTCGCGCAGCGCATCGAAATCCATCGGCGCATCGATGATCTGCTCGGCCGGCACCAGCGGCACCGAAGCGCCGCCCGGAATGACCGCCAGGAGATTGTCCCAGCCGCCGCGAATGCCGCCGCAATGGGTTTCGATCAGCTCGCGGAACGGGATCGACATCGCCTCTTCGACGGTGCACGGATTGTTGACGTGGCCCGAGATGCAAAACAGCTTGGTGCCGACATTGTTGGGCCGGCCGAAGGACGAGAACCAGGCCGCGCCGCGGCGCAAAATGGTCGGCGCGACCGCGATGGACTCGACATTGTTCACGGTTGTCGGACAACCGTACAAGCCGACATTGGCTGGGAATGGCGGCTTCAGCCGGGGCTGGCCCTTCTTGCCTTCGAGGCTTTCGAGCAGCGCTGTTTCCTCGCCGCAGATGTAGGCGCCGGCGCCGTGGTGCATGTAGATGTCGAAATCGTATCCGGACGTGTTGTTCTTGCCGATCAGCCTGGCCTCATAGGCCTCGTCGATGGCGCGCTGCAGCGCTTCGCGCTCGCGGATGAACTCGCCGCGCACATAGATGTAGGCGGCGACCGCGCCCATGGCGAAGCCGGCGATGAACGAGCCCTCGACCAGCGTGTGCGGATCGTTGCGCAGGATATCGCGGTCCTTGCACGTGCCGGGCTCGGATTCGTCGGCGTTGACAACGAGATAGCTCGGCCTTCCGTCGCTTTGCTTGGGCATGAACGACCATTTCAGCCCGGTCGGGAAACCGGCGCCGCCACGGCCGCGCAGGCCTGACGCCTTCATCTCGTTGACGATCCACTCGCGCCCCTTGGCGATGATGCCGGGCGTGTTGTCCCAGGCGCCGCGCGCCATGGCGCCGGCCAGCGACTTATCGAACAGGCCGTAGATGTTGTTGAAGATGCGGTCTTTGTCAGCCAGCATGACTTACCTCTTTCCCCGCAAGACGATCGAGAACCACACCAGCACGCCCATGCCGGTCGCGGCCATCGATTCCAGGGTATCCGAAAACGGCAATTCGACGAGGCGCCGAAGCCCCTCCAGAAGGATGTTGGCAGCAGCGATGCAGACAACGCCGATGACAATGCTGCGCAGCGTCAGCAAAGATCCGGTGCTTTGCGCTTCAGCCATCAACGTGGCTCCTTGCCGAAGACGCGGATGTATTCGGCGACGCCGCCCTTGGCGAGCGCCTTGGCCTGCTTGCCCCAGTCGTCGCGCTCGATGCGGCCCTGGAAAGCGAGATATCCATCCACCCAGTCGCGCTCGGCCTTATTCCAGGATGCGACCTGTGTGAAGGTGAAGATGCCAAGCGAATGAAGGATGCCCTCGATCTTCGGGCCGATGCCCGAGATCAGCTTGAGATCGTCGACCGCGGCCGGCCTGTCGATTCCGGCTGGACGGTTCTTGTCCTCGAGCGACGGCTTTGCGGGCCTGGCTGCCGGCGCCTTGACGGCCGGGGCCACCGCGGCCTTGGCCG
This sequence comes from Mesorhizobium sp. M0037, assembly GCF_040323635.1. Taxonomy (NCBI): domain Bacteria; kingdom Pseudomonadati; phylum Pseudomonadota; class Alphaproteobacteria; order Hyphomicrobiales; family Phyllobacteriaceae; genus Mesorhizobium; species Mesorhizobium sp. M0037. The sequence goes on along the minus strand of NZ_JAMYVB010000008.1, from coordinate 189,920 downwards.
CTGGCGCCTTGAATTCCGGAGCGATGAAGGCAGCTGCCGGCGTGGAGGTGGTCTTCGGGCCATTACGCTGCTTGGCGACCTTCTCGACTTCAGGCGCCGCGGTGTTGGCGTTGGCGGCCGAATGCAGGGGCGCCGGGACGCTCGCCGCTTTTTCCGCCGCCGGTGCAACCTTGGCCCTGGAGGGCGACTTCAACGCCGAGCTGGTTTCCGGCGCATCGGTCTTCGGCTTGCCGGCGTTGGATGGCGCGACCGGGGCGGCCGCTGCAGGAGCGGCAGGAGCCGGAACAGGCGCCGCAATGATCGCGTCGGGCGCCGCGTGGGCAGCCTTGCTCGCCGCCCTGGCTTCCTTGTCGCGCGTTGCTTTGAGGATCGCCTTTTCGCTCTTCAGCGTCGTCAGGCCAGGCGCCGGCTCCGAGCCGGTTCTGCCGTTTTGCGGTCCCGCGGGAACCGAGGCGCCCTTGCCCGCATCGTAAAGATCGATGATTTCGGCCAGCCGCTCGGGCGTCAGATCCTCGAACGTATCCTTGAAGACCATCACCATCGGCGCGTTGACGCAGGCGCCGAGGCATTCGACTTCCTCCCACGACAGCGTGCCCTTGTCGTTGGTGTGGAACTGGTCGTGATGGATTTTCGAGCGGCACACATCCATCAGCGCTTCCGAGCCGCGCAGCATGCAGGGCGTGGTGCCGCAGACCTGGATGTGCGCGCGCGTGCCGACCGGATTGAGCTGGTACTGCGTGTAGAAGGTCGCGACTTCGAGGCCGCGAATGCGCGGCATGCCGAGCATGTCCGAAATCGTCTCGATCGCCGCCTTGGTGACCCAGCCTTCCTGCTCCTGCGCAATCATCAGCAAGGGAATGATCGCCGACTGCTCCCGGCCCTTCGGATATTTCTTGATCCATTGCTTCGCAACCGCGGCATTCGCCCGGTTGAAGGCGAAGGTGGCTGGCTGGACGCTTGCTTCTGCGAGACGGCGGACTGACATTTAGCGATCGACCTCACCAAACACGATGTCGAGGGAACCCAGGACGGCAGTGACGTCGGCCAGCATGTGGCCACGGCAGAGGAAATCCATGGCTTGCAGATGCGCGAAGCCGGGCGCGCGCAGCTTGCAGCGGTAGGGCTTGTTGGTGCCGTCGGAGACGAGATAGACGCCGAACTCGCCCTTCGGCGCCTCGACCGCGGCATAGACCTCGCCGGCCGGCACGCGGTAACCCTCAGTATAGAGCTTGAAATGATGGATCAGCGCTTCCATCGAGCGCTTCATCGCCTGGCGCTTGGGCGGCACCACCTTGCCGTCGAGGTTCGACACCGGCCCGGTGCTCTCCTTGCCTAGCAGAAGGTCGACGCACTGACGCATGATCTTGGCCGACTGGCGCATTTCTTCCATGCGCACGAGATAACGGTCGTAGCAGTCGCCGTTCTTGCCGATCGGGATGTCGAAATCCATCTCGGAATAGCATTCATAGGGCTGCGACTTGCGCAAATCCCAGGCAGCACCCGAGCCGCGCACCATGACGCCGGAAAAACCCCAGGCCCAGGCGTCGGCAAGCGACACGATACCGATATCGACATTGCGTTGCTTGAAGATGCGGTTGCCGGTAAGCAGCTTGTCGAGGTCGTCAAGGGACTTCAGGAACGGGTCGATCCACTTGCCGATGTCCTCGACCAGCTTCGCCGGCAGATCCTGGTGCACACCGCCCGGACGGAAATAGGCCGCGTGCATGCGCGAACCGGAAGCGCGCTCATAAAACACCATCAGCTTTTCGCGTTCGACAAAACCCCACAGCGGCGGCGTCAGCGCGCCGATATCCAGCGCCTGCGTCGTCACATTGAGGATGTGCGACATGATGCGGCTGAGCTCGGAATAGAGCACGCGGATCAACTGGCCGCGCTTCGGCACTTCGATGCCGAGCAACCGCTCGGTGGCGAGCGCGAAGGCATGCTCCTGGTTCATCGGTGCGCAATAGTCGAGCCGGTCGAGATAGGGCACTGCCTGCAGATAGGTCTTGTGCTCGATCAGCTTTTCGGTGCCGCGATGCAGCAAGCCGATATGCGGATCGACGCGGTCGACCACCTCGCCGTCAAGCTCCAGCACAAGACGCAAAACACCGTGTGCCGCAGGGTGCTGCGGTCCGAAGTTGATGTTAAAGTTGCGGACGGAGTGCTCGGTCATGCTAGATTCCAAGCCTTTCCTTGGCTGACGGCGTCAGTTCCATGAAGCGGACCGTCTGCGGCCCGGCCACATATTCTTTTGCTCTCTGCTCGCATTGCTCAATGGTCTCGTTGGAAGGCTGGAGATCGGCCAGCTCTCCAGCATCGCGCAAGGCGTTCAAAATCTGGTCCAATTCAATCTGCATCGCAGGCTTGATACGAAATATCGTCGGGCAGTTCTTCACCGTGTCGTTCGCCACGACAGCTCGCGCCGCCGAATAGCAATCCACTCCAGCTACTTTGCAGTCGTTCGCAAAAGCATTCTGCAAGCCGGCACAGCAAAACAGGCTTAGTAGCGCTACGCGGATCATCGCCACGCCGCCGCCCCTACTGTTTCGCCTTCTCATCGCCCGGCAGGACGTAGTCCGTCCCTTCCCATGGCGAGAGAAAATCGAAGTTCCTGAATTCCTGCTTCAATTCCACCGGCTCGTAGATCACGCGCTTGGCTTCGTCGTCGTAGCGCACCTCGACGAAACCTGTCAGCGGGAAGTCCTTGCGCAGGGGATGGCCCTCGAAACCGTAATCCGTGAGGATGCGGCGCAGGTCCGGATGGCCGGAGAACAGCACGCCATAGAGATCGTAGGCTTCGCGCTCATACCAGTCGGCGCCGGGATAGACAGCGGTGAGCGACGGCACCAGCGTCTCTTCGTCGGCCTGCAACTTGATGCGGATGCGCAAATTCTGCTTCGGCGACAGCAGATGATAGACGACATCGAAACGCTTGACGCGCGACGGGTAGTCGGCGCCGCAGATATCGATGATCGAAATGAACTGGCAGCCCGAATCGTCACGCAGGAAGCTTGTCACCTCGATCAGATTGTCTGTAGCAACCGAGATCGTCAGTTCGCCATAGGCAAGCACTGCATCGGTGACGCGGCCCGGCAGCTTTTCGCCGAGATAGGTCGACAGTTCGCTCAGGGATGCGGCCATGGGTCTACCGTTCGATCGTGCCGGTGCGGCGGATCTTCTTCTGCAGGAGAAGAATGCCGTAGAGCAGCGCTTCGGCGCTTGGCGGGCAGCCGGGCACATAGATGTCGACCGGCACGATGCGGTCGCAGCCGCGCACCACCGAATAGGAATAGTGATAATAGCCGCCGCCATTGGCGCAGGAGCCCATCGAGATGACGTAGCGCGGCTCCGGCATCTGGTCGTAGACCTTGCGCAAAGCCGGGGCCATCTTGTTGGTCAGCGTTCCCGCCACGATCATGATGTCGGACTGGCGCGGCGACGCGCGAGGAGCCACGCCAAACCGCTCCGAATCATAGCGCGGCATCGAGGTGTGGATCATCTCGACGGCACAGCAGGCGAGACCGAAGGTCATGAACATCAGCGAGCCGCTGCGTGCCCAGGTGATCAGCGCCTCGGTCGAGGTGACCAGAAAACCCTTGTCGGCCAGTTCATTGTTGATCTCGAGGAAGAACGGATCGTCGGAACCGACCGGACGTCCGGTATTGGGGTCGATCAGGCCTTTGGGCTTCGGCGCGACGAGCGTTCCGGAACTGTCGTTCAATCCCATTCCAGCGCTCCTTTTTTCCACTCATAGGCAAAGCCGATGGTCAGCACCGCCAAAAACACCATCATCGACCAGAAACCGAGCATGCCGATCTTCGAGAACGACACCGCCCACGGAAACAGGAAGGCCACTTCCAGATCGAAGATGATGAACAGGATCGACACCAGGTAGAAGCGGATGTCGAATTTCATCCGGGCATCGTCGAACGAGTTGAACCCGCACTCGTAGGCGGAAAGCTTCTCCGGATCGGGATTGCGATAAGCCACCAGAAACGGCGCGATGATAAGCGCCAGGCCTACAACTGCGGCCACGGCGATGAAGAGGACGATGGGCAGGTATGAACTGAGGAGTACGTTCATGCTCGGCTTTCCGTTGGCGGCCAATCCACTTTGATTACAGCAACCAACCCTAATGCGGAAGCGCGACAGTTTAACCGCTGAACCGTTTTAGGTGCCTTTGCTGCAACGCGGCGAGGGTTAGCGCACGGCTTTCAGCGAAGCAAGTCAAACCTTGTTCAAAAGACAGTGCTGGACGGCAGGCCGGGAAAAACTGGTCCGATCTCCTCCTGTTTGATTTCCTTCATCTTTCACTCCACTTTTGTCTCCTGACACATCTCCCGCCATTTGCCTGCTAGCATCACCGGAATCGCCGGCTAAAGTCGGGAAAATGGTTCGAGGCAAGACACTTTGACGAAGGACAAAATCTCACTCCCGACGGCCAGGCGCATCGCGCTCGCCGCGCAAGGATTTCTCGATCCGCGCCCGGGCGGCACGCCCGATCGCCGCCACCTCGCCCGCGTGCTGTCGCGCACCGGCTTGCTGCAGATCGATTCCGTCAGCGCGGTGGTGCGCGCCCACTATATGCCGCTCTATTCGCGCCTTGGCCCCTACCCGCTCACCCTGCTCGACAATGCCGCAATCACCCGCAAGCGCACCGTGTTCGAGTACTGGGCGCATGAGGCCTCGTTCCTGCCGGTCGAGACCTACCCGTTGATGCGCTGGCGCATGCAGCGCGCCGAGCAGGGCGACGAAATGTATCTCGGCCTCGCCAAATGGGGCCGCGAGCACGCCGCCTATATCGAAGAGATCTACCGCGCGGTCGCCGAGCGCGGCCCGATTGCCGCTTCGGCACTGGAAGGCCAGAAAGGTTCGGGCGGCTGGTGGGGCTGGAGCCACGCCAAGCACGCCTTCGAATGGCTGTTCTGGGCCGGACGCATCACCACGGCGCACCGCCGTGGCTTCGAGCGTTTCTACGACCTGCCCGAGCGCGTGCTGCCGCAGGCGATCCTCGATCTGCCGGTGCCGGCGGCCGAGGACGCGCACCGCGAATTGCTGCGCATTTCCGCCCGCGCCCACGGCATCGCGACGTCGGGTGACCTGCGCGATTATTTCCGCTTGTCGCCGGCCGACATGAAGGGCCGGTTGGAGGAACTGGTTGAGATGGGCGAGTTGCTGCCGGTAAACGTCGAAGGCTGGGACAAGCCGGCTTACCTCTATAAGGACGCCCGTCTGCCGCGAAAGATCGAGGCCCGCGCGCTACTGGCGCCCTTCGATCCGGTGGTCTTCGAGCGCTCGCGCACCGAGCGCCTGTTCGATTTCCACTACCGCATCGAGATCTACACCCCGGCTGACAAGCGCCAATATGGCTACTACGTGCTGCCCTTCCTGCTCGGCGACCGGATCGTCGCCCGCGTCGATCTCAAGGCCGACCGCCCGGCCAGCGTGCTGCGCGTCCACGCCGCCTACGCCGAACCCGGCGCGCCGCCGGAAACTGCCGCAGAGCTGTTCGAGGAATTAAAGCAGATGCAGGGCTGGCTTGGCCTTGAGCGCATCGAAGTGGCGCCGACCGGCAATCTGGGGAAACCCCTGGCCGACATCGCCATGTCGTAGCAGCGCGTTGACACAACTCCCCGCAACAGCCTAAATCCGCTCCAGACGGTCCCCTGCCCGCAACGGCAAGGGCCAAGAGGGAATGCGGTGCGGGACGAAAATCCCAAATCCGCGGCTGTCCCCGCAACTGTAAGCGAAGAGCCAAGGCCGAAAGCCACTGGGTAACACCGGGAAGGCGGCTAACCAAGGCGATGACCCGCGAGCCAGGAGACCTGCCGTCTGAGACAAAGTATCCGATCGCCTGGCGGGTTTCCGGGCAAGGAGCACGGTTTTTGGACCAGAACAGCAGTTTTTCGGCTGGCACAGCGGACATTGCGTCCAGGGACAACGACGCCCTGACCGGCGTGACCGTCATCGTCTGCGCCTCCTGCCGCGATGAGACCGGTTCCGACGCCCATCCGCGCGCCGGCGAATTGCTGGCTGAGGACACACGCCGCGCCGCTGCTGGCGATATCCGGGTCCGCACCGCCGAATGTCTCGGCAATTGCAAGCGCCGCCTCAGCGCCGCGATCCTGCGCGATGGCTGCTGGAGCTATGTCTTCGGCGATCTGACCGCAACCAGCGGCGCCGACCTCGTTACCGGCGCAAAGCTCTTCGCGACTTCGGCCGACGGCCTCATCCCGTGGCGCGGCCGGCCCGATAGCCTCAAGCGCGGCCTCGTTGCCCGCATCCCACCCCTCGACATGCTGAAGGACTGACGATGAACGCTTCAAACCCGGCCGCCAACCTCTCCCGTGTTCCCTGCACTGTCGTTACAGGCTTCCTCGGCGCCGGCAAGACGACGCTGGTCCGCCATCTCCTGGAAAATGCCGGCGGCAAGCGCATCGCCATCATCGTCAACGAGTTCGGCGACATCGGCATCGACGGGGAAATCCTGAAAGGCTGCGGCATCGACACTTGCCCCGAGGAAAACATCGTCGAACTGGCCAATGGCTGCATCTGCTGTACAGTCGCCGACGATTTCGTGCCCGCGCTCGACAAGATCCTCGCACTGACGCCGAAGGTCGACCACATCCTGATCGAGACCTCGGGCCTGGCTCTGCCCAAGCCGCTGGTCCAGGCATTCCAGTGGCCGAGTGTGAAAAGCCGGGTAACCGTCGACGGCGTCATCGCCGTGGTCGACGGCCCGGCGCTGGCGGAGGGACGCGTTGCCAACGATATGGACGCCCTGCAGGCTCAGCGCGCTCAGGACGAAACGCTCGACCATGACGATCCGGTCGAAGAAGTCTTCGAGGACCAGATTGCCTGCGCCGACCTGATCATCCTGTCGAAGAGCGATTTGATGGACGCCCCCGGTTCGGCCCGCGCCAACGCCATCATCAATGAGCATTCCGCTCGCGCGGTAAAAATCGTGCCGACCGCGCATGGCAAGGTCGATCCCTCGGTGCTGCTTGGCCTCGGTCTCGCCGTCGAGGACGACATCGAGAACCGCAATTCCCACCATGACGGCGCTTTCGACCACGAGCATGACGATTTCGACACCTTCATCGTCGACATCCCCTCGATCGCCAATCCGGACGAACTGGCCAGGCGCGTCGCCATGGTGGCCGAGGAAGAGAATGTGCTGCGTGTGAAAGGCTTCGTCGATGTCGGCGGCAAGCCGATGCGGCTTTTGCTGCAGGCCGTCGGCCCACGCGTCAACCATTATTATGACCGCGCCTGGACGGCCGAAGACGATCGCCGCTCGCGTCTCGTCGTCATTGGCCTGAAGGGGCTGAACCGCCCGGCGATCGAGCGTATACTCGCCGGCTGATCTCAGGAGCAATTCCAGGAAAAGTGTGAAACGGTTTTCCCAGAGGAATTGCGTAAAAACAAGGAGATAGAGCGGCTCGCCGTTTCCGTGAAACGGTGAAACGCGCTAAGCCGCGATGCACATACTCACCACCACATCCGCGTCGCTCGACGATCTCGCCGAGCCAGTTGATCTCCGGCAGACGCCGGCGGATATCGTGGCGCTGTCCTTCACCGACAGCGACCTCGCCGGCCTCGCGGCGGGCTGGAAGGCCGATGCTGCCCGCCTGCCGTCAATGCGGCTAGCGGCGCTGCGCGACCTGCGCCATCCCATGTCCGTGGACCTCTGGATCGACAGCGTCGCTCGCTACGCCAAGGTGATTTTGGTGCGCATCCTCGGCGGCTACGACTGGTGGCGCTATGGCTGCGACCAGCTTGCCGCGACTGCCCGTGCGAACGGCATCAAGCTGGCGCTGCTGCCTGGTGAAAGCCACGACGAGGATCTCAGGCTGATCGAAGCCTCGACGCTGCCGCGCGAGGATCTGGACGTCCTGCTTGGTTATTTCCGCGAGGGCGGGCCGGAGAATATGACAGCGCTGATGCAGCGGCTAGCGGGGTTGGCTGGGTCCGATGTGGCGGCGGCTGAGCCGGTCAGCGTGCCGAAAGCCGGGTTTTATGAGCCTTGCTGCGGCGTGGTCGAATTTGCCGATGTCGGCGTTCCGTCACACCCCCCTCTGTCCTACCGGACATCTCCCCCTCAAGGGGGGAGATCAGCCGTCACCAAAGCCGGCTCCTCTTCGGCCCCGTTGAACAGGAAGCTGTCTGGGTCATCTAAGATTGGCGAAACCGTCGACGACAGCTCAATCTCCCCCCTTGAGGGGGAGATGTCCGGCAGGACAGAGGGGGGTGTGACAGAACTCCACGCTGATAACCCCATCGTCCCCATCCTCTTCTACCGCTCGATGCTGCTGGCTGCCGACGTCGCCCCCATCGACGCGCTTTTTGATGCACTCCGCCAGCGCGGCATGAGACCGGTCCCGATCTTCGTCTCCAGCCTGAAGGACCCGACGTCGCTGGCCTTCGTCGAGACCGCGCTCGCCTCGCTCAACCCCGCCGCCATCATCACCGCAACCGCCTTCGCATCCGGCGCCGAACCCGGCGTCCAAACCCTGTTCGACCGCGCCGGCGTGCCGGTCTTCCAGGTCATCGTCGCCACCACCCGCCGCGACGTCTGGGACAACAACCAGCGCGGCCTGGCGCCCGCCGACCTCGCCATGCATGTCGTGCTGCCCGAACTCGACGGCCGTATCCTTGCCGGCGCGATTTCCTTCAAGGGCGAGAGCGAGACCGACCCGGCGCTCGGCCACCGCGCCTTCGCCAACCGCCCGGAACCGGATCGCGTGGCGCAAGTGGCGGACAGGCTAGCGGCGTTCACACGGTTGCAGCAGACGCCCCGCGCGACGCGTAAGTTGGCGATCCTCATTCCGGACTATCCGAGCGCGCCCGGCCGCACTGGCTATGCAGTGGGCCTGGATGTGCCGTCCAGCGTGCTGGCCATGCTGCATGACCTGAAGGAGCAGGGCTATCGGGTTGAAGGGATTCCGCAAACGCCGCGTGAGTTGCTGGACGCGTTGGAGCGGAGAGGCGATGGGCTGGGGTTGGAGGAGTATCTGGACTTCTCAAAGGATTTGCCGGCTGACGCACTGGCTGCAGTCGAGGCGGCATGGGGCGCCCCTTCACCCTCCCGCTTGTGGGGAGGGTCGGTTCGCGACATTCGCGAAGCGGATGGCGCGAAACGGGGTGGGGGTAGCGGTGCACCACCCCCACCCGGCCCTGCGGGCCACCCTCCCCACAAGGGGGAGGGTAAGAGCGGCTTCCCCTTCCGCGCCGCCACCTTCGGCAACATCACTGTCGCTCTCGCCCCCGACCGTGGCCGCTCGGCCGACCGGCGCGCCGATTACCACGACCCGACGCTGCCGCCGCGCCACGATCTGCTGGCCTTCGGCCTGTGGCTGCGCAAAGCGCTCCGCATCCATGCTCTCATCCATGTCGGCGCTCATGGCACGCTGGAATGGCTGCCCGGCAAGACGGTAGCGCTCTCACAAAACTGCTTCCCCGAGATCGTCACCGGCTCGTTGCCCGTCATCTACCCCTTCATCGTCTCCAATCCCGGCGAAGCGGCGCAGGCGAAGCGGCGTATCGCCGCCGTCACGCTTGGCCATCTGCCGCCGCCGCTGACCGGTGCCGGCCTCGACGAAGGGCAGCACAAGCTCGAACGCCTCGTCGACGAATATGCCCAGGCCGACGGCCTCGACCGCCGTCGCCGCGACCGCCTGGCAAAACTGATCGTCGACACGGCGCAAAAGACCGGCTTCGCCTCCGAAGCCGGCGTCGCCGGAACCGATGCGCCCGACGAGGCGCTGCGCCGCATCGACGCCTGGCTCTGCGACCTCAAGGATTTCGCCATCAAGGACGGCCTGCACATCTATGGCCGCGCTCCCGACGACGAGCCCGACGCCATGCGCGTGCAAAGCGCGGAGGCCGAGAAAGCAGCACTTCTTGCCGCGCTCGACGGCCGTCACATCAAGGCGGGTCCGGCGGGCGCACCGGCGCGTGGCCGCTCCGACGTGCTGCCTACCGGCCGCAACCTGTTCACCTCCGACCCGCGCACCATGCCGACGCCGACCGCCTACGATCTGGGAAAGGCGGCGGCAGAAGAAGTCGTGCGCGGCTATATGCAGTCGCATGGCGACTGGCCGCGCTCGCTGGTCATCGACCTCTGGGGCTCGGCCTCGCTGCGCACCGGCGGCGAGGAGATCGCGCAAGGCCTGGCGCTGATGGGCTGCCGGCCGCAATGGGATTCGGCCACCGGCCGCATCACCGGCATCGAAGTGCTGCCGCCGGCCACGCTCGGTCGCCCGCGCGTCGATGTCACCTGGCGGATTTCGGGTCTGTTCCGCGACATGTTCCCGACCCAGATCGCGCTGATCGACGCCGCTGCCAACGCCGTTGCCGCGCGCGACGAGGACGATTCGGAAAACCCGCTCGCCGCCAGAACCCGTGCCGATGGCAAGATCGGCCCGCGCATCTTCGGCACCTCGCCCGGCACCTATGGAGCCGGCGTCGAGGACCTGTTGTCGAGTGGCGACTGGGCCGCGCGCGAAGAAATCGGCCGCGCCTATCTCGATGCGACATCGCATGCCTATGGCGGCGCCGAGGGCGAAGGCATTGCCTCCCCCGGCGCTTTCGAGACCCGCATCGCCGAGGCCGATCTGCTCGTCCACACCGGCGACGATCCCGGCCGCGACATTCTCGAGGGCTCCGCCGACGTCGCCTTCATCGGCGGCTTTTCGGCGGCGCTGGCGGCACTGGGCCGCAATGCCGACGTGATCGTGCTCGACACCACCGACCCGCAAAAGCCGAAGCCGCGCTCGGTCGGCGAGGCTGTGTCGCGGGTTGTGCGGGCGCGAGCCGTCAATGCGCGTTTCATCGCCGGCCAGATGCGGCACGGCCCGCGCGGCGCCTCGGAATTCGCCGAGACCGTCGACCGTCTCATCGGTTTCGCCGAAACCACCCACGCCATTTCAGGCGCGCTGATCGAGGCTGTACATGACGCCTATGTCGGCGACGCCAACGTTCGCGCTTTCATCCTGCGCGAAAACCCGGCCGCAGCCAAAGTCATCGCAGAACGCTTCCTGTCGGCACGGCGGCGCGGTCTCTGGCATCCCCTGCGCAACTCGATAGACGATGATCTCGCGGCCCTCATCGCCGAGGCCGAGTGGCTCGGGGTCGCGGCATGAACGCCTTCTCGCGCCGCGGCGCCTGTCCGGCTCTCTCGGCGCCGATGCAGACCGGCGATGGCCTGCTGGTGCGGCTCAACCCGGTTGCGGGAGGGCTTTCCCCCAGGTCGCTGATCGGACTCTGCGAATCCGCCTTGAAGCACGGCAACGGCATCATGGAAGTGACCGCACGAGGCAGCCTGCAGATACGCGGGCTGACAGCGGAAAGTGCGGTGCTGTTGGCGGCGGAGGTCGATGCACTGGGGATTGCAGTGCGTACCGGCGTGCCGGTCGAGACCGGGCCGCTGGCCGGCATCGATCCGCGGGAGATTGCCGATCCGCGAGCTTTGGCTGAGCGGATCAGGATGGCGGTTGAGGAGGCTGGGCTGACGGCAAGGCTGGGACCGAAGGTTTCGGTGGTTGTCGACGGCGGCGGGCAGTTGACGATGGATGCGGTGACGGCCGATGTCAGGCTGAAGGCGGTGCGGGTGGGCGGTAACGTTATGTGGGCTTTGTCTGTTGCCGGCGACGGTCAAAGCGCGAGGCCGCTTGCGACGGCCGATGAGGATGCAGCGCGCGATATTGCGGTTGCTGTGCTGAGGATGGTTGCCGAGAAGGGGCGTGACGCACATTCTCGGGATTTGTCGGAGAGGCAATTGGCCTCTCTCGCAAGCTGGCATTCCTTCGCGCCCCCCTCTGTCCTGCCGGACATCTCCCCCTCAAGGGGGGAGATTGCGCCGTCACGGGCGATTTCGCCGATTTTCAGCGTCGACGGTGGAGAGCCGGCGGCGACCCTGCTGATCTCCCCCCTTGAGGGGGAGATGTCCGGCAGGACAGAGGGGGGCGCCGTAGAGCGCTCTCGCTCGCCGATTGGCATCTTCGACTTGAACACCGGCCACACCCTCGGCATCGGCCTGCCCTTCGGCAGCATGCCAGCGCAAAACCTTATCGACCTTGCCAGCCGAGCGTCGAACCTCGGCACCGCCGAAATCCGCCTCGCCCCCGGCCGCGCCTTGCTTTTCCTCGGCCAACCATCGTCCGCAAACCACCTCCTGCAAGCCACCGCCACCGCGCTCGGCTTCGTCACCACCGCCGCCGACCCGCGCACCCGCATCGCCGCCTGCCCCGGCACCCCTGCGTGTGCCTCCGGCCGCATCGCCACGCGCGACATCGCCGAGACAATCGCCGCCGAAATGACCGATAGTCTCGACTTCACACTGCACATTTCCGGCTGCGCCAAGGGCTGCGCGCACCCCGGTCCGGCGGCGCTGACATTGGTCGGCGGCGAAAACGGAGCCGGACTTGTCGTGAACGCGACGGCAAAGGCCCTTCCTGCGGGCTACAGGCCGGGCTATGACGCCGCACGCGGCGTCAGTCGCGTCGCGGCGATGGTCCGCAGCGCACGATTTCAGGGCGAAACCGCCGCCGCTTGCCTGACAAGGCTCGGGCCGGCGGCAATCGCCGAAAGCTACCGACAGGAATAAGCATGGCCGCCTACGACTACATCCATGACGGCAACGCCATCTATGAGCGCTCCTTCGCCATCATCCGCGCCGAGGCCGATCTGTCGCGCTTTTCGGAAGCCGAGGCCGATGTCGCCATCCGCATGATCCATGCCTGCGGCCAGGTCGAAGCATCAAGTCATTTTGTTTTCTCCAGCGATTTCGTCGCCGCCGCCCGCAGCGCCTTGGCGGCCGGCGCGCCGATCTTCTGCGATGCCGAAATGGTCTCGCATGGCGTCACCCGCGCCAGGCTGCCGGCCGGCAATGAGGTGATCTGCACCTTGCGCGACCCGCGCACGCACGACATCGCCAAGGAGATCGGCAACACCCGCTCGGCCGCCGCGATCGACCTCTGGGGCGAGCGCATGGCCGGTTCGGTGGTCGCCATAGGCAATGCGCCGACGGCACTGTTCTATCTCCTGGAAAAGCTGCGCGACGGCGCGCCGAAGCCGGCAGCCATCATCGGCATGCCGGTCGGCTTCGTCGGTGCCGCCGAATCCAAGGATGCGCTGGCCGAGAATTCCTATGGCGTACCCTACGCCATCGTGCGCGGCAGGCTTGGCGGCAGCGCCATGACTGCAGCCGCCCTCAATTCGCTGGCGAGGCCCGGCCTGTGAACGCAGCCGTCAAAGAAGATCTGGCAAAAGGCCGTCTTGTCGGCGTCGGCACGGGGCCTGGCGACCCCGAGCTGCTGACGCTGAAGGCCGCGCGCGTTCTGGCCGAGGCCGATGTCGTCGCCTATTTCGCCAAGCGCGGCAACAACAGCAATGCGCGCGCCATCGTCGAGGCGCGTTTCCGGCCGGATATGCTGGAACTGCCCCTGCTCTACCCCGTCACCACCGAGATCGACAAGGATCACGACGACTACCGTTCGCAGATCACCGATTTCTACGAGGAGTCGGCCGAGAAGGTCGCAGAACACCTCGAAGCCGGCCGCATGGTCGCCGTGCTCTCCGAAGGCGACCCGCTGTTCTACGGCTCCTACATGCACCTGCATGTCCGCCTCGCCCATCGCTTCCAGACCGAGGTCATCCCCGGCGTCACCGCCATGTCCGGCTGCTGGTCGCAGACCGGCGTGCCGATCGTCCAGGGCGACGATGTCCTGACGGTTTTGCCCGGCACGATGAGCGAGTTCGAGCTGACGCGCCGTCTCGCCGACACGGATGCCGCCGTCATCATGAAGGTCGGCCGCAATCTGCCCAAGATCAGGCGGGCGCTGGAGGCCACCGGCAAGCTCGCCCGCGCCGTTTATGTCGAGCGCGGCACCATGGCCGGCAGCATCTCGATGAAGCTTGCCGACAAGCCGGACGACAAGGCCCCCTATTTCGCCATCGTGCTGGTCGCCGGCTGGTCCGGCCGGCCTGGCGTTATGGGAGCCAAGCCATGAGCGGCCGCCTCACCGTCATCGGCCTTGGGCCCGGCAATGCCGATCAGGTGACGCCGCAAGCCAGCCGCGCCGTCGCCGAGGCAAAGTTCTTCTATGGCTACAAGCCTTATCTCGACCGGCTGGAGCTGCGCCCGGACCAGACCCGCGTCGCCTCGGATAATCGCGAGGAACTCGCCCGCTCCAAGGACGCGCTGGTCAAGGCCGCCGAGGGCCATGACGTCGCCGTCGTTTCCGGCGGCGATCCCGGCGTCTTTGCCATGGCCGCCGCGGTCTGTGAGGCGATCGAGGCCGGTCCGGCCGAGTGGCGCGCGGTCGATGTCGCCGTCGTGCCGGGCATCACTGCGATGCTGGCTGTCGCCGCCCGCATCGGCGCCCCGCTCGGCCATGATTTCTGCGCCATCTCGCTATCCGACAATCTCAAACCGTGGGAGCTGATCGAACTGCGCCTGCTCGCTGCCGCCGGCGCCGGCTTCGTCATCGCGCTCTACAATCCGATCAGCAAGGCGCGCCCTTGGCAGCTCGGCCGTGCCTTCGAATGCCTGCGCGCCATCCTGCCCGGCACCACGCCGGTCATCTTCGGCCGCGCCGCCGGCCGCCCGGACGAGCGCATCGAGGTTTTTCTGTTGGCCGATGTCGAGGCGGAAAGGGCCGACATGGCGACCTGCATCATCATCGGCTCGCCGGAGACAAGGATCATCAAGCGCGGTGACAAACCGGCGCTGGTCTACACACCGCGTTCCGCGACGGGGTCGAGACCATGATCGATCATCGCGGCCAATGCTTCGACAGTTTCGGCCGACGGCACCTCCGGCAGGATGGGCCTGCGCACCATCACCACCTCGATACCGAGCGCCCGCGCCGCCGCGATCTTGCCGTAGGTGGCCTCGCCGCCGCTGTTCTTGGATACGACGACATCGATGCGGTGCTCCTCGAGCAGCGCGCGTTCATCCGCCTCGCGAAACGGCCCACGCGCCAGCAGGTAGGTCGCATCAGGCACCGCCAGTTTCGGCTCGACCGGATCGACGCTGCGGACAAGGTAATGATGCTGCGGCGCCGCCTCGAAAGCCGCGACCTCCTGCCGGCCGAGCGCCAGGAAGGCACGGCGCGGCGGCGACCCAAGCGCGTGCACCGCATCGCCTGTCGTATCGATCTGCGTCCAGCGGTCGCCATCTATTGGCTCCCAGCCAGGGCGGCGCAAAGCAAGGATCGGCACAACCGAAGTGCGCGCGGCTTGCGCCGCATTGGCGGAAATTCGCGCGGCATAGGGATGCGTCGCGTCGATCAGCAGATCGGTTCGCGTCTCCTTGAGATAGGCCGCCAGCCCGTCGGCGCCGCCAAAGCCGCCGCTGCGCACCGGCACGCCTTGCGCGACCGGGCTTTCGGTACGGCCGGCCAGCGACAGAGTGACGAGGAAATCTTCCACCAGTTTTCCGGCCAATTGGCGCGCTTCTGTCGTGCCGCCAAGGATCAGAATCTTCTTCATGAGCACCATGTTGAACAGCGTCTGCGCTGCCCCTCACCCCTACCCTCTCCCCCTGAAGAACGGGGAGAGGGAGGCGTCAGCGCCGGAGCGTCTCCCTTCTCCCCGTCACTACACGGGGAGAAGGTGCCGGCAGGCGGATGAGGGGCGCCGCGACATGTCAAAAAAACAGCCCACGCCAAAATGGCTTACAATCGTCGGCATCGGCGAGGACGGTTTAGCGAGTCTCGGCGACGAGGCCAAGCGGCAGATCGCTGACGCCGAGACCGTCTTCGGCGGCAAGCGGCATCTGGCGCTGGTGGCTTCGCTCATCAAGGGTGAGCAGCGCCCATGGCCGGTGCCATTCGATGCCGGCATGGCAGACGTGCTGGCGCTGGCCGGCCGGCGCGTCTGCGTGCTCGCCTCCGGTGATCCATTCTTCCACGGGGTCGGCGCCACCCTTGCCCGCAAGGTCAAGCCTGAAGAGATGCATGTCATCCCCGCGCCATCGGCGATTTCGCTGGCTGCCGCCCGGCTCGGCTGGGCGTTGCAGGACATCGAGACGATCTCGCTGCATGGAAGGCCGCTCGACCTGATCCGGCCGCTGCTGCATCCCAGGGCGCGCATCCTGGCGCTGACATCGGACGGCGACGCACCAGCGACAATAGCGCGCCTGCTTGTAGAGCTCGACTTCGGCGGTTCGCGGCTGACCGTTCTGGAAGCGCTGGGCGGACCGAACGAGAAGCTTCGCTCGGCACGTGCCGACGCTTTCGATCTCAGAGACATCAATCCGCTCAACGTGCTGGCGCTTGAGCTTGAATCGACACAAGAGGCCCGCATCCTGCCGCTGACCGTTGGCCGCGCCGACCATCTGTTCGAGCACGACGGCCAGATCACCAAGCACGACATCCGCGCCATCACGCTTGCGGCGCTGGCGCCGAGGCGTGGCGAATTGCTGTGGGACATCGGCGCCGGTTCCGGCTCCATCGGCATCGAATGGATGCTCGCTCACCCCTCGATGCGCGCCATCGCCATCGAGGCCAACAGCGACCGCGCCGCCCGCATCGTCCGCAACGCCGCGCATTGCGGCGTGCCCGGTCTTGTCGTGGTGGAAGGGTCGGCGCCCAAGGCACTGGCCGGGCTGGACACGCCGGATGCGATCTTCATCGGCGGAGGTGGCAGCGACGCCGGCGTACTGAACGCCGCCATCAAGGCGCTGCCATCCCGTGGCCGTCTCGTTGCCAATGCGGTGACGCTGGAGATGGAGGCGCTGCTTCTCGCGGAGCACATCAAGCGCGGCGGCGACCTTACCCGCATCACCATTTCCCGCGCTTCTCCTGTCGGTTCGATGCAGGCCTGGCGCCCGGCCATGCCGGTCACCCAGTGGAGCTGGGTGAAGCCATGATGGTGGCGGGCATCGGCAGCCGGAAGGGCGTGAGCGTCGAAGACGTGCTCGCGGCGATCGAAACCGCCCTCGAAGCGCACGGGCTGGCGATAACGGCGCTGTCGGCCTTGGCGACCGCCGCGCTCAAGAAAGACGAAGAAGCGATCTCTGCCGCTGGCCGCACGCTCAACCTTCCCGTCATCATCGTTGATGACGCAGCACTTCAGGCCGTCTCGTCGGAGGCACTCAGCAAATCCGATCTCTCGCAGGATCTCGCCGGCACACCCTCCGTCTCAGAAGCCTCCGCCCTTACCGTTGCCGGCCCCGGTGCAAAGCTGCTTGGTCCACGCACCGTGCTCGGCCCGGTCACCTGCGCCATCGCCATCAGCGGAGACGCGCCATGACCGTGCATTTCATCGGCGCCGGTCCCGGCGCCGCCGACCTCATCACACTGCGCGGCGCCAAGCTGCTGGCAAGCTGCCCGGTCTGTCTGCATGCCGGCTCGATCGTCGCGCCGGAATTGCTGCAACACTGCGCACCGGGGACCAAACTGATCGATACGGCGCCGATGTCACTCGACGAAATCGAGGTCGAATATGTGACAGCCCACCAGGCCGGCCACGATGTCGCCCGCCTGCATTCCGGCGACCTCTCGGTGTGGAGCGCCGTGGCCGAGCAGATCCGCCGGCTGGAAAAACACGGCATTCCTTACACGCTGACGCCGGGCGTTCCCTCTTTCGCCGCCGCAGCCGCAGCCCTTCGCCGCGAACTGACCATTCCCGAGGTGGCGCAAAGCCTGGTGCTGACCCGCGTCTCCGGCCGCGCCTCGAAAATGCCGCCGGGCGAAACGCTGGCCGGCTTCGGCCGCACCGGCGCCACACTGGCCATTCATCTCGCCATCCACGCCATCGACCGAGTCGTCGCCGAATTGTCGCCGCATTATGGCGGCGATTGCCCGGTGGCGATCGTCTTTCGCGCTTCATGGCCGGACGAGCACGTGCTGACCGGCACGCTCGCCACGATCGAGGCACTGCTCGCCGCCGACCCGATGGAGCGCACGGCGATCATCTTCGTCGGCCGCTCGCTGGCAGCGGAAGGTTTTGGCGAGAGTTCATTGTACGACGCCCACTACCAGCGGCGTTTCCGGGGACGGGACGGATTGTGAGCGGCAAGACCAAAAGCGAAAACACCACGCTCGAACAGGCCCTTGCCCGGCTGAACTTCAAGCCGCGCCGGCTTGAGCCGGGCCATGTCTGGCTGGCCGGCGCCGGCCCCGGCGATCCCGGCTGCCTGACGCTGGAAGTGCTGGCGGCATTGGCCGAGGCCGACGCTGTGGTCTATGACGCGCTGGTCTCCTCTGACGTTGTCGCCGTTGCGGACAATGCCCAGCTGTTCTTTGCAGGAAAACGCGGCGGCAAACCGTCCATGAGGCAGGACGATATCACCGCTTTGCTGGTGCGGCTGGCACGCGAGGGCCGCCGCGTCGTCCGGCTGAAGGGCGGCGATCCCTATATTTTCGGCCGCGGCGGCGAAGAGGCGCTGGCGCTGGCGCGCGAAAAAATCCCTTTCCGCGTCATGCCCGGCCTGACATCGGGGCTGAGCGCGCTGGCCGCCACCGGCATTCCCGCAACCATGCGCGGCATCAACAAGGCGATCATCCTGGCGACAGGTCATGCCGCCGGCACAGATGACGATCTCGACTGGGGCGCGATCGCCCGCACCGGCCAGCCGGTGGTCATCTATATGGGCATGGCCAATCTGCCTGTTATCGCCGCGTCGCTGCTCGAAGGCGGGCTGGCGCCGTCGACGCCGGCGGCTGTCGTCGTTTCGGCGACGACACCGCAGGAGCGGACCGTCGTCGCGACACTCGCCACCATTTCCGAAGCGGCCGCCGCGGCGGAATTGGCCTCGCCGGCCCTCATTGTCGTCGGCGGCATCGTCGCCATGCGCGCGGCACTGGCGGGTAACGCATGACCCGCGCCATCATCATCGGCGCGCCGCGTTCCGGCTCCGGCAAGACCAGCGTCACCATCGGCATTTTGCGCGCACTCGCCCGGCGCGGCATCAAGGTGCGCGGCGCCAAGTCCGGCCCCGACTATATCGATCCGGGTTTTCATACCGCCGCCACCGGCCTGTCCGGCGTCAACCTGGACAGCTGGGCGATGTCGCCTGACCTGCTCAACGCGTTGGCCGGCAATGCCACCGAGGACGCCGATTTTATCTTCCTCGAAAGCGCCATGGGCCTGTTCGACGGCATCCCGGCCGGACAAGGCCGCACCGGCTCGGCCGCCGATCTGGCGCGGCTCTACCACCTGCCGGTGCTTTTGGTGCTCGACGTCTCGGGACAGTCGACGACGGCGGCCGCCGTCGCCAAGGGCTTTGCCACCTATGATCCCGATGTGCGCATGGCCGGAATCGTGCTCAACCGCCTCGGCAGCGAGCGCCACCGCAAGCTGTGCAGCGAGGCGATCGAAGCGCTCGGCCTGCCGGTCGTCGGCGCCATCCTGCGCGATCCCACGCTCAATTTGCCGGAGCGCCATCTCGGCCTCGTCCAAGCCGGCGAATATGCCGACCTGATGACGCATCTCGACCGCCTCGCCGACATGGTCGAGAAATCCCTCGACCTTGACGCCATCATGGCGCTGGCCGCGCCGTTTTCGCCGTCACCGGGCAGTTTCGAAAATGCCTTGCAGCCGCCCGGCCAGCGCATCGCACTCGCCGAAGATGCCGCTTTCACCTTCCTCTATCCGCACGTTGCCGCCCACTGGCGTCAGGCCGGCGCCGAGATCGTGCCGTTCTCGCCGCTCGCCGACGAAGCACCGGCGCAGGATTGCGATGTCTGCTGGCTGCCCGGCGGCTATCCCGAGCTTCACGCCGGCCGCCTCGCGGCGGCGACCAATTTCCGAGCTGGCATGGCAAGGTTTGCCGAGACCAAACCCATCCATGGCGAGTGCGGCGGCTTCATGGTGCTGGGCGAAGCGCTGGAGGACGCGGCCGGCGAGACGCACGCCATGCTTGGCCTGCTCGGCCATTCCACCAGCTTTGCCAAGCGCAAGATGAACCTCGGCTACCGCGAGGCACGCCTGCGCGCCGCCTGTCCGCTGGGGCCGCAAGGCGCGCTGATCCGTGGCCATGAATTCCACTATGCGCAGATGATCGCCACCGGCAATGACGAGCCGCTGGCCGACCTAGCCGATGGCCAGGGCAATCCGCTCGGCGCCTCCGGCTATCGCCGCGGCCTTGTCAGCGGCACCTTCTTCCACGCCATTGCGAGGAGTGCATGACCGCCGTGCCCTCACCCCGGCAAGCGCTCGACGACGTCGCGCTTTGCCTCGTCTTCTTCACCCGGCTGCCGCTGCCGGTCTTCGACTTTCGTGGCCGCAGCCTGGCCGATGCGATCTGGGCGGCGCCTGCCGCCGGCCTCGCGGTCGCTTTGGTCGGCGCCGTCGTCTACGCCATCGGGGTAAAGCTCGGTCTCGCCGCTGGGCCGGCGGCCGCACTTGCGCTTGCAGCAACCCTGCTCGCCACCGGCTGCCTGCATGAGGATGGGCTGTCGGATGTCGCAGATGGCTTTGGCGGCGGCAAGACGCGCGATAAAAAACTCGAGATCATGCGCGACAGCCGTATCGGCGCCTATGGCGCTTCGGCGCTTGGCCTGTCGATGCTCATTCGCTGGAGCGCGCTGTCGCAACTGGCCGATCCGACAAGCGTTCTCTTCGCGCTGATCGCCGCCCATGCCGCCTCGCGAGGCCTGCTCGGCGCGTTCATGCATCTGGCGCCGGCGGCGCGCAGTGACGGCCTGTCTGCCGGCGCCGGGACCGTCTCGACCCAGACAGCTGTTCTCGGCGCCGTGCTCGGGGCCATCCCGCTTCTGACTCTGGGGCTCGGCGGCGCCTTTGCCGCACTGATCCTGCTCGCTCTCGTGTTCAGCGCCTTGCGCGCGCTCTGCCTCAACCAGATTGGCGGCCACACCGGTGACACGATCGGCGCCCTGCAGCAGCTGGGCGAGATCACTGTCCTGCTCGTCGCTTCCGTTTCCCTGTCCTGATTCTTCCCCGGAGATTCCTTCCCCATGCCATTCAAATCATTCGACGAACTGCGCGCCGCCTGTCTCGATCTGCCTGCCGGCAGCGATACCGCCGCCAACGCCGTCGCCCGCCGCCAGGACACGCTGACCAAGCCTCAAGGCAGCCTGGGCCGGCTGGAAACTCTCGCCGCCTGGCTGGGGCGCTGGCAGGGTCGCGACATGCCGAAACTCGACCGCGTCAAAGTCTTCGTGTTCGCCGGCAACCACGGTGTGACGGCGCAAGGCGTTTCAGCCTTTCCCTCGGAAGTGACGGTGCAGATGGTGGCGAATTTCGCCGGCGGCGGCGCCGCCATCAACCAGCTTGCCCGCATCGCCGGCGCGGAACTCGACGTCATCCCGCTCGATCTCGATCATCCGACCGGCGACTTCACTGACGTGCCGGCAATGGACGAAAAAAACTTCCTCGCCGCCGTCTCGGCTGGCTATGACGCGGTGACGAAAGACCTGGACCTCGTCTGTTTCGGCGAGATGGGCATCGGCAACACCACGCCGGCGGCCGCCATCTCGACCGCCCTGTTCGGCGGCGGCGCTGAAAAATGGACCGGGCGCGGCACCGGCGTCGACGATGCCGGGCTGAAGCGCAAGGTCATCGCCATTGAATCCGGCCTCAAGCGCCATGCCGACGCGCTGTCCGACCCGCTGAAGATCGCCGCCGCCCTTGGCGGACGAGAACTCGCCGCCACCTTCGGCGCCACGCTCGCCGCCCGCCGCAACAATGTCCCGGTGCTGCTCGATGGCTTCGTCTGCACGGCGGCGGCAGCGCCCTTGGCGCGGCTGCACCCGTCTGGCCTCGCCCACACCATCGCCGCCCATGTCTCGGCCGAATCCGGCCACCGCCGCCTGCTCGAAGTGCTCGGCCTGCCGCCGCTACTCGACCTCGGCATGCGGCTCGGCGAAGGCTCCGGCGCCTGCCTAGCCGTCAACATCGTCCGCTCGGCGCTGGAGTGCCACACGGGCATGGCGAGCTTTGCCGAGGCTGGTGTTTCGGAGAAGTAGCTAGAGCGATTTGACGGGAGGGCGCCGGCCCGAACCTTCACTGACCATCGTCGGGCCGATCACTGGCATTCCGGGCTGGTGGCTCGAACAGCACGGCCGCTGAAAGATTCCCCACCTGGGGGTTGGCCCGCTGCTTCTGTGGTGGGCTCTTTTTACTGGCACTATTCGCCGCCGTTGCCGACAAAATGTGATTGACGTAACGGTGACCAGGCGCAATCATTACGGATTGGGCAGGGTGAGGGCGTTTTCAATGAAACTCGTTGTCTTTGGCGTAGCAATAGTATTGGCCGCTACCGGAGCAGCTGCTGCGAAAGAGAAGAAAAAGGTGGCCACCGCTCAGGCTACAACCTCGTGTTCTACAGCTCATAAGAAGGCTGGCAGCAAGCCGACCGCGAAACCGGATTGCAAATCGACAGGCACCGTGGTTGCGCGACCGTCAAATAGGGCCGAAAACTTCCTGGATCATTATAATCCGCGCTTAGGGTATGACACCAGTCCGTGGTTTCAAACTGGCTTTAATTGATGGCGGCTTCGGCTTCCGGGCTTTTCTTAATCCAGCGCGGCCTTCACTCCTTCGCCAAATAGCGCACCGGCTTACCGGCCGCCGAGTTTAAGGCAAACCTGCCCCAGCATGTCGAGGCGCGTCAACGCGTCCGGCATTCCAAGGTCTTCCACCAACTCTTCTAGAAATTTGGTGGGTGCGCACAGGATTGAACTGTGGACCCGCTGATTAAGAGTCAGCTGCTCTACCAACTGAGCTACGCACCCACTCGACCGGTAAAACCGGCGTTGGCGGGCATATAGCCGCCGATACCGGTCCTGTCCAGCCCTGCCGGAATCATTTCCCGACAAATCGCTGAACTGCCGCAGGCGGTCACACGAACAGCCTGCCTTCCGCCACCTTGATGGCATGGCCGCCGATGCGCGCGGAGGCCAGTTTTCCGCCTTCGACAGTGAGTTCCAAGCGGATACGTGACGGGCGGCCCATCTCCAGCCCCTGCTCGATCCACAGCTGCGAAATGCCGTCGGTGGGCGCATCGAAATGCATGATGGCGCCGGCAAAGGCCGCCGCCGCCGACCCGGTCGCCGGGTCTTCATAGGACGGCGTGCCCGGCACGATCATGCGGACATGGAAAGCGCTGTCATGGTTCACCGTCTGGCGGCAATAGACATACGGGCTGGCGAAGGCCCATTCGCTCTTGCGCGGCGCCAGTTCCGACCAGGCCTGGTTGTCGAGCTTGATCCGGCCGGCAGCCTCCAGATTGGCAACCGGAATGGTGACGTAAGGCACGCCTGCCGACCAGAACGACACCAGGTGATTCTCGAAGCCGATCTCGTGCGGCGCCAGCCCGAGGGCGGCGCCGATCGCCTCCGGGTCGGCATCGAGCTTCAGCGGCTCCGGCAGCTTCGCCAGGTCGAACTCGGCAAAGGTGGCGCCATCGTGCCGGCTGACGGCGCAGCGCACCGGGCCGATATTCTCCTCCAGCACGAAGATGCCGGCTTCGCCCTCGCCTGTCAGTTCGGCCAGCGCGATCGCGGCGCCAACTGTCGGATGTCCGGCGAACGGCATCTCATAGTCGGGCGTGAAAATGCGGATGCGGTTGCGATGTTTTGGATTGTCCGGCGGCAGTACGAAGACCGATTCGGACAGGTTGAACTCGCGCGCAATGGCCTGCATGGCGGCTGTATCCAGCCCTTGGCTGTCGAGCACGACAGCCAGCGGATTGCCGGCCAGCCGCTCCGTCGTAAACACATCGTAGAGCAAGTAATTGCGGGTCTGCATCTTGAAAAACCTTCCGCCTCAATCCGAACATGGCCGAAATTTAATTTGATATTCGAACCACCAAGCCTGATCTGTGCACAACTAGGGACATTACGCTTTCATAGGGGTCCGGCGTGGACCAGCTTGTCAATCTGCCAAAGACGGAATCGGATTCCGCCATCGAGGCGGCGCTTGGGCTTGACCAGAGTGGTGTGCGCAAGACGCGCCGCCGGGGCTGGCTTTACGCGCTGCTGGCGCTGATCGCACTTGCCGCCGGGTTGGCTGGCTACCAGTGGTTTGCCGGCTCCCCGGCCAAGATCGACTACACCACCACGCCGGCTACCATTGCCGACCTCACCGTCGCGGTTTCGGCGACCGGCACGCTGCAGCCCCTCACCCAGGTCGACATTTCAAGCGAGCTGTCCGGTATCATCCGCTCGGTCTCGGCCGAAGAGAACCAGCAGGTCAAGAAGGGCGACGTGCTGGGGACGCTCGACACGGTGAAACTCGAGGTCCAGATCGAACGCGCCGAAGCCTCGGCCAAGGCCGCTGCCGCCAATGTCGAGGACGCCACGGTAACCCTGAAGGAGAACGAAAGCGCCCTCACCCGCGCGGCCGAACTGACCAGGCGTGGCATGGCGACCGATCAGTCGCTCGAGGCGGCGACTGCCACGCGCGACCGCTCCAAGGCGGCGCTCGATAGTGCGCAGGCCAATCTCGCCATCGCCCAGGCCGATCTCAAGGCGCAGCAGACCGACCTTGCCAAGAGCACCATCTATGCGCCGATCGACGGCATCGTCTTGACGCGTTCCGTCGACCCCGGCCAGACGGTCGCCTCCTCGCTGCAGGCGCCGGTTCTGTTCATCATCGCCGCCGATTTGAGGAACATGGAATTGGTGGCGGCGGTCGACGAGGCCGATATCGGCGCGGTCAAACCAGGCCAGCATGCACGCTTCACCGTCGATGCCTTTCCCGAGCGGCCGTTCGACGCCGAGATCCGCGACATCTCCTACGCCTCGGTCACCACCGACGGCGTCGTCACCTACAATGCACGGTTGGAAGTCAACAATAACGAGCTTTTGCTGCGGCCCGGCATGACCGCCACGGTTTCGGTCGTCACCAGGCAGGCCAAGAGCGTGCTCACCGTGCCTTCAACAGCGTTTCGCTATCGGCCATCGGCACCTGCTGCCCGCGCGTGGAGCCTCAGCGATCTGTTCACCGGCCGCATGGGCCGTGGCGGCAACCGCCGCCAGCCGGTGAAGGCGCCCACCGACGGCTCACGCACGCTCTATGTGCTGGAGAACGGCCGGCCGCACCCGGTCAACGTGAAGATCGGCTCCACCGACGGCGAACTGACCGAGATCACCTCCGGGCTGGATGCAGGTGCAGAGGTTATCACGACCTCGCAGCTGCGGAGCTGACGCCATGGCCGCGGGCCTCATCGGTTTCGACACGGTCTGGAAGAGCTATGGCCAGGGCGAAGCCAAGGTCCATGCGCTGGCCGGCGTCGACCTCGCCATCCAGCGTGGCGAATTCGTCGCCATCATGGGCCCGTCCGGTTCGGGCAAATCGACCGCGATGAACATCATCGGTTGCCTCGACACGCCGACGGCCGGAACCTACTCCTTCATGGGCATCGACGCCGGGCGGCTCGACCGCATCCGCCGGGCGCTTCTGCGCAATCTCTATATCGGCTTCGTCTTCCAGGGTTACAATCTGTTGCCGCGCACCACGGCGGCGGAAAATGTCGAGCTGCCGCTGATCTATCGCGGCGCGCCGGCCCGCGAGCGCCGCGATCTTGCCATGCAGGCGCTGGCGGAGGTCGGCCTGGTCGGGCGCGAACACCACACGCCGGCCGAACTCTCCGGCGGCCAGCAGCAGCGCGTGGCGATCGCGCGCGCCATCGTCACCAGGCCTACGCTGCTCGTCGCCGACGAGCCGACCGGCAATCTCGACACCGCCCGCACGCATGAGATCATGGAGTTGTTGACGCGGCTGAACCGGGAGCTCGGCTTGACCATCGCCATGGTCACCCACGAGGCCGATGTCGCCGATTATGCCGAGCGCACCATCCGCTTCCTCGACGGCCACGTCGCGTCCGACACGGCCAAGTCGGAGTTGGCGTCATGATCTGGGAAACCGTCCGCCTCTCTCTGCGCTCCATCCGCCGCAATGTGCTGCGCTCGTTCCTGACGCTGCTCGGCATCGTCATCGGTGTCGCCGCCGTCATCGCCATGCTGACCATCGGTTCGGGCACCACGGCCAAGGTCAAGTCGGACATCGCCAAGCTCGGCTCGAACCTGCTCGTCGTCCGTTCCGGCCGCCCGGCAGGCACCGGCGGACCAGGCGGGCTCGACCAGGCGGTACGGCCTCTGGCCGACAAGGATGTAGCCGCCCTCGTAGCCCACCTGACCGGAGCGCGCGCCATTGCGCCGGCGTCGCAGAAACAAGTCCGCGTCATTTTCGGCACCGAGAGCCTGACCTCGGGCGTCACCGGCACCGACAGCGCCTATCTCGACGCCCGCGACTGGAAGCTGGTGTCGGGCCGCCCGTTCTCGGATTCGGAAACACGCTCCGGCACCGGCGTCTGCCTGATCGGCGAAACGGTGCGCCAGCAATTCTTCGGCGCCGGCGAACCCGAGGGCGAGATCATCCGCGTCAACCGCACCTCGTGCAAGATCATCGGCCTGCTCGAACCCAAGGGCTATACCGGCTTCGGCCAGGACCAGGACAATGTCGTCTTGATGCCGCTTGCCGCCTATCAGCGCCGCATCGCCGGCAACCGCGACATCGACAACATCTACGTCGCCGCCGACGACCGCACCCCGACCACCGAATTGCAGCCGCGAGTCGAGGACATTTTGCGCGACACCCGCCGCATCACGCCGGACCGCGAAGACGATTTCTCGATCCGCGACATGACCCAGATCGCCGACGCCATGGCCAGCGCCACCACCACCATGACCGGCATGCTGGGCGCCGTCGCGGGCGTCAGCCTGCTGGTCGGCGGCATCGGGATCATGAACATCATGCTGGTCTCGGTCACTGAGCGCACCCGCGAGATCGGCATCAGGCTCGCCATCGGCGCGCATGAAAAGCACATCCTCATCCAGTTCCTGGTCGAGGCGACGGTGCTGTCGCTGCTCGGCGGCATTATCGGTATCCTGATCGGCCTGGCGCTGGCCGGCCTCGCCTCGGCAACGCTGGCCATACCGTTTGCGCCGAGCCCGGCGGTCATCCTGCTCGCCGTCGGTTTTTCGGCGCTGATCGGCATGGTGTTCGGCTTCTTCCCGGCGCTGCGCGGCGCCAGGCTCGACCCGATCGACGCGCTGCGCCACGAATAAGCGCCAGATCAGCTCCACCGCAACCAACCGCTATCCACAAGGATGGGTGCTTGTCGACATCGGCAATACTTGTTGTCGTCCGGTCTGCGATGCTAATTTTAGAG
Organism: Mesorhizobium sp. M0037; assembly: GCF_040323635.1. Classification (NCBI taxonomy): domain Bacteria; kingdom Pseudomonadati; phylum Pseudomonadota; class Alphaproteobacteria; order Hyphomicrobiales; family Phyllobacteriaceae; genus Mesorhizobium; species Mesorhizobium sp. M0037. The sequence goes on along the minus strand of NZ_JAMYVB010000008.1, from coordinate 162,769 downwards.
CAAAGCATCTGGTCAAGGAGTGGCAATGAGCAAGAAGGCGCGGCTGATTCTGACGATGGTGATCATCGAAGGCGCCCTTGCAGGACTTTGGTGGTATCTCGCCCGCTACGGCATGGCCAATCCCGATCGTGTCACCGCCGATTTTCAAGCAGTCGTCGGCCAGACGATGGGCATGGTCATGGGTGGATTGCTGGGCATCGGCGTTATCCTGTTCCTCGTCGCCGCCCGCAACGACCGCAAGGCGGCGCAGAACAATCCGCGCCGTTAGCCCCCGCCACCGCCAAAATGCCACTCGACCAGCGGCTTCATATGCGGTGCCAGCCCTTCCGGCAGGTCGGCGGCGTGGCGGATGATCACCGGCCCCTCGATCTCCGGCTCGGTCTCGGTCGCGACGAAGGCGCCGATGCGCCGCGCAATCTCGTCGGCCGGCGCATCGACGTGGTAGCGGCGGAAGAGGACCGTGCCGGTCGAAGTCGACAGCGCATGGTAGCGCTTGCCGCGCGCAGCGCCTGTCAGGTCAAGCCCGGTCTCCTCGCGCACTTCACGGATCATGTTGAAATCGACATCGACGCGGCCATCGCGAAAATCGATCGGCTCGAACGAGCCGGCAGCGAAGTAGACACTGCCGGCCGGGACCGTGTGCGCGCCCATGCGGATCGCCACCAGGGCGTTGTCGCCGGCGACCAGCATGGCGTGACCATAGGCATGCTCGGCGCCCGTCCCCTGCCGGTTCTTTCGCCACAGCAGGAAGGTAGAGTACTTCACCGCGTGACAACGCCCGACGATCCGGTTGTCGCGCCAGGCGAGCGCTGAGAGCAGCACCACCGTGCCGTCGAACAGCGCCGGATTGGCCGTAACCTCGCGCCGCCAGTTGTCAGTGATCGCCTGCGCGTTGTCGCGCTCGAACGGATGCGGGCCGGGGTCGAGCCGGACGTCGATTTCGTCGACGGGCAGGATGACGTTGCGCGGCAGGTCGAAGCTCACCGTGCTCAAGCCATGTCCAGGGTAATTGCGACGGGACAATGGTCCGACGCCTTCGGCCGGTCCCAGCCGGCGCGCGGAAAGCGCTCCACCGCCTGTCCCGCCGGAAAGATGGTGCGCCAGGGCTGGCCGTTGCGGATGATGTCGGGAACCGCCGTCGCATTCTTCGCCGCCAGCCCTTTCGACAGCAGGATGTAGTCGAGCTGGCACAGATGCCGCTCCTTCGGCCCGCGCGTGTGGTAGAAACTCCAGCGGTCCATCTCCGGCCGCCGCTCGACGACATTCTCGCAAAAGCCGCCGGCGGTGAGCACATCGATACAGGACTGGCTCTCGTCGATCACCTGGAAGCGGTAGCCGTCGATAGCGTCGCCCTCGATCTTCACCCGCTGGCGGTAGTCGTTCATGTCGCCGCAGATCGCCCAGTTTTTATCGGCTGCGTGCTCTTTGCCGAAGCGCTCCTCGATGATGCGGCGCACGGCTTGCGCCTCGGCGATGCGCACCGGCATCGTCGCCTCGCGGCCGTCGAGCCCATTGCGCGGCGAGCCCATCGATTTGAAATGGACGAGGTAAAGCGTCAGCGGCACGCCGCCGACCTTGATGTCGACCTCCAGGCAATCGCGCCGGAAGATGCGTTCATTGGCCAGGTTGCCGAGCGCCTCGAGTTCAGGCGTGTGCAATCCGAACTGCTCGAACGTGACATAGGCATGGCTGGTCATGCGCACGAATTCGATCGGCTGACCTTGCGCTGTCTCGTTGCGCATCATCAGGGCAACGTCGATGCCGCGCGAATCATTGCCGGCGGTGGTGTATTTCTGCCGGTAACCCTCGCCCACCATCTTGAAGAGATAGCCATACTCGAACGCCTTCAGCGCCTCGATGTTGTCAACCTCCTGCATGCAGATGATGTCGGCGCGGGTGGCGGCGATGGCGAGCGCGGTCAACTGGCGCGTATCGTCGGACTGCGCGATGGCGCGCGCCTGCTCCAGCATCCGGTATTCGGCTTCGCTCTGGATGTCGAAAAGCGCCAGCGTGCGGTCTTCGTTGAGCTGGTTGCGGAAGCCCGAGAAATCGAACCTGTTCATCAGGTTTTCGACATTGAAAGTGGCGAGGCGCAGCGACATGGGCTGACCTTTGCCTGCAAGCGCCCATGAAAACAAGGGCTGCTCGTCATGGCGGATGGAACCTTTCCGTTCATCCTCCGTTCAGACGCAAAGGTCCATCAATAGGCCACTTCCCTGGGGTATCCGGGCGTGGGGCCTGTATCACTTGGAGAGTGCAATGAGCTCGCTCTTTTCGTCCACCGTCAAATCCGGGCTGTTAGCGCTCGGTCTTTTTTCGGGTCTCACGGCGCCATCCGCCGCGGGCCCGATCCTGCAGCCAAACCTGGCGGTGCCGACAAGCACCGCATTGTCTGACATCACACCGGTTCGCGACAGCTGGGCTGGCGGCAATGACCGCCGCTCCTTCAACGATTGGCAGTGGCGCCGCCACGACGGCCGTCGCTTTGCCCGGTCAGGCAACTGGAACAACGGCAACTGGAATGGCGGCAACTGGAACGGCGGCGACAACTGGCGCTGGCGCCATCACCGTCACCATCGCGGCCGTGATTTTGACACCGGCGCCGCAGCAGTTCTCGGCCTCGGCCTGGGTCTCGGCCTCGGCAGCATCTACAACAACGGCTACTACAATAACGGCTATTACAATGACGGCTACTACGTGCAGCCGGCGCCCCGCCGCTATTACCGCACGCAGCGTCTGTCCAGCGCCCATGTCCAGTGGTGCTACGACCGCTATCGGTCCTACCGGGCCTGGGACAACACGTTCCAGCCCTATGGTGGCCCGCGCCAGCAATGCTGGTCGCCCTACAGCTGAACTATAAACGACAATACACGACGGCGCCGCCCCATCGCGGCGCCGTTTTCATTTGGGAAAGACGGCTGGTCTCGGTCACCGCTAACCATATGTTTATCGGCTCAGCCTATCCGTGATATCGTGCCCCATCTGACGATCGCGCCGATCCGGTCGCGAAGGACGTGCCGTCATGGCCGACAACGAATTGCGAAACAAACACCGGCAGCGCGTGCTGAAAGGCGCGACGATTCTGACCGGCCTCACCAATTCCGAGGTCAAGTGCACGGTGCGCAACATGCATGCCGGCGGCGCCGAGCTGAAAGTGTCTATTGACGCGCGCGTGCCGGACGAGTTCCTGCTCTATGTGCCGGTCGACGGCATCGGCTACAAGGCCATCGTGCGCTGGCGCCGCGACGACCGCATCGGCGTAGAGTTCACCGGCACCGAGCCGAAGCCGCATTGGCACTATGGCTGAGCGTCCTGATCGATAAACCGGCATGAAAGAGCCGGCGGATCGCTCCGCCGGCTCTTTGCTCCCAATCCTGACGACTGCGGGTTAGTTCTTGGCCTTGTCGACCAGCTTGTTCTTGGAAATCCAGGGCATCATGGCGCGCAGCTTGGCGCCGACTTCCTCGATCTGGTGGCTGTCATTGTTGCGGCGGATGCCCTTGAAGCGCGACATGCCGGCGCGGTATTCCTGCATCCACTCCGAGGTGAATTTTCCGGTCTGGATGTCTTTCAGCACGCGCTTCATCTCGGCCTTGGTCTCGGCGGTAATGATGCGCGGGCCTGAGACATATTCACCCCATTCGGCGGTGTTCGAGATCGAGTAGTTCATGTTGGCGATGCCCCCTTCATAGATCAGGTCGACGATCAGCTTGACCTCGTGCAGGCACTCGAAATAGGCCATTTCGGGCGCATAGCCGGCTTCCACCAGCGTCTCAAAACCGGCGCGGATCAGTTCGACCAGGCCGCCGCAGAGCACGACCTGCTCGCCGAACAGATCGGTCTCGCATTCCTCGCGGAAATTGGTCTCGATGATGCCCGAACGGCCGCCGCCGACGCCGCAGGCGTAGGACAGAGCAAGATCGAGCGCGTTGCCGGAAGCATCCTGGTTGACGGCGACCAGGCACGGCACGCCGCCGCCCTTCTGGTATTCGCCGCGCACCGTGTGGCCGGGGCCTTTCGGCGCGATCATGACGACATCGACGGTCGACTTCGGCTCGATGAGGCCGAAATGCACGTTGAGGCCGTGCGCGAAGGCAATCGCGGCGCCGTCACGTATGTTTGGCGCGATTTCGTTTTTGTAGATGTCGGCCTGCAATTCGTCAGGCGTCGCCATCATCATCAAATCGGCCCATTTGGCAGCGTCCGCCACGCTCATCACCTTGAGCCCGTCGGCCTCGACCTTCTTGGCCGTCGCCGATCCCGCCTTGAGGCCGATGGCGATTTCCTTGGCGCCCGAATCCTTGAGGTTGAGCGCATGCGCCCGGCCTTGGCTGCCATAGCCGATGATGGCGACCTTCTTGCCCTTGATCAGATTGAGATCGGCGTCGCGATCGTAATAGACACGCATCTTTTGCTTCCTTCCCGTAGAGATTAGAGGCCTTGCGGCCCGGTTTTTGCTCCATAAAGAGCGAGAAACTGCTGCGTTGCCCGGACGGCATCGCCGCCGATCGCCGCTTCAGTCAATTCCAGCCTGTCGCCGAGCAGGAGACGGATCTGCACGTCGCGGGCGACCAGCCCGAAAAAGGTCCGGAACGCCATTTCGGCATCCGTAAAGTCGAGCAGCCCGGCATGCTTGCCGGCAAGCAGCACCGGCTTCAGGCGTCTGGCCAGCGCGAAACGGCCATTCTCCAGCACGATGGCGCCGAGATCGTCCTTTCCGGATCCGGCATGGCCGACCGCGACGCGGTTCAGCGCGATCGAGGTATCGCTCGAAATCACCTTTAGCCAGTCCGAGGCGAAGCCTTCCAGGCTTGCCGTCAGCGAGGCAAGATCGAGCCGCTCACCGTCGACCGGCACCACGCGCACTTTCGATGCCTGCCACTGCACGGTCGCCGTCAGCAGTCCGTCGCGGTCGCCGAACCATTTGTAGAGCGTTTCCTTGGAGCAGCTGGCGCGGCGCGCCACCGCCGTCATGGTCAGATTGTCGCCCTCCTCGACCAGCAGCCGCAAAGCCGCGTCCAGGACGACCTTTTGCCGCTCTGTCAGCACTTCGCTGGTATCGATCTCGGCCCTTGCCTGCAACAATTTCCTGCCCATTCGATGAGGTCGCCGGGCCGCCTCAAACTGCGTACCGTACGTTACGGTTCGGCATATTGCGCAATCCTATGCTCGACGCAAGGGGTCAGGTAGAAAAATCGTCGACGTGAGAGCCGCCGAGCAACCACGAGATTCTGACGGATCAATCATCGGCGGGCGGATGGCGCAGCTCTCCAAGCAGGCTCGCCAGTATCTTCAGCTCCTCCGCGGAGAGTTTTGCGCCGACCAATTCCGCTATCGACCGTCCATAGACAGCCCACATCCGTCGCCGCGTCTGACGGCCCTTGGCCGAGATGCGGATGGTCTGGCCGCGGCCGTCATCGGCAGCCCTGAGCTTCTCGACCAGTCCGTCTGCCTCGAGGCGCGCCAGAAGCCGCGAGATGTTATACTGCGCAAACAGTGTGCGCTCGGTCAGCTGGAATGGCCGCAGCCCGCCCTCACCCGCCTCGGCGAGTTCATGCAGCACGTCATACCAGTCGAGCGGCGGCAAGCCGCTAGTCTTCAAAGCCTCTTCCGCCATTTCGATGAGCTGGCGCGAAACCCGCATTAGGCGGGCCCAGGCCTTGACGGCTTCCGGCGAAGGCGTGGTTGTTTTGGTCATGACCCATCCTAGGCGGTAGATGCAGTTGCATCAAGCTTGACGGTCAATGCACTTGCATCTATATGCATGCAACTGCATCGATCCGGGAAAGATCCATGAAACACGAAATTTGCAAAGTCGCCGACGTCCCACAGACGGGCAGCCTGATCGCACCGTTCTTCGGCCGCGAGGTCCATGTCTGGCGCAGCGGCGAGCGTGTCCGTGCCGCCGCCAATGTCTGCCTGCATTTCGGCGGGCCGCTCGACTGCAAGGACGGCAAGCTGGTCTGCCAATGGCACGGTGCCGCCTTCGATATGGAAAGCGGCGATCGGCTTGAAGGTCCGGCGCCAAAAGCGTCGCGACTGATGTTCCTGTCGACGCGCGTCGACGACGGCGCGTTGAACTATGTCTGGGGAGAGTGACATGCCTGAGAAGAATGAAATGCCTGGCAAGCTCATTCTCGTCAGCCATCATCTGTGCCCCTATGTGCAGCGCGCGGCTATCTCGCTGGCCGAGAAAGGCGTGCCGTTTGAGCGTGTCACCATCGACCTCGCCAACAAGCCGGACTGGTTCAAGGCGATTTCGCCGCTGGGCAAGGTGCCGCTGCTGATCCTCCAGGCAAATGGCGAGGAGACGGTGATCTTCGAATCCGCCGTCATTCTCGAATTCCTCGAGGAGACGCAAGCCAATCCTCTGCATCCGGCCGACGCCTACGCCCGTGCCCGGCATCGCGCCTGGATCGAGTTCGGCTCGGCGACATTGAACACCATCGGCCGGTTCTACTCGGCATCGACGGAGGCCGCCTTCCTGGCGGAATCCGCAGCGCTGTCAGCCATGTTCGATCGTGTCGAGAACGAATTGGCCGACCAGGCCGGACCGTGGTTCAGCGGCCAGCGCTTTTGCCTCGTCGACGCCGTCTACGGCCCGGTCTTCCGCTATCTCGACGCCTTCGACCGGATCGGCAATTTCGGCCTGCTGGACGGGAAGCTGCGGGTCCAGGCCTGGCGCAAGGCGTTGAGCGAACGCGCCTCGATCAAGGGTGCCGTGGCGCCGGACTATCCGCAGCGGCTGCGTCTATTCCTGCGTGCGAGAAATTCGTTTCTCTCGACCCTGATCCCGCCGGATGATCTGGCCAGTGCACCTCCTCTAGCCCGATCCGCCTGAACGGATCGATCAGCGTGCCGGCCACCATCGAGGCAAGCACGCTTGGCACTGGCGGGATTTTGGCGATGGTTGCCACCAGCCTGTCGCGGAAGAAGGGCAGCATCGTGCCGTCCGACTGGTAGAACGGCGTCAGCGCCAGCGACAGCAGCTGGAAGATTCGGACATGCCATCGCCGCGCCCGGGCGTAGCTTTCCAGCGCTGCCTCGACGTTGCCCGTTTGTGCCAAGGCATGGCTGAGTGCTGCCGCGTCGAGCAGCGCCATGTTGGCGCCTTGCCCGAGCTGCGGGCTGGTCGAATGCGCGGCATCGCCGATGACGGCCAGCCTGCGGCCGGCCGGCAGCTTCATCGTGTGGTGGCCGTAGCGCGCCAGCGACAGCTGGTCGAAGCTGTCGATCTGGCTGGTGAACGCCTCGCACTGTGGCCACAGCGAGACCAGTCTCGCCTTCCAGGCGTCGAGCCCTGCCGCGCGCACGTTTTCGGCATCCGCCGGCTTCAGGCTCCAGAAGAACGCCGCCATCTTTTCCGCGCCCGGTTCCGGTCGGCCGATCGGCAGGACGCCGATCATCACGCTGGCCTTGTCGTAGCGCTGCAGCAGCGCATTTTCGTCGAAGCCTTGGCGCCAGCCGAGCGAGGCCCAGAACGCGCCGTAAGTGAGCTGCCGCGGCTCGGCCGGATCGTTGAGGCACCGGCGCAGCTTCGAACGCGAGCCGCTGGCGTCGACGACGAGGTCGAACGGCCCTGCCCTGCGGCCCCCCACCGTTCGGCTCTTGTCGAAGATCAGGCTTGCCCGCTCACCGACGTCCAGCGCCTCGATCTCGACACCGGTTTCGATGGCGATGCCTTGGCACTGCGCGGCGCGGAACAACACGTTGAACAGCGCCGCCCGGTGCACCGCCAGCCCGAAGCGGCCGCCAGGCTGCGCGTCGTAGCGCACGGCGAGCACGGTGCGGCCGGTCGAGGCATCGGCGCCATGCAGACGCTCGATGCGGCTGCCGAGCGCCAGAATGTCGTCGAGCAGGCCGAGATCGGCAACCACGCTCAGCCCGGTCGGCTGCAGGATCAGTCCGGAGCCGACGGGCTTGGGCTCCTCGAAACGTTCGAAGATGGTGACGTTATGGCCCGCACGCTTGAGAAAGAGCGCGGTGGCGAGCCCCGCCGGGCCGGCGCCCGCAATCGCGATGTCTAGAGATTTTTCCATTGCGCCCAACCACTGGCGGGACAATCCTTCAGCGCCATTGTCAAATCAAGCCATTGCTGCATGGACCAAAATATCAGCCACCGGCGTCGAAGGCAGCGCGCGCCTTGCGCACCGCACCATGGTTGAGTTCGGCCCACAGGATCAGTTGATGCAAGGCGCCGAACATCGAACGGCCGAGATCGGTCAGGCTGTATTCGACGCTTGGCGGCTTGGTCGGGAACACTTCGCGATGAACAAAGCCGTCGCGCTGCAGATCGTGGAGCGTCTGGGTCAGCATGCGCTGCGAGATGTCGGGCACCAGGCGCCGCAACTCGCCGAAACGATAGGGCTGCTCGGCGAGCGCCGCCATCAGCAGCGAACTCCATTTGCCGTTCACACCCTGCATCACGTCGCGAACCGGGCAATCGGCAATGTTTGCGCCATCGCTGGTGGCTTTGAATATATTGAGCTTGGTTCTCAGATTGACGACCTTGCCGTCCATGGCTGCTGGTTCCCTGGCGGTGCCTACCTCCCTAAAAACTGCCTTCTTTACGGTGGCCGGTCAATTCTTATTTTAGTGCTGGTCTCTTTTTGAGACTGTCAGAAGCACCCGCCACCCGGCGCAATTTCAGGATCCCCCATGACCGCAACCCTTCTCGTCACCGGCGCTTCCGGCCAGCTTGGCCGCGGCGTCATCAACCACCTGCTGGACACATTAAAGGTCCCCGCAAACCGCATCATCGCCACCACCCGTACACCCGCCAACCTTGCCGATCTGGCGGCGCGCGGCGTCGTCGTCAGAGCCGCTGACTTCAACGACCCGCAATCGCTTGCCGAGGCCTTCGCGGGAGCCGACCGGGCACTCGTCATCTCGACCAACGAACTTGAGGTACAGGGGAAGCGGCGCGAGCAGCAGCTTGCGGCGGTGACCGCGGCCAAACAGGCTGGCGTCGGCCACCTGCTGTACACCTCGATGCCCAACCCCGAGCCTGGTTCGCCGGTTGTTTTCGCGCCCGACCACTACGACACCGAACAGGCGATCAAGGCGAGCGGCATCCCCTACACGATCTTCCGCAATGGCTGGTATAACGAGAACCTGTTCATGGCGTTGCCGCAGGTTCTGGCATCGGGTCAGTGGTACACCTCCGCCGGCGACGGCGCCATTTCCTACGGCACGCGCGACGATTTCGCGGCGGCGATCGCAGCGGGGCTCGCCTCGGACAGCAGCGAAAGCGCGACTTACACGCTGACCGGCCCCAGTGCGTATACGGCTGCCGAAGTGGCGGCGTTGGTCACCGAAGTCACCAGCAAGCCGATCCAGGTCATCCAGCTTTCCGACGAAGCCCTGACCGAGGGAATGAAGTCGGCCGGCCTGCCTGAACCCTTCGCAAAGGTGCTGGTGTCGTTCGACGCTGCCGCCCGCGCAGGTGACCTCGGCATGGTGACCGACGCGGTCGAAAAACTCTCCGGCCGAAAGTCGGTGCCGCTGAAGCAGTTTCTGGAGACGAACAAGGCTGCACTGGCCGGCTGAAAGCTGCCGTTGCGGGACGCCGAGCCCTTACGATTCGGCCTCCCGCACAATTACTTACGTCGCTTGACCAGTCCCAGCCGGATCAGGCTTTCGCCCGTGGCAATCAAAGCATCTTCGCGCGAGCGTGGCGCCCAGCCGAGCACGCGCACCGCCTTGGCGTTGGTGGCGTTCTTGATCTTGCCCAGTTCCGTTGCGAGCTGTGCCGCTTCCGGATTGAACAGCCCGATGATGCGCACCAGCCAATCGGGAAACTCCCGCGTCGAGACGCGCGACGCCGCCGGCCCGAGCCGCGTCTTCAGGGTCTGCGCGATCTCGCGCACCGTCATGAAATCGCCGGCGACAGCGAGGAACCGTTCGCCCTTGGCGGCGGGGTGGGTCATGGCGCGAACATGCAGATCCGCCACGTCGCGCGCGTCGACGACGCCGAAGGACAGGCGCGGCAGCCCAGGCACGGCGCAGTTCAGCATGCGCTGGACAAATTCGGTCGAGGTCGAATGGTCGGCGCCGAGCACCGGTCCAAAGATGCCAACGGGATTGACGACCGCAAGTTCCAGCGCGCCGCCCTGCTCGGCGATGAAATCCCAGGCCGCGCGCTCGGCGAGCGTCTTGGACTTCACATAGGCGCTGACCTTGCCTGCCGGATCGGTCCAGTTTTCCTCGTTGAAAGGCTGCCCATCCGCGCGCATCTTGCCATAGCCGACGGCCGCGAAGGATGAGGTGAGCACGACGCGCCTGACCCCGGTATCCCGCGCCGCCCGCAGCACGCGCAACGCGCCCTCGCGTGCCGGAAGGATCAGGTCATCCTCATGCGTGGGCACGCCGGGCGGAAAAGGTGATGCGACATGCAGCACGTAATCGCAGCCGGCCACCGCCGCCGGCCAGCCTGCGTCGGCCATCAGATCGGCATGGGCGAATGAAAGGGCGTCACCGGGCTCCGTGCCACCTGCCTTGAGCATGGCGAGCACATCGGCTTCGCGCCTGGCCGATCGCACGGAGGTGCGGACGCGGTAGCCGGCCTTCAACAGTTCGAGGATGCAGTGAGCGCCGAGGAAGCCGGACCCGCCGGTGACCAGCACCAATTCGCCGCTCATATTAGCCTCCTCGACGATTTATCCGTTCGAGACCCTCAGATCGCCACCTGCGTGCCGATCTCGACCACACGTCCGGTCGGGATCTGGAAATACTCCGTCGCATCGGCCGCCGAGCGGGCGAGCCCGATGAACAGCTTGTCCTGCCACACCGGCATGCCGGAATTGGGCGATGCCTTGAGCGAGCGCCGCGACAGGAAGAACGACGTCGTCATGATGTCGAACTTCCAGCCCTGCTTGCGGCAGATCGCCAGCGCGCGCGGAATGTTGGGCTGCTCCATATAGCCGAAGGTCAGCGTCACCCGCATGAACAACTCGTTGACTGTCTCCATCTTGACCCGCTCGCTGTCGGGCACCAGCGGCTGCGGTGCGGTGACCACCGACAGAATGACGTTCTGCTCGTGCAGCACCTTGTAGTGCTTCAGGCTGTGCATCAGCGCTGTCGGCGCGCTTTGCGGATCGCTGGTCAGGAACACGGCGGTGCCGGACACCAGCTGCGGCTTCTTCTTCAACAGATTGCCGGCGAGGAAATCGAGCGGGATTTCGTTGCGCCGGGTCTTGTCGAACAGATAGCGGCTGCCGCGCACCCAGGTCCACATCGCCAGAACGATGGTGAAGGCCACCGCAAGCGACGCCCAGCCGCCCTCGAACACCTTGACGATGTTGGAGGCAAAGAAGCCGATGTCGATGAACGCGAACACCGCCGTCATCGCCACCGCCACCCACAGCCGCCATTTCCAGATGCGTGTCATGACGACGAACAGCAGCACCGTCGTCACCAACATGTTGCCGGTCACCGAGATGCCATAGGCGGAGGCGAGCTTGCTCGATTCGCCGAAACCGACGACCAGCAACATCACCGCCAAAGCCAGCAAAACATTGACGCGCGGCATGTAGATCTGGCCCGACTGCCGTTCCGACGTGTGCAGGATTTCGAGGCGCGGCAGCATATTGAGCTGCACCGCCTGCCTGGTCAGCGAGAAGGCGCCCGATATGACCGCCTGGCTGGCGATGACCGTCGCCGCGGTTGCCAATACCACCATCGGGATCAGCGTCCAGCCTTCGTTCATCTCGAAGAATGGATGGCCGACGTGACCGTTCTTCGCCAGCACGAAAGCGCCCTGCCCGGCATAGTTGAGCAGCAGGCAGGGAAACACGATGGCCAGCCAGGCGAGCACGATGGGCTTGCGGCCGAAATGGCCGAGATCGGCATAAAGCGCTTCGGCGCCGGTGACGGCGAGGAAGATGGCGCCGATGGTGACGAAGGCGACATCGGGCGAATTGATCAGGAAGGCGACGATGTAGTGCGGGCTGACCGCCCACAGGATTTCGGGATCGGCGATGATGTGGTTCAAGCCCGAAAGACCGATAGCCAGGAACCAGACCGCCGTGATCGGGCCAAAGATCAGCGCCACACCGCCGGTCCCGAAGCGCTGCACCGAAAACAGGATCGCCAGGATGACCAGCGTCAGCGGCACGACGTAGGGCTGGAAGGTCGGGGTAACGACATTCATGCCTTCAACCGCCGAAAGCACCGAGATTGCCGGCGTGATGACGGCGTCACCGAAGAACAATGACGCGCCGACAATACCGATGGCCAGGATGATCGCCGAGCGGGTCGGGAAACTGCCGCGCGCCAGCGCCATCAGCGACAGCACGCCGCCCTCGCCTCGGTTGTCGGCTCTGAGCACGAACATGATGTATTTGATGGTGACGATAATCGTCAACGACCAGATGATCAGCGACAGCACGCCCAGAATATCGCCGCGCTCGGCGATTTCGCCGCCGGAGGACGCAACAAGCGCTTCCCGGAAGGCGTAGATCGGGCTGGTGCCGATGTCGCCATAGACCACACCGAGCGCGCCCAGCATCAGAACTTTGGTGCTGTGCTGTTCGATTTCGGGATGGCTCGATTGTTCGACGGGTTCTGCCTCAATACCAGCATTGGTAAGGGCCATGGACGACACTCCGATAAGCGCGCGGTGCTCTACGCTTGCTGCGATGCAATATCAAGTGCCGTGACGGTAGGGCTACCATGTTCCCAGCGCAGGGCTTGCCCCGCAATGACCGGTGCGTGGCGTCAAAGGCTGCCGGAAACCTCAGATCGCCACCTGCGTGCCGATCTCGACCACACGTCCGGTCGGGATCTGGAAATACTCCGTCGCATCGGCCGCCGAGCGGGCGAGCCCGATGAACAGCTTGTCCTGCCACACCGGCATGCCGGAATTGGGCGATGCCTTGAGCGAGCGCCGCGACAGGAAGAACGAAGTCGTCATGATGTCGAACTTCCAGCCCTGCTTGCGGCAGATCGCCAGCGCGCGCGGAATGTTGGGCTGCTCCATATAGCCGAAGGTCAGCGTCACCCGCATGAACAACTCGTTGACTGTCTCCATCTTGACCCGTTCGCTGTCGGGCACCAGCGGCTGCGGTGCGGTGACCACCGACAGAATGACGTTCTGCTCGTGCAGCACCTTGTAGTGCTTCAGGCTGTGCATCAGCGCTGTCGGCGCGCTTTGCGGATCGCTGGTCAGGAACACGGCGGTGCCGGACACCAGCTGCGGCTTCTTCTTCAACAGATTGCCGGCGAGGAAATCGAGCGGGATTTCGTTGCGCCGGGTCTTGTCGAACAGATAGCGGCTGCCGCGTATCCAGGTGGTCATGATCAGCCCCATGAGGCAGGCAACGGATATTGACACCCATCCGCCTTCCACGATCTTGACGACATTCGCGAGGAAGAAACCCATGTCGATGGTGCCGAACAGCAGCGCCAATGCCAGGGCGAGCCCAAGCTGCCATTTCCACAAATTGCGCATGACAACGAACAGCAGAATGGTTGTCATCAGCATCTCGCCGGTTACCGAAATTCCGTAAGCGGAAGCCAGCGAACTCGAGCTGCCGAAGCCGACAACCAGCAGCATCACTCCCAGGGCGATGAGCAGGTTGACGCGCGGCATATAAATCTGGCCGCTCTGCATTTCGGACGTGTGCTGCACCTCGATGCGGGGCAGCAGGTTGAGTTGCACTGCCTGACGTGCCAGCGAAAAAGCACCCGAGATCACCGCCTGACTGGCGATCACGGTGGCGGCCGTTGCCAAGCCGACCATTGGCATCAGCGCCCAATCCGGCAACATCTCGAAGAATGGATTGGTCGGCCTGCCGCCATTCGCCAATACAAAGGCGCCCTGGCCGAAGTAGTTGAGCAGCAGGCAAGGAAACACCACGGAAAACCACGCGAGCACGATCGGCTTGCGCCCGAAATGTCCAAGGTCGACATAAAGCGCCTCGGCCCCCGTTACCGCCAGGAACACTGCACCAACGGTCACGAAAGCGGCGGTCGGCGTGCCGGCTAAGTAGGCGATCGCATAATACGGGTTGATCGCCAACAGCACCGAAGGATCATCCATCAGGTGGTAGAGCCCGGAAACGCCGATGGCCAGGAACCATAGCGCCGTCACCGGCCCGAATACTGCCGCCACCTTCCCCGTGCCGAAGCGCTGCACGGAGAACAGAAATGCCAGGATGACCAAGGTGATCGGAACGACATAGGCCTCCAGCGTCGGTGTCACCACTTCCAGGCCCTCAACTGCCGACAGCACGGAAATGGCCGGAGTTATGATAGCGTCTCCGAAAAAAAGCGACGCCCCGCAAAGTCCGATGCCGAGGATAAGCTTGGCGCCTTTTGGATAGGCGCTGCGCGCCAGCGCCATCAGGGACAGCGTGCCGCCCTCGCCCTTGTTGTCGGCGCGAAGCACGAAAGCGACGTATTTTATGGTGACGATAATCGTCAGCGCCCAGACGATCAGCGACAGCACGCCCAGGACATCTATACGCGTGTCGGTACCAGGCGAAGCGTGAAGCGCCTCGCGGAAGGCATAGATCGGGCTGGTGCCGATATCGCCATAGACGACGCCAAGCGCGCCCAGCATCAGAACTTTGGTGCTGTGCTGTTCAGTGTGGGAGTGGTTCGGTTGTTCGACGGGTTCAGCCTCGCTACCGATGCTGGAAAGAGCCATCGACTACTCCCCGATATCGTGCGGTGCGCCTTGCTTGCTGTCATGCGATATCACCTTCGACACGAGCCTTCCACCGCTACCAACCGCAAGCCTTCAGAAACCGCCCCACCGTGCCGGCCATGCCATACTCCAATGCATCGGCTGTCAACCCGTGTCCGATAGACACTTCGGCCAATGCCGGAATGCGCTTTGCCAATGCCGGAAGGTTGTTCACCACCAGATCGTGCCCGGCATTGACCTGGAGCCCGGCGGCGAGTGCGGCATCCGCGGTTTTTCCCAATCTTTCCAGCTCCTTCCGCGCCTTGGCGGAATCGGAATGGTAGCTGCCGTAGGGCCCGGTATAGAGCTCGATGCGGTCGGCGCCGGTGTCGCGCGCGGCATTGACGCCGGTGGGATCCGGATCGGAAAACAGCGACACGCGGAAGCCCCCTTTTTTCAGACGCTTGACGATCGGGATAAGGAACGCCGCCTCCGCGGCAAAGTTCCAGCCATGGTCCGATGTCGCCTGCGCCGGATCGTCGGGCACCAGCGTCACCTGCTCCGGCTGGTGCCTTTCCACAAGCGCCAGAAAATCCTCGGTCGGGTAGCCCTCGATGTTGAATTCCGCCTTGGGAAACTCGTCGTCGATCAGCGCCCGGATCTCCGGCAGGTCGGAATGCCTGGTGTGGCGCTCGTCGGGCCGCGGATGAACCGTCAGCCCGTGCGCGCCGGCCGCCAGCGCCAGGCGGCCGAGCCCGGTGACGCTCGGCCACGGCAGGTCGCGGCGGTTGCGCAGCATGGCGATGGCGTTGAGATTGACCGAGAGTTTCGCGGGCATGGCGTGAGGTCCGGCTGTTTGTGCAGCGCATCTATACTGCCTTTGATGGGAACAGACAGGGGCTTTCGGGTGTTCCAGTGATGACATCTGCTCGCAAGGGGGAACCCAGCCAATGAATTTTCTCCAATCCGTGCCCGCGATCCGCCGCCTCGAAACCGACCGTGAGGACCTTTTCGCCATAGACGTCGTCGGCCATGTATCGGCCGCCGACGGCGAAAATCTGTTCGGATTGCTGGAGGCTGCCTACGCGCTGCACCCGAGGATCGACGTCTTGGTGCGGCTGGTCGACCATGAGGGCGTCGACTGGATCGATATGGACGACGAGACGCTGAAACAAGGTACGGTTCATGCGCTAGAGCATATCGCCCGGTGCGCGACGATCGGTGAGCCCGACTGGATAGCGGATGCGCGGAACTTCCTTCCGGCTTCGCCACCCATCGAGTTCAGGCACTTCGCGGCCGAGGATGAAGCGGATGCCTGGCAATGGCTGGGTGCGACGCCACTCAGCCCTGCTGCGCCGGCTGCTACCTGACGCCGGCTATCTAACGCCAGTTATCTAACGCCGGTTATCTAACAATCGTCAGCCGCTCTGCCGCCCGCGTGATGGCGGTATAAAGCCAGCGCTGGCGGGTTTCCTTGAATGCCCAGCTCTCGTCGAACAGAACGACGTCGTTCCACTGCGAACCCTGCGCCTTGTGCACAGTCAGCGCGTAGCCGTAGTCGAAATGGTCAAAGCGCTTCTTCTGCTGCCAGGGGATATCGGCGTCCGGATCCTCGAAAGCCGACTTGAGCAGCTTGATCTTGGCGACGCCGCGGTCGGGATCGTCCTCCTCGGGCGAGACCAGAAGGTTGATGCCCGGCTTCACCGTCTCGCGCGACGAGGTCATTACCTTCCACAGCGAACCGTTGAGCAGGCCCTTGGCGGGGTCGTTGCGCAGGCAGACCAGCTTGTCGCCGGCCTGCGGATAATCGGCATTGAACCCCTTCAGCTCGCGCAGGCGCTGATTGTAGCGGCGGCGTGTGCGGTTGGTGCCGACCAACACCTGGTCCGCCTTCAGCACCAGCTCCTGGGTGACGTCCTCCTTGCCGATGACCTGCGCGGTGCCGTAGTCGCCGCGCATGAACTCGCGGCCCTCGCGCACGTCGAGCGCCAGCTGGATGATCGGATTGTCGCGCGCCTGGCGGTGGATTTCGGTCAAGAGCACATCCGGCTCATGCTCGGTGAAGAAGCCGCCGCCCGAGATCGGCGGCAGCTGCGCCGGATCGCCAAGCACCAGGATCGGCGTGCCAAAACTCAGAAGGTCGCGGCCAAGCTGCTCGTCGACCATCGAGCATTCGTCGATGACCACCAGCTTCGCCCGTGAAATAGGACTTTGCCGGTTGAGCGAGAAGGTCGGCGACATCGAGGTCTTGCCGGTCACCTCGTCCGACACCGATTCCTCGCCCTTCGGCCGGTAGATCAACGAATGGATGGTGCGGGCATTGACCGCGCCCTTGGAACGCAGCACCTGCGCCGCCTTGCCGGTGAAGGCGGCGAACTGCACCTGCCCATCGACATGCTCGGCAAAATAGCGCGCCAGCGTGGTCTTACCGGTGCCGGCATAGCCGAACAGCCGGAAGACCTGCGGCCGGCCCTCTTTCAGCCAGCGCGCCACCGCTTTCAGAGCCTCGTCCTGTTGGGGGGAGAATTCCATCGGTTCGACAGACCGGATTCGCAAGGGAAAGACAAGGCCGCCACCATCAATGCCGGAGGCGCTCAGGCTAACAGCGCCGAAACCGAACGTAAAGGGAACAAGCATTGAGAACGGAGGGCAATCGCTTCAGATAATGACAAACCGCCAGCGCTGCCCCTCATTGCCCTGCCGGGCATTTCTCCCCGTATACTGACCGGGAGAAAAAGGCTGGCCGCAGCCTCGGCGCCATCATGAGATGCTTGAGATTGGCGAAACCATGGACGCGAGCGACCCCTCTCCCCGTCGTACGGGGAGAGGATGCCGGCAGGCAGGTGAGGGGCGGCGCAAACATCGCGAGGACTTCATCCCTCACCAATCCCCGGGATCGTTCTCCAACAAAATCGGCTTGCCGTGCGGGGTTGCATGCGCGGCGCGTTCCCAGGCGGCGGCGAGCGTGTCGACATCGTTTTTGCCGGCGACGCCCTTGGCCGCCAGCAGCGTTTCCAGCGCCGCCAGCCAATGCTCGTAATAATCGTGGCCATCGCTTGCGGCGCCCGGCTTCTTCACTTGCGCCGACAGCGCATCGGCCCATTCGCTCCACGAAAACAGGCCCTTGTCATGCAGCGCCACCGTCATGGCGAAGGCTTCGGCCTGCCAGGGTTCGGCGAATACCGGTTCGTCCAGACCCGCCGGCAATGCACCTTCAGGCCGGCTCAAGATAGCTCTCCCAGGCATCGATGGAGACGGTCAGCGTCGGGTCGGCGCCCTCGCCCCAGATTTCCGAGCCATCGAAGACCACGGTATAGACCCATTGCGGGTTTTCACCGTTGCCATGCGCGTTGCTGTCGGGGAACACAAAACCGTCACGCACGGCCTCGATCACTCCGTGCTTGCCGCGCGCATAATGCGGTAGCCTTGTGTGGCCGGTGGGATTGAAATTCCTTGTCCGCACCGGGTCGCCGGCCTTGAAGCGCGGCGCCGTCTCGACCGGCCGGTCGCAGGGACTGCCCTTGGCCAGTACCGCCGGCACGTTTTCGGCCTTCAACACCCTTTTGGGCGTCGCCGCCGGATCGACCGCCCGACCTTCCGTCAGATCGCGCTCGCTGACGAAGCCATGGCGCTTCAGCAGCACCTCCAGCGCCTTGATCCAGATCTGATAGTAGCTCGACGAATAATAGACGGCCGGATGCAGCGATTCCCTGGCGTGCCGGCTCTCGTCGATGTTCCAGGCGCCCATGGCGCCGGCGGTCAGCGTCACGCCCAGCGCCCGCCGCTCCCAGTCGGCATGGAAGTAAGGCTCGTCCTTTTCGGGCGCGACCGGCCCGAAACCCATCTGTCCGCCTAGATCCTGCGGCCCGTTCATGCCGGTACCTTCTTTGTCCCGGGTTCTTTGGCCACCGCCGTGCCGATCATCGCATCGCGGCTCACCAGTTCGGCGAGCTGGTCCTCGCTCCAGCCCTCGGTGCCTTCGGGACGCATCGGCACCACGAGATAGCGCAGTTCGGCAGTCGAATCCCAGACGCGGATCTTTTTCTCCGCCGGCAAGGTCAGCCCGAACTCCTCCAGCACGCCGCGCGGATCGATAACCGCCCGCGACCGATAGGGCGGCGCCTTGTACCAGACCGGCGGCAGCCCAAGCACCGACCACGGATAGCAGGAGCACAGCGTGCAGACGACGAGGTTGTGCGTCTCGTCCGTGTTGAACACCGCCTGCATGTGCTCGCCCTGGCGGCCGGTGTAGCCCAGCGAGGTGATCGCCGCAGTCGCATCGCGCTTCAGCCACTCGGCAAAGGCCGGATCGCTCCAGGCTTTCGCCACCACCCTGGCGCCGTTGCGCGGCCCGATCTTGGTCTCATAGGTGTCGACGATGACGTCGATTGCGGCCGGATCGATCAGGCCTTTTTCGGTGAGGATGGTCTCCAGCGCGCGCACGCGCGCCGCAAACGGGTCGAGCTCATTGTCGTGGTCATGATCATGGGACATGATCTCAGATTAGGATCGGCAGCCCATGGCCGCAAGCATGACAGCTTGGGCCACAGGCTATCCCCTATTCGGCGGCGGCCTTCTGGGGTTCGATGAGCCGGTCCTCGGGGCCGAACAGCGACGCCTGCTCGCCGCTCGCGACGGCATGCAGCGCCGGCTTGTTATTCTTCGAAGAGAAGAAGCTCACCAGCCAGCCGGAGAAATTCTCGAAATAGACATAGATGACAGGGGTGACGAACAGCGTCAGCGCCTGGGAAGCGAGCAGCCCGCCGACGACCGCGACACCGAGCGGCTGGCGCAGCTCAGCACTGGCGCCGGTGCCGAGCGCGATCGGGAACGTGCCCATCAGCGCCGCCAACGTCGTCATCATGATCGGCCTGAAACGCATCAGGCACGCCTTGTGTATGGACTCCTTGGCCGACATGCCTTCTCGTCGCAGCTCCAGCGCGACGTCGACCATCATGATGCCGTTCTTCTTGACGATGCCGATCAGCATCAGGATGCCGATCACCGCGATGACGGACAGGTCCATGCCGGCAAAGCGCAACGCCACCACCGCGCCCAGCACAGCCGACGGCAGGCCGGTCAGGATGGTCAGCGGATGAATGAAGCTCTCATAGAGGATGCCGAGCACGATATAGATGGTCAGAATGGCGCCGCCGATCAGCAGGCCCTGATTAGCCAGCGAATCCTGGAAGGTCTTGGCCGTCCCGGCAAAGCTGGTCGAAATCGCCGGCGGCATGCCGATCTGCTCCTTCAGCGCGGCGATGCGGGCCGTGCTGTCGCCCAGCGCCACGCCTTGCGGCAGATTATAGGAGATGGTGACCGCCGGCAGCTGGCCGAGCTGGTTGACCGTCAGCGCGCCGGCGGTGCGGTCGACGCTGGCAAAGGCGCCGAGCGGCACCAGGCTGCCGCTTGCCGTCCTGACCTGGATGGCCAGCATGCGCTCGGGCGACCATTCGATGTTGGGATCGAGCTCCATGATGACTTCGTAGCTGTCGGCCGAGCCGAAGATCGTCGAAACCTGCTCCGTGCCGAAGCCGCCATAGAGGCTGGAGCGCAGCGTGTCGGTGTCGATGCCGAGCGAGGCCGCCTTGTCGCGATCGACCACCAGCGTCGCCTGCAATGAATTATTCTGCAGATCGCTGGTGACGTCGGTGAAATTCGCATGATCGGCCGCCATCGCGTCGTTGAGCTTTTGCGCCCATGTATCGGTCAGACCGGTATCGAGGCCCTGAACGACAAGCTGGTAGGCGCTGGCGGAAGAACGCGCGCCAAGCCGCAGGTTCTGCACCGGCTGCATATAGGCATCGATCCCCGGCACAGTGGCCAGTTGCCGCCGCAGATCCGACAGCACCTTGTCGATGTCGGGGCGCTGGCTCTTGTCCTTCAGCTGCACATAGAGCTGGCCCTGGTTCAGCGCATTGTTGCCGCCGCCGGCTGACCAGGCGACATGCGAGACATAGGGCGAATGCGAGAAGACACTTGCCGCCTGGTTCTGCAGCTTGACCATGGCGTCGTAGGAGATGTCCTGCCTGGCGATCGTCGTAACCGAGATCTGGCCGATATCCTCTTGCGGGAAAAAGCCTTTCGGCGAGACCTCGATCAGCCAGACCGACCCTGCCGCCGTGCCGGCGAAGACGAGGAACACCAGAAAAGTGTGGCGCAGGCAGAAGGTCAAAAGCCGGTCATAGCCGCGGGTGACGATATCCTGCTTGTGGCCGGGGGCATGCTTGTCGCGATCGGCCTTGGTCACCGACAGCAAGCGCGAACACAGCATTGGCGTCAGTGTCAGCGACACGAACATCGAAGCCAGGATGGCGACCGTCACCACGACGGCGAATTCGTTGAAGATGCGGCCGATGACGCCGCCCATTAGAAGCACGGGGATGAACACCGCCACCAGCGAGATCGAGATCGAGATGATGGTGAAGCCGATTTCGCGCGCGCCCTTCAGCGAGGCATCGAAGGCCGAGAGACCGTCCTCCTCCATGTGGCGAAAGATGTTTTCCAGCATGACGATGGCGTCGTCGACGACGAGGCCGACTGCGAGCGTCAGGCCCATCAGCGAGATGTTGTCGATGGAGAAGCCGAACAGGAACATGGCGCCGAGCGTCGCGATCAACGAGATCGGCACCGCCACGGCCGGAATGATGGTTGCAGTCACCCGGCGCAGGAAGACGAAGATCACCATCACCACCAAAGCGATGGTCAGAAGCAGCGTGAACTGGACGTCGTCGACGGCCTGGCGGATCGAGGTGGAACGGTCGTTGAGCAGCTTGATGTCGGCGGCGGCCGGCATTTGGTCCTTGAACGACGGCAGCATCGCCTTGACCTTGTCGACGACGTCGACCGTGTTGGCGTCGGGCTGGCGCTGCACCGCCAGGATGATGGCGCGCGTGCCGTCATACCAGCTTGCGGTCGTCGTGGTCTCGACCGAGTCGATGACGCGCGTCACCTCGCCCAGCCGCACCGGATGGCCGTTCTTGGTGGCGATGATGAGGTTGGAGAACCCGGCGGCATCGGTGAGCTGCGTATTGGCCGTGATGGTCAGCTGCTGCTTGTCGTTCTGCAAGACGCCGAGCGGCGTGTTGGAGTTGGCCGACGCGATTGCCGTCTGCAGCTGGTCGATCGAAATGCCGCGCGCCGCCAGCGCCGTCGGGTCGATCTGCACGCGCACCGCATATTTCTGCTGGCCGAAGATCGACACCTGCGCCACGCCGTCGATGGTCGACAGAGACGGCGAGATGACATTTTCGGCGAAGGCGTCGAGGTCGGTGAGCGGAACCGTGTCGCTGACCAGCGACATCAGAAGGATCGGCGCGTCGGCCGGATTGACCTTGCGATAACTCGGCGGCGACGTCATCTCCGGCGGCAACTGCCGCTGCGTGCGCGCGATCGCCGCCTGCACATCGGCGGCCGCCGCGTCGATATCCCGGTTGAGCACGAACTGGATGGCAATGGACGTGCGTCCCAGCGAATTGCTGGTCGAGATGGAATCGATGCCGGCAATGGTGGCGAACTGCTTGATCAGCGGCGTCGCCACCGATGTCGCCATGGTTTCAGGCGAAGCGCCGGCCAGGTTGGCCGAGACGTTGACGACCGGGAATTCGGCGCTCGGCAGCGCCGCAACCGGCAGGAACTTGTAGGCAAACAGCCCGCCCAGCACGAGGGCGAACGACATCAGCAGCGTCGCGACAGGCCTTCTTATGCAGAATTCGGAGATCATTGGGCAGCTCCGCCGGCTTTGTCGGCTTCCGCCACCTTGGGCGCTGCCTGACGGCCGGCAGTTGCCTTGCCTTCATGCACGCTGGCGCCGTCCTTCAGCCTGGTTTGGCCCTCGACGACAACCTTCTCGCCCGACTTGACGCCCTCGCTGATGGCGCTGTTTTCGCCTTCGGTCAGCGCCACCTGCACCGGCCGCATCTCGACCGTATTGTCCGGTTTCACGACATAGACGAACGGCCCCTTCTGGCTGGGCTGGACCGCGACCGTCGGGATGGATGTCATCTGCGGCATGATGCCGGCGTCGAGCACGACATTCACATACTGGCCGGGCCACAGTGAAAGATCGGCGTTGGGAATGCTCGCCCGTGTCGCGATGGTGCCGGACGCGGTGTCGACGCTGGAATCGACGAAGTCGAGCGTGCCCTTGCCGATCGGCGTCGGATCGCCATCCTTGGTCAGCGTCACCGCGCCTTGCTGCGGGTTGGCCAGCGCCTTGTGCAGCAGCGCCAGGTTGCTCTCCGGCAGGTTGAAGTTGACTTGCAGCGGATCCATCTCGGTGATCGTCACCAGCGGCGTGGCCGTGCTCGAGTTGCCGTTGCTCAAGGTGACCAGGTCACCGACCGAAACGTTGACGGCGCCCAGCCGGCCGGCAATCGGCGCCTTGATGCTGGCGAAGCCGAGCTGGACATTGTCGGCGTCGATCGTCGCCTTGTCGGCGTCCACGGTCGCCGCGGCAGCCTTTTGCGCCGCCACCGCCTGATCGTAGGTCTGCTGCGTGCCGGCCTGCTTGGCGACGAGATCCTTGGCGCGCTGGAGGTCGGAGCCCGAACTGGTCAGCAGGGCCTGGTCCTTGGCGAGCGTCGCCTGATCCTTGGCAAGCTGCGCCTTGAGCGCCCGGTCGTCGAGCGAGAACAGCAGGTCGCCGGCCTTCACCATCTCGCCGTCCTTGACGTCGATCGATACGATCTGGCTGGACACGCGGGCGTTGATGTTGACCACGGCCGGCGACGACACGAAGCCGATGGCATAGCGGCGGATCGGGAAATCGGCTGTCGTCGCGGTGGCGGAAACGATCGAGGCCGAACGGGCGGCATTGCCGCCGGCGCCGGATTTGCCCCCAGCCTTGTCGGCCGAAGCCTTGTCCGATCCAGCCGGCTTGTCCGCTGCTGCCGTCTGCCTGGCGCCCGGCAGCATCTGCTGCAGACTGCTCATTGCCGCCGGCGAAAAATAGACCCATGCCGCGGCGACACAGGCCGCTGCCACCACCACCGCCAGAACGACTTTTCCGCGCATCGACTAAAAGCCCTATGATCCGACACGCCGAACCCGGTGGTCTCATTCTACCCAATCACGGCGCCTTGCCGCGATCTCGCCGAAGTAGATAGGACGCACATTTGTCGGAAAAGGGCCAAAACACGGCATTACGAAGATTTAATGTGCACTGCACAATGACTATGCAGCCGGCTCAGCAGTCGGAAAACCAGCCAGGATGCGGTTGAGATTTCAGGCCGGATGCGTCTATTTCAGCATCGGCCAGAGCGTCGCCGCCAAGAGCACGCCCATGGCGATGTTGAACCATTTCAGCCGCACCGGATCCGACAGGAATCCGCGCAGCGCCGTGCCGAAGCCGGCCCACACCGAGACGCTCGGCAGGTTGACGACGGTGAAGGCGATCGCGATCAGCGCCACCGACAGGAACGGGTGGTCCGGATTGGAGTAGACGGCCATGGCGGTGATCGCCATCACCCAGGCTTTCGCATTGACCCACTGGTATGCGGCTGCCTCGATGAAGCGCATCGGCCGTGCCTCCGTCTCACCCTTGCTGGACAGCGAGCGCGACATGGCGATCTTCCAGGCGAGATAGAGCAGATAGGCAGCGCCGGCGATCTTCAATCCGGTGTGCAGGGCCGGAAACGCCGTCAGCACCGCGCCCAGGCCAAAGCCGACAGCAAGCAACAGTACCAGGAAACCCATGCTGATGCCCAGCATATGCGGAATGGTTCTGACGAGGCCGAAATTCACGCCCGACGCCAAGAGCATGAGGTTGTTCGGCCCCGGCGTGATCGAGGTCACGAAGGCGTAGACCAAAAGTGCAAGGAAAGCGTCGAGGGTCATGACGGCTCACAAAGGTCAGCAATGCTGACTTAAGTCGACAGGGCGTTGGACGCAACTTCATTCGATTGGTCCAAAGCGCTCCGCCGTGATCCGTCTATCCGAGCCAGCCACGCCGGCACAGTCTACCTGCCGTGGGGCCGCGCCGACAACAGGCTGGGAGCGGGGGCCGCCTCCTGACGGCCAGCCACACGCCGCAGGCCTTTGCGCCTCGGCGTGTTCCCGGGAAGCTTCACGCCATGCGCGAGGCCGAGGGCAGCCAGGATGCGGATGAAGAGCCAGCCGAGATCGATCTGCCCGCGTTCCAGGCCGAGCTTTGCGGATTCGGGAAACGCATGGTGATTGCCGTGGAAACTCTCGCCAAAGGTCACCAGGCCGAAACGCGGCAGGTTGTAGCCCTGCACGGCAACGCCATCGACGCGCCAGCCCTGCTGCCCGCTGCGATGTGCGAAATGCCCGACCAGCCAATGCCCGGTCAGCGACACGGAGATACGCACCGCAATGCCCCAGACCACCCAGCTCCACCCGCCGAGCAGCAAGAAAAAGGATCGCCCACGGCAGTTGCTGCAGCATCCAGGTCCGCTCGACGAATTTGTAGAAGCGGTCGTTTCTGATCGACGGCTCGATGACGAAGTCAGGCGGATTGCGCAACGCCACGGCGCAATGCATTTGCCAGAAAGCGTCGGTGAAGAAAGGCCGGCGGTGGGCGTGCAGGTCGTGACAAGCCGTCTGGCGCTGCGCCCAGTCTCGTATGTCATGCGCATAGATCATGCCGAACGGACCGGCCATGCCGACGAGCGTGCCGAGATAGACCAGCGCGTGTTCGAGCCAGATGTGAACCCTGAACGAGCGATGGATGAGCAGGCGATGCATGCCGACCGAGTGTCCGGCGCAGATCGTCACCGCCGTCGTCGCTACGAACAGGGCGAAAGCGCTCCAGCTGAAGGTCAGCGGCCCGAACACCAACGCAATCAGCGTCATCGCGCCGACCCAGATCGACTTGGCCGGCATCCAGACGACCTCGCCATCTTCGGCATCGCTCAAGGGCTGCGAGATCATTCTGCCTGTGGATATGGTCTTCATCGGCATCCCTCCTCTGCAGGAAACATTTCCGGACCAAAGAGCCTTGCCTTCCGGCGCGCCGGCGCTTATTTAGGCAATAAGCTAACTATCTACTATTCCGATTTAGGTATTTAGGCAATAGACTAAATACTGGAAGCGAAACGACAGAGGCAGGCGGTGATCGAAGACAATGCAGCGGATGGCGACACGGCTATCGGGGCAAGCAGCGCCATACAGCGCGTGTTCGAGGCGCTGTCATCGCAGCCGAGGCGCAAGATCCTCGCCTATCTCGCCCACTCCTCGCTGACCGCGGGCGAGATCGCGGCGCGCTTCGACATGTCGAAGCCGTCGATCTCGCAGCATCTGAGCATCCTGGAGACGGCCGGCCTCATCGCCAGGGAGCGGCAGGGACAATTCATGCGCTACTCGCTGGTCCAGAACAATCTGGTTAACACGCTGAACGGCTTCGTCCAGGACGTCTGTCCGGTATCGCGCCCGATCAAAAGGGAGAGTAAGAATCTGGCGAGCGGCAAGGTCGATCCCAAGCCGGTAAAATAGTTGGACTGAGACTACATCCCTTGCGGGCCGCGGTTCATCGCCGCCACGCCGGTGCGGCAGATCTCGACCAGGCCGAGCGGCTTCATGATGGCGATGAACTGGTCGAGCTTCGAACCCTTGCCGGTAATCTCGAAGATGAAGTGCTCGGTGTTGGCGTCGATGACCGACGCGCGGAAGGCGTCTGCAAGTCGCAGCGCCTCGACGCGGGCTTCGCCAGTGCCGGCGACCTTGACCAGCGCCAGCTCGCGTTCCAGCGGCCGCTCCTGGCCGAACTCGTGCGAGCGCACGGTGAGATCGACGACGCGGTGCACCGGCACGATGCGTTCGAGCTGATGCTTGATCTGCTCCAGCACATGCGGCGTGCCGCGCGTCACTATGGTGATGCGCGACAGGTGCTTCTCGTGTTCGGTCTCGGAGACGGTGAGGCTCTCGATGTTATAACCGCGGCCGGAAAAGAGGCCGATGACCCGGGCAAGCACGCCGGGCTCATTGTCGACCAGCACGGAGAGCGTGTGGTTCTCCGGCTTCTCCGTTTCCTTGGCGATGAAATAGGCGGAGCCGGTCGGTTGAAGCTGTGCGTTCATGACATGAATCTCGATTTCAGACTTTGAGCTAATTCTCTGTTTGCGCACGGCTTCTCGCGACAGCCCTGCCCCGGCTTGGACCTAGACCAGTTCCCTGCCCTTGGCGTCGATGGCGTTGGCCACGGCTTCGTCGGTCGCCTCGTCGGGCAGGAGCATTTCATTATGCGCCTTGCCCGACGGGATCATCGGGAAGCAGTTGGCGAGCGTCGCCACCCGGCAATCGAACAGCACCGGCTTCTTCACCGCGATCATCTCCTTGATCGCATCGTCCAGCTCGTCCGGCTTCTCGCAGCGAATGCCATGGCCGCCATATGCGTCGGCCAGCTTGACGAAGTCGGGCATCGCTTCGGTGTAGGAATGCGACAGACGGTTGCCGTGCAGCAGTTGCTGCCACTGGCGCACCATGCCCATATACTGGTTGTTGAGGATGAAGATCTTGATCGGCGCATTGTGCTGCACCGCCGCGCTCATCTCCTGCATCGTCATCTGCACCGAGGCATCGCCTGCGATGTCGATGACAAGCGCATCCGGGTGCGCGATCTGCACGCCGAGCGCCGCCGGCAGGCCGTAGCCCATCGTGCCCAACCCGCCCGACGTCATCCAGCGGTTCGGCTTCTCGAAATGATAGTGCTGCGCCGCCCACATCTGGTGCTGGCCGACCTCGGTGGTGATGTAGGTGTCCATGTCCTTGGTCAGTTCGTAGAGCCGCTGGATGGCATATTGCGGCATGATCACATCGTGGTTCATCTTGAACGCGAGCGAGTCACGCGCGCGCCATTTGGCGATCTGCTCCCACCAGGGATGGAGCGCCTTCTTGTCGGCCTTGGCGCTCGCCCGCCACAGCCGCACCATGTCCTCCAGCACCCGGCCGACATCGCCGATGATGGGCACTTCCGTGTGCACGTTCTTGTTGATCGACGATGGATCGATGTCGATGTGGATCTTCTTCGAATTGGGCGAGAAGGCGGTCAGCCGTCCGGTGATGCGGTCGTCGAAGCGCGCGCCGATGCAGATCATCACGTCGCAATCATGCATCGCCATATTGGCTTCGTAAGTGCCGTGCATGCCCAGCATGCCCATCCAGTTCTTGCCCGATGCAGGATACGCGCCGAGGCCCATCAGCGTCGAGGTGATCGGGAAGCCGGTGAGGTCGACCAGTTCGCGCAGAAGATGGCTGGCCTCCGGACCGGAGTTGATGACGCCGCCGCCCGAATAGATGATCGGCTTCTTGGCGCTGGCCATCAGTTCGACGGCGGCCTTGATCTTTTCCAGGTCGCCCTGGACCTTCGGCTGGTAGCTGGTGCGCGGCGCCGCCTGCGGCGGCACATAGATGCCTTTGGCGAACTGCACATCCTTCGGAATGTCGACCACCACCGGGCCGGGGCGGCCGGTCGTCGCGACATGGAAGGCCTCATGGATGGTGGCGGCCAATTCGTTGACGTCCTTCACCAGCCAGTTGTGCTTGGTGCAGGGGCGCGTGATGCCGACCGTGTCGCATTCCTGGAACGCGTCGGAGCCGATCAGCGAAGTCGGCACCTGCCCGGTCAGGCAGACCAGCGGGATCGAATCCATCAGCGCATCCTGCAGCGGCGTCACCGCATTGGTGGCGCCCGGACCGGAGGTCACCAGCATGACGCCGGCCTTGCCGGTCGAGCGGGCATAGCCTTCGGCCGCATGCCCTGCGCCTTGCTCGTGGCGGACGAGGATATGCTCGACCTCGTCCTGCTGGAAGATTTCGTCATAGATCGGAAGCACCGCGCCGCCGGGATAACCGAAGACATGCTTGACGCCATTGTCCTTCAGCGCCTGCACCACCATTTCGGCGCCAGTCATTTCCCTGTTTGGCATTTCGCGCCGTTCGTTCTGTCCGTTGCTCATCGGTCTGGTCCCGTACTTCTAGCCATGAGGCGATTGCTGGTCGTTTAGTCGTGTTTCGGGCAATAAAAAAGGCCCCCGATGGGAGCCTGTGTGTTGCGCATGGGAGGTTTTCGCCCGGCGGTTACACCGCCTTGCCCACGCGCTTTCCTACGAGAATGAGTGCCTTTTTCATCGTGGCCGACACTACGAGGGTGAAAGGCAAGGTGTCAACGGGAAAAACGCGCGATGCGAAAGACAAGCAAGTGGCCCGCCGCCGCTGGTCGGCGGGCCACCGCGGCGCATACGATACCCCTCAATCGCACCGCGCCGGGAACAAGAGTCACTGCCGTGTCACGTCAGGATCAGCACGATCTTGTACGTATCCGGGTCGACGATGACGATGCGCCCGTCGGCCAGCACGAAGTACTCATAGGATTCGTAGGCCGGGACGATCTTGACAATGCGCGCCGGCAGACGGTGCAGGCGCACTTTGTGCCGCGGCACCTCGATGCCGACCGAAATGTCAAAGTCGACGTTCTTCACCGGCTCAACCCTGGTCTCGTGGATGATCTGCGTGACCTGCGTCTTCTGCTCGACGGTCACGTTGTTGATCGAGGCCGTATTGCCCTGGTCGGTCTGAACGTTTGTGTTGCCCTGAGCGTTCTGCTCGGTGGTGGTCCCGGCCTTGCCCTGGGCCTGCTGGTCCGTGCTGGTGCCGGTCTGGCCCTGAGCGTTCTGCTCGGTGCTGGTCCCGGCTTTGCCCTGAGCCTGCTTCTCGGTGCTGGTGCCGGTCTGGCCCTGAGCGTTCTGCTCGGTGCTGGTCCCGGCCTTGCCTTGGGCCTGTTCATCGGTCTTGAGCTTGGCCTTGCCCTGAGCCTGCTTCTCGGTGCTGGTGCCGGTCTGGCCCTGAGCATTCTGCTCGGTGCTGGTCCCGGCCTTGCCCTGGGCCTGTTCATCCGTCTTGAGCTTGGCCTTGCCCTGAGCCTGCTGATCGGTCGTGGCGCCGGCCTGACCCTGAGCATTCTGCTCGGTACTGGTCCCGGCCTTGCCCTGTGCCTGTTCATCCGTCTTGAGCTTGGCTTTGCCCTGAGCCTGCTGATCGGTCGTGGCGCCGGCCTGGCCCTGTGCATTCTGATCGGTCTGTGACTTCATCTTGCCTTGCGCCTGTTCTCCGGCCTTGCCGCCCTTCTGGCAATCGGCCGCGCCGGCGGCGCAGTTGTCGCCACCGCTCGGCTGCACGGCCTGGGTCTGGGCGATCGCGGCGCCGCACCCGACGCCAAGCGCAATCATGCTCGTGATCAACACATGTTTCATCTGCTTTCTCCTTAAAGAGTCAGTCCCTCAGCCTAGCCAACTCTGCCAAAAATACTTTGTTCCACATTTTGTGAATAAAATCGGGCTTCTAAGAAGACCAATGAATGTTGGCAGTAATTTTGCAACAATCACCTACAAATTGCATCAAACAATTAATGCAACGCAACATTTTATTTTTTCCTGAGCTTGCGATCCCATAGCGATGACACCAGCCTCACAAGCTTAGAAATACTCCCGTCGTCATGACCAGGATGGCTACCCCGAAAACAGGCAAGAGCAACCATCGTGCCTGATGGACGCTGTTGTCCATTAACGCCTCCCACAAGTGCTGATCTCAACGATGCCGAGAACCCTGTGTTCCGCCCTGAGGAGGCTCTAGGACCTCTACAGCCTGGCACCAGACTTTGGTCCCTCCCCCTATCGTCCATTGGCCCGATGACGCCCGGACCGAAGCCCCACACGGGAACGCAGCCGCGAAAAGCCCGTTCGGCTCCCGGTGTGCATCAACCTCATCAACACCACCCGTATCGGAATCGAGCTCGCGCAAGATGCATGAGCGTTGCTCGCATGAAGGAGAGAATCATGACGACCATGTACCAGTCGACCGCAATTGCCGGATTCTTGCTGCTCGCGAGCGCGGGCGTAGTTGCTGCTCAAGACGTCATCATCGCGCCGGAGCAGGAAACGGTTGTGCGCGAATACGTGAAAAAGCAGCCCCTTGCGTCGGTGAAGATTCCAGGTGTCGAATTGAACGTGGGGACCGCCATTCCCGACACGGTGGAACTGCATGAAGTGCCGAGCGTCAAGTATCGCTACGTTGTGGTCGACGGGCGAACCGTGCTGGTCGACCCCGGCACGCGGAAGATCGTCAAGATCATACAGTAACGCTGATCCCACCGCCGTTCCCCGCGGGTGGCGGTGGGATCATGCCTTGAAATTGCGGTTTCCCCGGCATTCAACCTGGCGCTTGCTCGCACCATCGACCGTTCTAGATGTAGGATGGCTTAGGCATTTTGGCACGGCCAAAGCTCGCGGGGTCGGTTGAGACGTGCGCTACATTGATAGTCTCTATCAAAACTGGAACAGGCTATCGTTGGCTTGGCAGTTCATCATAGTCGGAAGCATTGGGCTGCTGTCGCTGATGCTGGTCGTCGGCCTATGGGTCACCTCGCAAATACGAGATGGAGTGATCCGCAACTCTGCAAGCACGACCGCGCTTTACGTCGACAGTGTCATCGCGCCAATCCTGCCGGATATGCGCAAAAGCCAGCAGCTCAGCGACACCGTTAAACGGGCACTCGATGAAACCCTGGACCAGGGTGCTCTCGGAAAAAAACTGGCGTCGTTCGTGCTTTGGCGGCGTGATGGCAAGGTGCTGTACGCCAAAGACGCGGCTCTTATTGGCCAGACCTTCGAGCCAAATGCGAACTTGCTGCATGCGTTCGGCGGAAACGTGGTGGCGCAATTCAATGATCTGGACGAAAATGAAAGGAAGGAACGGAAGAGCCCCACCGCCTCGCTGCTCGAGATCTACAATCCGGTTCGAGAGCCGTGGTCGGGCGATGTTGTGGCCGTTTCCGAGTTCTACGAGATAGCCGACGATCTTCAGGGCACTTTAAACTCGGCACTATGGTCGAGCTGGCTGCTCGTGGCTGGCGCGACCGCGGTCGCCTTGGCGATGC
Source organism: Mesorhizobium sp. M0037 (assembly GCF_040323635.1). NCBI lineage: Bacteria > Pseudomonadati > Pseudomonadota > Alphaproteobacteria > Hyphomicrobiales > Phyllobacteriaceae > Mesorhizobium > Mesorhizobium sp. M0037. Next base: position 131,249 of record NZ_JAMYVB010000008.1, on the reverse strand, counting down.
TCTCGGGAATCGTGCTTCGCGGCAGCAGCACTATCGAAACGCAGCGTTCAGCGCTTGAGACACAAGTGGCGGAGCTTCAGTTGCTTTTGGAGCAGAATTCCGCTTTGCGGGAGCGCGTCCAGCAGGCGTCGCGCCGCGCAACGGCAATCAACGAACGTTACTTGCGTCGCATCGGGTCTGATTTGCATGACGGTCCAGCTCAGCTCGTCGCACTGGCTGCGCTGCGCATGGACAGCCCTCTGCTGCTCGATCCCGCCGCATCCCCAAGCCACCGCAAGACCGAGATCGCCGATATCCATCATACGTTGGATGAGGCGATGCGGGAGATCCGCGCCATCTGCACCGGCCTCGTGCTGCCACAGATCGAAGCTTCGACAGTCGCGGAGATATTGCGGCTTGCGGTTGCCGAACATGAACGCCGTACAGCCTCTTCCGTATCGCTTTCACTGCCATCTCGCCTGCCCGACCTGGGGACGTCCGAGAAAATAAGCATCTTTCGCTTCGCGCAGGAGGGGCTAAACAATGCCTGGCGACACGGTCTGGGCAAGGGGCAGGCTGTCAAGGCGAGAGTGACGCAGGGCAAGCTCCTCATTCAAGTGCTTGATCACGGCCCTGGATTCCAGTCGGGATCGTGTGAAGGACTTGGACTCGCCGGTATGAGGGAACGTATCGAAAGTATCGGAGGTCACTTCGAGACCTTTTCGAGCCCCAGGGGGACCCGGCTGACCATAACGCTCAACATCGAGGACCAGAAATGACCGCTCCCATAAGGATTGCCATTGTTGATGATCATCCGCTGTTTCGCGAGGGTGTGGCTCGCAGCCTCGCCGAAATCGGCGGCTTCGAAGTCGTTGGTGCGGGCGAAACCGCGGCGGATGCCGAACAGCTTGCGGCCTTGGCAAATCCCGACATATTGCTGCTCGACATCAGTTTGCCGGGAGGGGGTCTGGCGGCAGCGGAAAATATTCTTGCAACTCAGCCTGACTGCAAGATCGTCATGCTCACCGTCTCGGAGGCGAACGCCGATCTGGCAACGGCGCTCAGGCTGGGCGTACGCGGATATGTGCTGAAAGGGATTGGGGCGGCATCGCTGGCCGAGGTGCTGACTTATATAGCCGCAGGAAAAAAATATGTTTCGCCGACCCTGTCAGCGCAGCTTTTGAATGAACTGATCCGGCCGGAAAAGCGCACAACCGATCTCGTTGCCAATCTCTCGGGACGCGAGCTTGGGATAATCTCCTTGGTAGGCGAAGGACTGAGCAATAAAGAAGTCGCCAAACGTCTCAACCTTCAGGAGAAAACGGTAAAACACCACATGACTCGGATATTTCAAAAGCTAAAGGTGCGAAACCGCACCGAAGCAGCCATTCTTATGCACGCGCCCAAAACGGGTCTTGTATAGGGAGATCGGGGCTTGTCTGAAGGTCGGATGCTGGTTGGCGAACCAACAGTTACAGCCCTTTCAGACGAGCAATGTCGGAGGCCCTTACGGCGCGTTCGACAATTGTCCTTCCAAGCGGATCCTTCATAGTGAAGCGGCCGGCCTCGATGCTTTCGCTGAATCCATCGCGATGCACGACCTGGATTTTGGCGCCCTGTACCGTCACCGTGTCGCCAGCGGCATTGACTTGGCTACTGGGAGCTTGGCTACCGGGGGCGTTGTCGCCGGCACCATTTTTTCCCTTTCCGTTGGCGTTGCCATTCCCGGCGTTGCCGCCTGAGCCATTACCGTTACCACTACCGTTGCCACCACCGTTACCATTGCCATTGTTTCCGCTCTTGGCGCTGGCAGCGGCGAATTCGATCTTGTAGCCGTCGACATGGCTCAACCGCAGACCAAGCACCGGCATCGCCACCGCAACCGCCGCGAATACGCGCAAGCTAAAGTACGCCCGGCGACGCACGGATGAAAACAGGGGCTGCCTTTCTCCATTCATGCCACCATCACATCATGATGTGTCACGGTATTCAAGAATGAACAGCTCAAAATTGCGGCTTACAAACGCTGAGGAAACTCTCCTTTCGTGCTTTCAGCTCGATTCTCAGACCTTCGTCTGAGTCAAATATACACCGAAGTCTGACCTACTGATCTTGGCCGCGCCGACGGATGTCGCAATAAAATCCGCGGTGACAAGGCTCGTCACCGGTAGGGATCGGCAGCGAGGCGCGAGCGCCTGCGGGCACGCAGACTCTTGCGGCAGATCTCCGGCATACAGTTTGCGCATGCTCGCCGTCGAAGCGGTAGCACATGCCGTTCCTCCCCCGGATTATGATCAGGCGCGATTGGCGAAGTCGCGGACAACCCGTTGCAGCAGCGGCATGTAGTCGCGAAATGCCCGGGTCTTCATGTTGGCGATCTTGCCGGCCTCGTCCCAGATGCGGACCCGAACCGCTTCCTCGTGGAACGGGTTCTTGCGGAACTCGGCCACCTCTTCGGCATTCATCGGCCCGCCTTGCAGCGACAGCGTGTGGACCGAGGCCTGCGACAGCCTGCCGAAATAGGTGGGGTCGGTAGCGCAGAGGTAGCGCTTGGCCGCGACATGCAGCCTGACGCATTCGACGATCACCGGTGGAAAGAACGGCGCCAGCACCTCGCCGCCGGCTTCGTCATGATGCTTGTCCTCGACATCGTCGGGCGAATAGGTGCCGAACTCGCTGGTGTAGTGGCCGATATCGTGCAGCAGTGCTGCCGCCACCAGCACATCGGGCGCGCCGTCCTTTTCGGCGAACCAGGCGCCCTGCAACATGTGCTCCGACATGGTGACGGGTTCGCCGAGATAGGATTCAGCCCCTCGGCGTTCGAAAATATCGGCGATGAATTCGACGATGTTGCTCGCGTTCAAATCCTGGCTGCTCATTCCGCTGCTTCCTTGAATTCGTGTTCGATCGCCGACAGCGTCGACAAAAGGCCATCCTTGTCGGCGTAGCAGCCCTGCAGCCAGCGCTTGCCGGCGCCGGAGAACTGCTTGCGGGCATGCATGACGCGGGTGTTGTCGACGATGAAGGCCTGGCCCGCCTCGAGCTTGAAGGTCACTTCGAAGGACGGATCCTCGATCAGTTCGGCAAACCGGCGATAGGCGGCGTAGTAGGCCTCCATCTCCGCGAACGGCACATCGACGGTCGGCGCCAGCGAGCGGTTGTTGAAGCGGATGGCGATGAGTTCGCCATCCGGCCCGAGCTCGATCATCGGCCGCTTGGCCTGCAATCGCACGCCCGACGAGCCGGCATATTCGAAGCGCGCCGGGTATGAACTCAACAGCCGGAAGCCTTCGGGGTTTTCGGCCTGCAGCGCGGCCGCCACGGCAAAACCATCGACGACGCTGGATTCGCCGCCCTCCACCGTGTTTTCGATGCAGGACAGGATCTGCAAGGTCGGCACCGGATCACGATAGGGGTTGTCGGTGTGCGCCTGCAGGCCAAGATTGGTGTAGGCCAGATTGGTTGGATTGACCTCGGCGCGCACCTCGAACCAGCGGCCGTAATTGGTCTCCCTGATATAGCCGAACAGATCGGACACTTTGCACAGCGCCCCGGATTCGGCCGGCAGATCGTCCATCACCGCGAAGCCGTAGGTCTTCACCGCCGACAGCCATTGCCGCAAGACGGCGCGGTCGCGGCTGGCAGCGAGATAGCCGGCGCGCGGCACCGAATTCTGCATAGAGGCCCTGGTCCATCGCACGGTGCCCTCGCCTGTCCAGCCGGGCTGTCGGGCGGCATCGCGGTCATAGGCATTGGCGCTCAGCCATGCCGCAGGAAAGCGCACCGTCTTTCCCTCCGGTTCGAAACTGACTTCAAGCGCATCGCCCTTGATCGCGGCTGCGCCGATCCATGTCTGCACGGGAATGTCGAGAATGGTGATCAGCCGCTGGCCGTTGCCGGCGCTGCGCGTCTTGTCGTCGAGCGCATTGTCGCGCAACCACACTGCGTGAAAGCGAGTGCGCGCGCCGTCCTTCCACCCGAGGTCGATCGTTCTTCCTTCGTCACCGATCAGCACCTGGCTAAGCATGGGGATCCGTTCCTGTCCGCTGCGCCCCGCAGCCAACTCCGCAGGGTTTCCGGTTGCAATCGTGATGATGTCGAAGGCATAACTCAAATTATCATTTTGCAGCCAAAGGCCCTAAACGGTTTATGACTGAAACAACCCTGCCCTTGCCCCCGCTTGACTGGCTGCGGAGTTTCGAGGCCGCCGCGCGGCTGTCGAATTTCACCGCCGCCGCGGCCGAGCTTGGCCTGACCCAGGCTGCGGTCAGCCAGCACATCCGTTCTCTCGAAGAGCGGTTGAAGCAGCCGCTGTTCATCCGCTTGGCGCGCGGCGTCGAACTGACGCCGGAGGGTGCCGCCTACCTGCCGCATCTGCAATCGGCCTTCGCGGTGATCGCCAACAGCACGCGCGAGTTGTTTGAGCCCAAGACCGTCCAGAGCGTGACGATACGCTCGCCGATCTCGTTTGCCGTGCTGATGATCGCGCCAAAGCTGCCGCAAATGGCCAAGGACCTGCCCTTCGTCCAGCTACAGATCGAGACCATCCACACACCGGCCGATTATGGCGAGCGCTTTGTGGGTCTCGACATCCGATTCGGCATTGGCTCCGGCTCCTTTGCCGGACGGCAGGCCGACCGCCTCACCCGCGAAACCTTGACGCCGATGGCGTCGCCACATCTCGCCAAGGCCAAGGATTGGACAGGATTGCCGAGACTTACAGTGGTCGGCGCGCGGGAAATGTGGGGCGAGTGGTTCGCCGTCGCCCGGATGAAGCCGGCGCTCGGGCCCACGCACAAATTCGACAGTTTCGTTACCGCGCTGGAGGCGGCGAAGCACGGCGCCGGCATGGTGCTGGGATCGCGACCGTTGGCCGACGCGGCACTGCGCGAAGGATCGCTTGTCACGCTTTCCGGCTTCGCTCTGTCGAGCGGTTCCGGCCACTATCTGACCGCACCTTCGGGCGCGCATCTGAGCCCGGCCGAGGAAGCGGTCCGCCGCTGGTTCGCAACGGTCTTCGGCGTCCCGATTTCCCGATAAGCCCCTGAATACGCGGCAAACTATTGAACGACGTGACGCGGCGCATAATTTGCCGCGATACTGCGACAGGCCGGACGTCAAGCTTCGGCAGGGTTCCGCTCGCTACAGGCGGCCAGGAAAAATCGCGGAGGAAATTCAATGCTCGACAAGGCCCCCAACAAGAAGCTTTCCGACCTGCTCGATCGCTTCGGCGCGGCACTCACCGCCGGCGACATCGACAAGGCGGTCGCCTGCTTCCAGGAGGATTGTTTTTGGCGCGATCTTGTTACCTTCACCTGGAACATCAAGACGATGGAAGGCCGCGATCAGGTGCGCGACATGCTGGTCAGCCAGTTGGCCAGGACCAAACCGTCGAACTGGGCGATCGCCAGGGGCGAGGGTGCCACGGAAAGCGACGGCGTGCTCGACGGCTGGATCAGTTTCGAGACGTCCGTGGCGCGCGGCTTCGGCCACGTCCGGCTGAAGGACGGCAAGATCTGGACGCTGCTCACCACCATGGTCGAGCTGAAGGGCCATGAGGAGCCGGCCGGTTTCGACCGCCCGCTCGGCGCCAAGCACGGCCATGGCAAGAACCGCCCGACCTGGAAGGAGGAGCGCGAGAAGGAGGCCGCCGAGCTCGGCTTCAAGACGCAGCCCTATACGCTCATCATCGGCGGCGGCCAGGGCGGCATCGCGCTCGGCGCGCGGCTGCGGCAGCTCGGCGTGCCGACCATCATCGTCGAGAAGAACGAACGGGCCGGCGACAGCTGGCGCAAGCGCTACAAATCGCTCTGCCTGCACGATCCGGTCTGGTACGACCATCTGCCCTATATCGACTTTCCCAGGAACTGGCCGGTCTTCGCGCCCAAGGACAAGATCGGCGACTGGCTGGAAATGTACGCCAAGGTAATGGAGCTGAACTACTGGTCGTCGACCGAGGCCATGAGCGCTGTCTATGACGAAGGGAAGAAGGAATGGACGGTGTTGGTGCGCCGCGACGGCAAGGACATCACGCTGATGCCGAAACAATTGGTGCTGGCCACGGGGCAATCCGGCAAGGCCAACATGCCGAACTTCAAGGGCATGGACACATTCAAGGGCGACCAGCATCACTCCTCGAAGCATCCGGGACCCGATGCCTATGTCGGCAGACAAGCTGTCGTCATCGGCTCGAACAACTCCGCCCACGACATTGCAGCAGCCCTTTGGGAGGCCGGCGCCGACGTCACCATGGTGCAGCGCTCGACCACGCATGTCGTCAAGTCGGACACGCTGATGGAGATCGGCCTGGGCTCGCTCTATTCGGAAAAGGCGGTCGCGAGCGGTATGACCACAGCCAAGGCCGACCTCGTCTTTGCCTCCCTGCCCTACAAGATCCTGCACGAATTCCAGATCCCGGCCTATGCCGAGATGAAGAAGCGCGACGACAAATTCTACAAGGGCCTGGAGAAGGCCGGCTTCATGCTTGACTGGGGCGATGACGGCTCCGGCCTGTTCATGAAATATCTGCGGCGCGGCTCGGGCTATTACATCGATGTCGGCGCATCCGACCTGATCATCGACGGGTCGATCAAGCTGAAAAGCGGTGTCGACGTGAAGGAGATCAAGGCGCACTCCGTTCTGCTCTCCGACGGATCGGAACTGCCGGCCGATCTCATCGTCTACGCCACCGGCTACGGTTCGATGAATGGCTGGGCGGCCGATTTGATCTCACGGGAGGTCGCAGACAAGGTCGGCAAATGCTGGGGCCTCGGCTCCAACACCACCAAGGACCCAGGCCCCTGGGAAGGCGAGCTCCGCAACATGTGGAAGCCGACGCAGCAGGAGGCGCTGTGGTTCCATGGCGGCAATTTGCACCAGTCGCGCCATTACTCCCAGTTCCTGGCGCTGCAGCTGAAGGCGCGCATGGAAGGCATCGCGACGCCGGTCTACGCGCTGCAAGAGGTTCATCACAAGGGTTAGGCAGCGCCGCCGATGCGCTTCCAGTAGATGAGCGTGCCGGTCAGCCCGCCATGCGGTTTCAGGGCAAAGTCCGGTATTTCGCCAGTGAGCGTGAAGCCGAGTTTTTCGTAAAGGCCGGAAGCGCCCTCCTCGGTTGCGGTGTCCAGCACCAGAAGCGTGCGGCCTTTCTCGACGGCGAGCGTTTCGGCCGCCCGCATCAGCCGGCTCGCTATGCCCTTGCCGCGGTGTTCGACGCGGGTCATCAGCTTGGCGATCTCGGCCCTGTGCGGCTGATTGACCGGGAAGTCGAGCAGCAAGGTGACGGTGCCGACCAACGCGTCGCCATACCAAGCGCCCAGCACCGCTCTTTCGCCTCTCTCTGCTGCCATCAACGAGTTGCTCCAGAAGGTTTCCGCCGCTTGCCTGGATAAGGGATGCATGAAGCTGACGGAGCCGCCGGCCGCGACCGTCTCGATCAGGAGGTCGGCCAGCATGTCGCGTGTTTCCGCAGTCAGCGACCTGATTTCGATGGGACTCACCTGCACTTTCCCTTCCTAATCCAGACGCGCGACGCGGCGCCTTTCGTCTCGCCTTGATCGCGGCGATGCGATCGGTGTCTTTCGGCTGCAGATGCAGCCCGCGTTCGAGGATTTCGAGCGTGTATTCCTCATAGGTCAGGCCAAGCCGCTCGGCCTTTTCCATGCGCATCAGCATCACGTCACGGCTTGGCGCCTTCCACGCCTTGGCATGCGCTGCCTGCCAGGCCAGGAAGATGTAGGGATCGCCCTTGCCCCATGGCGGACCCTTGTAATCATCGAGCGGCGGTCCGCCATTGTCGGAGCGCTTGGGACGTCTTGCCACGATTTCAGCCCCTGACCAGCGCGACCAGGTATTCAGCTGGCTGCGGTCCGACGGCATGGAACGTGCAGTCCGACGGCGCGCCGAGCGCCAGGCAGTCGCCGGGCTCGAGACTATGCACCATATCACCCTCGGTGAATTCGAGCCGCCCGGAGATCAGCCACATCTGCTGCTTGATGAAGGCATAGGACGCCGCCGGGAAGCTCACACTGGCGCCCGCCGGCAACTGCACCCGGATCAATTCGAGCGGCGTGTCGGAAACCGGCGACAAATGCCGGCGGACATAGCCCGTACCGGGGTCGCGCCAAACCGGCTGCTCACTCTCGCGCAGCAGGCCGCCACCTTGCTGCTCGGCGCGCGCAATCAGCGTCGACAGCGTCATGCCAAAGGCAGCGGCGATGCGCACCAGCAGCGCCGCCGTCGGGCTGGTCATGCCGCGCTCGATAGTGCTGAGCATGGCTTTGGAGACGCCGGAGCGGTTCGCCAGGTCGGCCAACGACCAGTCCCGCAAGGCTCTTTCGGCATGGATCCGTCTGCCGATCGTAGCCGACATGTCATTCGCTATATCAGTCGTTCGTCCAATATATCGAATCTTCGGATTGCGGGAAGAGGCCGGCCGGTTGAATTTTCGCTGACGGGTTAACCCCTGCTACACCATCCCGCATCACGCCACCTTAACCCCGTCTGTGTAGGATCGAGGCTCCACGGGAATGGGGATCGGATCGTATGTTTGTCGAGCGCGAAGCCTCCGTCGGCGAACCGACCTCGCAGGAGCGCCGCCGCGCAGAGCAGAGCGACAAGCGCATTCTCGGCAACGTCGTGCAGTGCGACGGTGCGCGCGCCACCATCAGCGCCTATGCCGACGACGTCGAAGGAGCGGTCACCGGCCTGTGGACCGTCGGCAAGATGATCTCCATCAATCTCGGGACATCGCGCACCGTTGGTCTGGTCTACGAGATCGGCAAGTCGGATCGCGCCTGGAGCAATGAGGGACAAAACCCCATCGAGGTCAGCGTCGAGCTGATCGGCGAAGTGCGCGACGGCGCCGAACCGGGGGCCAAACCGGTGTTCGACCGCGGCATCACCACCTATCCTCATATCGGCGCCATAGCGCACCGCATCCGTACCCGTGATCTGCAGGCGGTCTACGATCTCGCCGGGCGTCATTCGATCACCATCGGTACCCTGTCGCAGGATGAGTCGATCGACGCCAACATCGCTATCGACGACACGCTGGCGCGCCATTTTGCCGTTGTCGGCACAACCGGCGTCGGCAAATCCACCGCCGTCTCGCTGCTGCTGCGCAAATCGATCGCGGCCCGGCCCGATCTGCGAATCCTCATCCTCGATCCGCACAATGAATTCGCGGCGTCGCTGCCTGAGTTCTGCGTCCGGGTCGATTCCAAGACGCTTGACCTGCCGTTCTGGATGTTCAGGCTTGAAGAATTCGCCGAAGTGCTGTTTCGCGGCCGAGAGGTCGTGCCGGAAGAAGTCGATGTCCTGCGCGACCTGATCCCCGCCGCCAAGAACCTCTATCGCAATCCCAATTCAGGCTCTTACGTGCGCCGCGGCAGCGATGCGCTGACCGCCGACACGCCGGTGCCCTACCGCATGGTCGATCTCATCAAGCAGATCGACGAGCGCATGGGCCTCTTGGAAAGCAAGAACGACCGCCCGACGCTGAAATCGCTGAAGACGCGCATCGAGTCCGCCGCGTCCGACCCGCGCTATCGCTTCATGTTCAATTCGCGGCTGATCGAGGACACGATCCACGAGACGATCGGCAATATTTTCCGTGTGCCGCATCATGGCCGCCCGGTGACCTGCTTCGAGATGGCCGGCATGCCGTCCGAAGTGGTCAACTCCGTCTGTTCGGTGCTGGCTCGGCTCGCCTTCGACCTTGCGCTGTGGAGCGAGGGCCGGCTGAAGCTCTTGCTGCTGTGCGAGGAAGCACACCGCTATATGCCGGCCGATCCACGCCTTGGCTTCGCCCCGACAAGGCATGCACTGTCGCGCATCGCCAAGGAAGGCCGCAAATATGGCTGCTATCTCGGCGTCGTCACCCAGCGCCCGGGTGAACTCGATCCGACCATCCTGTCGCAATGCTCGACTTTCTTCGCCATGCGGCTGGCCAACGAGCAGGACCAGGCGATCATCCGCTCGGCGATCGCCGATTCCTCCGCCTCGACGCTGGCCTTCCTGTCCTCCATGGGCCAGCGCGAAGCCATCGCCTTCGGTGAAGGCGTGGCGACGACCATGCGGCTGAAGTTCGAGAAACTGGCGGAGAACCTGATCCCCGGCACCGCCAAGCGAGAGCAGGACGAGTTCTCGCAGGACGGCAACGACGTCGATCTCGCCGCCATCGTCGAGCGGCTGCGCAACGTGCCGAAACCGCAGCAGCAGATGGCCTTCGCCGAGGTCGTGGACTCCGGCCGCCAGGCCGGCGATCCCGATTACCGCAAGCCGGCGACCGCCCAGCGCGTCCAGCCGGACGACGATTTCGACCTGCGCTACGGCCTCAAGCCCACAACCTTCGGCATGCGCCCGCAGAACGATTAGCCTGCACACCCTTCTGGCCACCGGCAAGCCGCGTCAACTTCCGAGATCAGCTTCGTCAGCCAGCTTGGGTAAATCACGCCAGAAAATTCGTCAGGCTGAGTCGGTCGGTGTCGACTTCGAGAACCGGAGCGGAGCGGACATTGAGTCCGTGAGCACCGGCCTACGCCGGCCGTAGCCATAGCTGCCGCCACCACCTCATGAGTGCTTCGGCCGGCGAAGGCCGGAAGCGCAGAAGACGGCATCAAACGGCCAGCCTCACGAATTTAATGCCGGGATTTCAGGCGCAGACGCGGTTGCGGCCTTGCCTCTTCGCCTCGTAGAGCTGGCGGTCGGCGCGGCGGTAGAATTCCTCGGCGGTTTCCTTCCGATCCCAGACGGCTAGTCCGACGCTGGTGGTGATCTTGAGGCGGACATTGCCCGACAGCACCGACATGTTGGCAATCGCTTTGCGGATGCGTTCGGCGAACTTCCCCAACAACTCCGCATCCATGTTGGGCGTAACGACGGCGAACTCCTCGCCCCCAAGCCGCGCCACCACATCGTGGTAGCGCGTCATGCCTTTGAGGCAATTGGCGACTGCCCTAAGCACCTCGTCGCCGACATCGTGGCCATGCGTGTCGTTGACCTGCTTGAAATGATCGAGGTCGAGGATCATGAGCCCGACGGGCTTTTCGATGCGGCGGAATTCCTCGAGATATTCCTTCAGCGCATCATCGAAATAGCGCCGGTTCTGCATGCCGGTAAGGCCGTCGGTCAATGCCGCATGTTGCAGCGTTTCCGAGCGGGCGCTGAGCGAAACCGTCATGGCGCGCAGCTTGCCCTCTTCCGTGGCCTGCCTACGAATCAGCGGGTAGATGAAGAACACGCCGAAGAACAGCGCTGTCGCCAGCAGCACCCCGGTGACAAACAGCAGCGTGTTGAGATAGGCGATCCTCTCGACCCGGGAAGTCGTATCGTGACCGACCGCGATGGACTGCAATTGACCATAGGCATAAAGCGTCACCAGGCCTGCGGCCAGGATCACGAAAATAAAGACGAAAAATGCGGATTCCGCCTTGTGGAAACGCATCTGCTCCCCGTTGGAAAAGTACCCCCCGGATCTATGGCATGCCGGCGCCTTACGGACGGTTAATCCAGACAACCGGAGCGGGAATGTTCATTCCTACTTCTGTTTCTTTAATTGTATTAGCAGCACGAAAATCAAATCACGGCTTGCAGGCCGTCGCCGGGCTGCAATCTCAGCCATTCCGGTCCCAGCTGATGGCGAAACCACGTCGTTTGCCGTTTGGCATATTGCCGCGTCGCTGCCTTGCAGCGCGCGATGGCCTGGGAAAAGCTGGTGTCACCAGCCATCGCGGCCGAAAGTTCGCGAACGCCGATCGCCTTCATCGCCGGCAGGTCGGGATCGAGGCCAAGCGCCGCAAGCCGTTTGACCTCATCGAGCGCGCCGAGATCGAGCATGCGGTCGAACCTTGTTTCGATCCGCTCGACAAGGGCGGCGCGGTTCGGCTCGATAACGAAGAACCGAGCGCTGTCGCGGTCGATCAGCGGCCGGCCGCGCGCTGCCTGCCATTCGAGGATGGAGCGGCCGGATGCGTCGAGCACCTCCAGCGCCCGCACGATGCGCTGGCCGTCGGTCGGCTTCAGCTGCATGGCGACCGCCGAATCCTCATGCATCAGGATGCGGTGCAGCTTGGCTGCGCCTTGCTCCTTTAACTCGTAGCGCCAGCGGTCGCGTACCTGCTGCGGAATGTCGGGCATTTCCGAAATGCCCTCGGCAAGTGCGCGAAAATAGAGCCCGGTGCCGCCGACGAAAATCACCGGACGTTCAAAGCCGGCGTCATCGGGCTGTCGGGCGAGCGTGCCGTTATCGATCAGCTTCATCACGTCCCGCAGCCAGGCGCCGGTGGAATAGGCGGTCGAGGGATGCACGTGGCCATAGAGAAAGTGCGGCGCGCGGGCGAGGTCGGCAGCGCTCGGCCGCGCCGTCAGCACATCGAGCACCGAATAGCCCTGCATGGAATCGGTGTTGACGATAACGCCGCCCTTGCGCTCGGCGAGATCGAGCGCCAGCGCCGACTTGCCGCTGGCTGTCGGCCCGGCTATCAGGATCGCGTTCTTCACGCGGCCCTCGCCCGCCTGCCCGCCCTCGCCTAGCTGCTTGGAAGTTTCGATGCCGCTCATTGCCACGCTTGTGTCCCACCCCCTCAGCCGCGCGATGTCGGCCTCGCTTGCGAATATGGCCTCACGGTCGGTCGGTGCAAGCGCTGTTCGCTGGCTGGGCGAAGGCGTCGCCTGCGATCTGGTGTTGCCCGAGGGGGCAGAAGCCGCTGAGGCAAGTGCGGCCTTGCGCACAGCACTTGGTTCAGAGCCGGTCGACGTGATCGTTCAGCAGGCCGAAAGCCGCCGCAAGACAATCCTGCTTGCCGATATGGATTCAACCATGATCGACCAGGAATGCATCGACGAACTCGCCGACGAGATCGGCGTCAAGGACCGCGTTGCCGCCATCACCGCACGCTCGATGAACGGCGAGATCGCTTTCGAGCCGGCGCTGCGTGAACGCGTGGCGCTGCTGAAAGGCCTCGATGCCGCCGTTGTCGACCGCATCATCGCGAACCGCCTGACGCTGGCGTCGGGCGGCCACGCCCTGGTGCAGACGATGCGCGCCAATGGCGCCTGGACGGCGCTTGTCTCCGGCGGCTTCGACGTCTTCACCAGCCGTGTCGCCGCCATGCTCGGCTTCGAGGAAAACCGTGCCAACCGCCTGATCGAGGAGAACGGGCGCTTTGCCGGCCTGGTCGCCGAGCCGATCCTCGGCCGCGCCGCCAAGGCCGATGCGCTGAACGATATCTCGGCCCGCCTCGGCCTGACGCCATTCGATGCGATTGCGGTCGGCGACGGCGCCAACGACCTCGACATGATCCGCCTGGCCGGCACCGGTGTCGCGCTCCACGCCAAGCCGGCCGTTGCTGCCGAAGCCAAGGTCCGCATCGACCATGGCGATCTCACCGCGCTGCTTTATCTCCAGGGCTACCGCCAGGAAGAGTTCGCCCAATGAAACCGATGCGCACCGAGCGCCTCATCCTGCGCAACTGGGAAGACCGCGACCGCGAACTCTTCCACCGCATCAATTCGGACGAGCGGGTGATGGAATTCTTTCCGTTCCGCCGCGACCGCGCCGAGACGGATGCCAAGATGGACGAGTTTCGGGGCTGGATCGCCGAGGACGGCTTTGGTTTTGCCGCCGCCGAGATCGCCGCGACTGGGGAATGCATCGGCTTCGTCGGTCTCTTAAAGACCGATCACGTGCCGTCCCTGCCTTCCGATACGATCGAGATCGGCTGGCGGTTGGCGCCGGAATTCTGGCGCAAGGGCTATGTCACGGAGGCCTCCGAAGCCTGGCTCGCCTTTGGCTTCGAAACGCTTGACCGCGACGAGATCGTCTCCTTCGCCGTCGCAGCCAACCGCCGCTCGACGGCCGTCATGGAGCGTCTTGGCATGAGCCCTGACCCGGCTCGCGATTTCGACCACCCATCCATCCCTGACAGCCACCCGCACCTCAAGCGGCATGTCCTCTACAAACTGTCACGCACGGACTGGCAGGCACGAAAAAGGGCGGCTCGCTAGCCGCCCTTTCCCTGAAGACAATCGGTTATGGGGCTTTCCGGACTCAATCCATCCGGATCGTCACGAAGCGCAACTCGCCTGTCTTGGACGCCAGCATCAAGAGCGCATTCTTGCGGCCCTGCTCCTTCAGCGCGCCGATCCGGTCCATCACGTCCTTCGGGGTCGCGACCGATTCCTGGGCGATTTCGGTGATCACCTCGCCGGCCTGGATGCCGCGCTCGGCGGCGGCCGAATCCTTGGTGACGTCGGTGATGACGACGCCGGAGACGTCGGCCGCGATGCCGAATTTTTTCCGTGTGTCGTCATTGAGCTCGCCGACGGTCATGCCGAGCACCGAGGCCGTGGAGACCGCGGGCGCCTTGTCGCCGCCCTTGTCCTCATCGGTAGTGCCGTCCTCACCGGCAGCGACCTTCTCGCCGTCCTCAAGCCGGCCGAGCGTCACCTTCACCGTCTGCTCGACGCCCTTGCGCACGATGATCACGTCGACCGCCTTGCCGACCGGGCTTTCCGCCACGACGCGCGGCAGGTCGCGCATTTCATGGATGTCCTTGCCATCGAACTTGATGATGACGTCGCCGGCGAGAATTGTGCCGTTGTCGACCGGTCCGCCCTTGATGACGCCGGCCACCAGCGCGCCCTTGGCGGTCGCCATGCCGAGGCTCTCGGCGATGTCGTCGGTCACCGGCTGGATGCGCACGCCGAGCCAGCCGCGACGGGTCTCGCCGAACTGGCGCAGCTGGTCGACGACGCCCGAGGCAAGCTGCGAGGGGATGGAGAAACCGATGCCGATCGAGCCGCCCGACGGCGAGATGATCGCCGTGTTGATACCGATGACCTCGCCCAGGCTGTTGAACAGCGGCCCGCCGGAATTGCCGCGGTTGATGGCGGCGTCGGTCTGGATGAAGTCGTCGTAGGGGCCGGAATTGATGTCGCGGTTGCGGGCCGAGACGATGCCGACCGTCACCGTGCCGCCAAGGCCGAACGGATTGCCGATCGCCATCACCCAGTCGCCGACGCGCATCTTGTTGGAATCGCCGAACTTCACCGCCGTCAGCTTGTGGCCCTTCGGGTCGACCTTGAGCACCGCCACGTCGGTCTTGGTGTCGGTGCCGACCAGCGTCGCCTTGAGCGTCACGCCGTCGGAGAAATTCACCTCGATATCGTCTGCATCGGCGATAACGTGGTTGTTGGTGACGACAATGCCTTGCTCGGCGTCGACTACGAAGCCGGAGCCCAGCGACTGCACTTTTTGCGCGCCGCCATCCTTGTCGCCGCCACGGTTCTTGAAGAAGTCGTCGAAGAAATCCTGGAACGGCGAACCCTCGGGCAGCTGCGGCATCGGCACCGCGCCCGGACCTTCCGTGCCCTTCACGGTCTGCGAGGTCGAGATGTTGACCACCGCACCGAGCAGGCCTTCGGCGAGGTCGGCAACCGAAGCCGGTCCGTCCGCGGCCACCGTCGGCGTCACGAAAGCGGGAACGGCAAGCGCGCCGACCATAAGTGCCGCAGCACCTGCGATGAACGTCCGCCGCGCCGCGCGCAGAAGGGTGTTGGATGTCATCGAAAGCCTCCCGGAATCTGAAAAGAAAAAGCGCTTCGGCAAAACGCCGCGTCGCGTCATGTTGGCAAGAAATACGGCACGTTTGCGGCTATGGCCACATCAGGAGGATAAATCCTCCGTTACACCTTAGAGCGGTTCGCCGTTTCGCGGAAACGGCGAACAGTTCAATCCCTTTGCTTTTACGCAATTCCGGACGGAAAACCGCTCACACTTTCCTGGAATTGCAGATCAGCGGTCCTCAGCCACGCACCAACCAGACGATGCCGACGCCGATGGCGATCGCCACCAGCCCGACGATGCGCAGCGCAATTTCCGGCGTCGACAGCACTTCGCCGGCAAGACGTTTGGCAAGGCCGGGAAAGCCGCCATAGACCAGGCCCTCGACAACGAGGACCAGGCCTATGGCCGCAAGGAAATCCTGCACCGCCCTACTGGGCGGGTGCAGGTTGTGCAGCCGGCGCGGCAGGTGCCGTCGCCGGCGCGGCAGGTGCCGTCGCCGGAGCCGCAGGTGTCGCCGGCTTCGCGTCCGTACCGTCCGGATTGCGGAAGAAGCGGAAGAACTCCGAGTTCGGCGAAAGCACCATCGTCGTCCCGGAGTTGTCCAGCGCCGTGCCATAGGCATTCATCGACCGGTAGAAGTCGAAGAACGCCGGATCGCGTTTGTAGGCGTCGGCAAAGGTCGCACTGCGCTGGGCTTCACCTTCACCACGCAGGATTTCCGATTCCTTGCGCGCCTCGGCGACGATTTCCACCACTTCGCGGTCGGCGCGGGCGGTAATGCGCTGCGCGGCCTCTTTGCCGCGCGCTCTCAGCCGTTCGGCCTCGGCCAAACGTTCGGCCTTCATGCGGTCGAAGGTCTGCTGCGAAACCTCAGCCGTCAGATCGGTTCGGCGGATGCGCACATCCTCGATCTGCAGGCCGAGCGAGGTGGCGTCGGGCCGAAGCTGATCGCGCACTTCTCGCATCATCACGGCCCGCTCTTCCGAGAGCGCCGCCTCGAAGTCGCGCAGACCGTAGACACGGCGCAGCGCCGCATCGAGACGCGTCCTCAGTCGTGCTTCGGCCAGTGTGATCTGGCCGGACACGGCTGAGCGGAACACCCGCGGATCCGAGATGCGGTACGCGATGAAAGCGTCGACCTCATAGAACTTGCCGCCCGAAACCTGGACGCGGATGTTATCGAGATCGAAGCGCAGCACCCTGTTTTCGATCAACTGCACGCTGTCGGCGTCGAAGAAGGCGAAAGGCGCCTTGAAATAGATGCCGGGTTCATTCTTCACGTCGACGATCTCGCCGAACCGCAGCACGAGCGCCTGCTGGCGCGCGTTGACCACGAAGACCGAGGAGTAGAGCAGGAACAGAAGCACGGCCGCGATGACCGCGATGATGGGAAGACGATTGGCCATCACTGGGCTCCTCCCGTGGTCGCAGGCGGCGGCGCCTTCGGCTGCAGTGCCGGCAGCGGCAGATAGGGAACGACCCCTTGTCCATTGCCCTGTTCGACGATGACCTTGTTGGATTCCTTCAGCACCTTTTCCATCGTTTCCAGATAAAGCCGCCGGCGCGTCACATCGGGCGCCTTGGCGTATTCGTCATAGACCGAGATGAAGCGCTGCGCCTCACCTTCGGCTTCCTGGACGACACGGTTCTTGTAGGCTGCCGCGTCCTCGCGGATCTGCGCCGCGGCGCCACGCGCCTGGCCGAGCTTCTGGTTGGAATACTGGTTGGCCTGCTCGACGAACTTGTCTTCGTCCTGCTCGGCGCGCTGCACTTCGTCGAACGCGTCGGCCACTTCACGCGGCGGCGCCGCGTCCTCGATCGAAACTGCGTTGACGTTCAGGCCGGCCTTGTAGCCGTCCAGCGTCGTCTGGATGATTTCACGCACCGACGCCGCAATGCCCTGACGGTCGTCGCGGAAGATGTCCTGGGCCGGTCGCCGGCCGACCGCTTCGCGCATGGCGCTCTCTGCGACCTGCTGCAGCATGCCTTCTGGGTCGGAGACGTCGAACAGATAGGCCCGGGGATCGGAGACCTGGTAGGCCACCGAAAACTGGACGTTGACGATGTTCTGGTCGCCGGTAAGCATCAGCCCCGACGAGTTGCCGCTCGTCGCGCCGCCACCACCGATATCGACGAGCTGTTCGGCGATGTTGGCCGTCTCGACGGTTTCGACGGGCCACCAATGGAAATGCAGACCTGGCTGCGACAGCTCCGCCTTCGGCTTGCCGAAGCGCAGCTCGACCGCAACCTCGTCCGGCTGCACGGTGTAGACCGCCTTGAACGCCCACAGCACGATCAGAGCCGCTGCGATCAGCGCAAACACGGCCGGGCTGGCGCCGCCGCCACCGGGCAGCGCGCGCCGCAGCCGGTCCTGGCCGCGGCGGATGATGTCTTCGAGATCGGGAGGTGACCCCGGCGGGCCGCTAGGCCCCTTCGGTCCCTGCCCCCAAGGTCCCTGATTGTTGCCGCCGCCGCCACTCCATGGGCCGCCGCCACCGCCGCTCTTGTCGTTCCAGGGCATGAATGTCCTTTCGCTTGGAATTCCCTCGGCGCCGGCGTTGCGGCGCAAAATCCAGTTGTTCTTCTATAGGGATGCCGCGATGCGCTTTCAACGCGATCCGCTGCCGAGCATGTCCGTTTTGGACGTTCGCGACCCTTTTATCGTCTCAATGCACGCCGCGGCGTCGCTCGTAAACCGAATAGCGCGTCGCATGGCTGTCCTTTTCACCGGCCGGAACGTCCTGAGCGCTGACAAGGCGCCACAAATCCGGATCGATGTCGGGAAAATGCGCGTCGCCATCGACCGCCGCCAGCACATGGGTGACGTGCAGCCGGTCTGCCAGCGGCAGCGCCTGCGCATAGATCTCGCCGCCGCCGATGATGCAGATTTCGTCGACGCCGGCCATGCAACGCCCGCGCACCGTGGCCAGCTGGATCGCGGCCTCCAGGGAGTGCGCTACCTCGATGCCCTCGGCGCGCCAGGCCTTGTCGCGGGTCACCACGATGTTCAACCTGCCCGGCAGCGGCCGGCCGATGCCTTCATAAGTCTTGCGGCCCATGATGACGGGCTTGCCCATCGTATCGGCCTTGAAGCGCTTGAGATCGGTGGACAGCCGCCACGGTAAGCCGCCGTCGCGCCCGATGACGCCGTTCTGCGCAATGGCGACATAGATCGCGACGTCCATCAGTTGGCTCCCCCGGTGCCGTCATCCGACGGCTCCAAAAGCAATATGTCGATGTTGTGCTCGGGATAGAGATCCTGCGCCGCCGTCTCGAAGGTCGTCGGCCCGACCTTCTTGACATTGTCGCCGCAAAACGAGATCAGCGCTTTCGGATTGCCCTTGTCGACGGTTAGCTTGAACTTGCCGATGCTGCCATTGGCCCAGTTGCCGCCGGTGGTCAGGATATAGGCTATGCGGTTCTCGTAAAAATGCGGATAACCGTCGGCCTTGGCGGCCTGCCGCACCGCATTCTCGAAGCTGTCGTCCATGCAGTAGCGGGTCTTGTAGGTCGTGTACTGGCTGCCCTCGGTGAACTTGCCGTCATAGAAGAAACTCACCGATGACGTGCCGCCGACGCTCGGTTTGTAGCGGTGCGAGACGTGGACATCCTTGTTGGCCGGAAATATCGCGCGCCACCAATAGGTCGAGCGCAACTGCCACCACGGCGTATAGACCTTGTTCGCCTCGGTACCGTCGCTGCCCGTATCCTCGATGATGATGCCGCGGTTTTCCCAATCCTCGGCGACCGTTTTCGGCAGCTTCGCCAGGGCCGCCTTGGCCGCATCGCCGAACGGATTGAACGGCACGTTCTGCGCCTTCAGATCGGCGCCGATATCGATGCCGACAGCGAACACTTTCTGCTCGAGCTGCGGCTTTGCCGGCGCTCCGTCGATCATCACCTCGAAGCCAAGGAAATTGTCGCTCTGGTTTTCCGGGATGGCCGGCATTTCCTCCGGATTGCCTTCGATGTCCGGCAGCGGAAAAGCGACGATGGCATTTACATCCGTGTCGGTGTTGTTGTGGAAGACGTAGTCGACCGTGATCTTTTCCGGCGAGATATAGAGATCCTCGCTTTGCATCGACACCGCGTCGCTACGCGACAGGATCAGGCCACCTGTGCCGAGTTCGGCGGTCGTATCATTGGCCAGCGCGGGCACGGCTAAAAGCGCCAGCGCTACGGACAGAACATATTGCAACATCGAAGCCCCTCGCCAAGAATGCCGCGACCCTAGCCGTTTCAATGTGGCGTTTCAAAGCCTTCCGTCTCCCAGCAGGACGCCACAGTGTCTGGACACGCCAATCGGCGGTCTGGACTAACAGGTTTCGATCGGGCAGGAGTTCGCGTCATGCGCAAGCTTCTCGTCATCGGCATCGGCGCCGGCAATCCCGACCATATGACCGTGCAGGCCATATCAGGCCTAAACCGGGCGGACGTCCTGTTTATCCCCGACAAGGGGGCGAAGAAGAACGACCTTGCCGAATTGCGCCGCCATATCTGCGACCGTTTCGTCAGCAATCCGAAATCGCGCCGCGTCGAGTTCGACGTGCCGGTGCGCGCCGAGCCGGCGCCTTCCTATCGCTCGACCGTCGATGACTGGCACGAGGCCATCGCCCAGATCTATGAGAGCCTGGTCCGCGACGAACTTGCCGAGGACGGCTGCGGCGCCTTCCTGATCTGGGGCGACCCCTCGCTCTATGACAGCGCGCTGCGCATCCTCGCGCGCGTACGACTGAGGGGCAATGTCGCATTCGAACTGGAGGTCATTCCCGGCATCACCGCCGTCCAGGCGCTAGCCGCCGGCCACAAGATGGCGCTGAACCGCATCGGCGACCCCGTGCTGATCACCACCGGCCGCCGCCTCGCCGAACAAGGCATGCCGCACAATGCCGGCAGCGCCGTGGTCATGCTCGACGGCAAATGCGCCTTCAACACGCTGGCAGACAAGGATCTGATCATCCATTGGGGCGCCTATCTCGGCACACCCGATGAGATCCTCGTTTCCGGTCGCCTGGGTGATGTCGGCGAGGAGATTGAGAGGACGAGAGAAGAAGCCCGGAAAAGAAAGGGCTGGATCATGGACACCTATCTGCTGCGTAAAGCAGCAGAGCCCGAGGAATAGCGCGCTCAAAGGTCGAGTTCCTTCGCGCCCCCCTCTGTCCTGCCGGACATCTCCCCCTCTAGTGGGGAGATTGGCCGTCACGGAGGATTTCGCCAATCGCCTAACAGATTAGCGCCCGTCTACGGGCGAGCTGATCTCCCCCCTTGCGGGGAGATGTCCGGCAGGACAGAGGGGGTTGTGACGGATCGCAAGCTTCAACCCTCACCCAGCATCAATCTCGGCCTGCAAGGCGTCCATATGCGTGGCCGCCGCTGCCGCCGCAGCGCGCTCGATAGCGCGAAAACGGCTGACGACTGCAAGGCCAACTGATGTCAGCTGCGCGCCGCCGCCCTTTTTGCCGCCGGTCTGCGCCGCGACCAGCGGCTTGCCGAACACACGGTTCATATCTTCCACCAGATCCCAGGCGTGCTTGTAGGACATCTCCATGCCGCGTGCCGCAGCCGAGATCGAGCCGAAAGTGGCGATCTGCTCCAGCAATTCGATCTTGCCCGGACCTATGCGCCCGTCCGGATCGAGATTTATCCGCAGGCTCAGCGACGGCATCTCTTGTCCTCCACGGTCACACTAGCCCCTCTCGACCCATAGCGCTATTCCAAAACGATATAGCGGCTATCAGCCATCCGCTTCGGCCGGCAGCCCGGCGCCGGTGTTGGCACGGTCGAAACTGACCGTCTTGATCACCGCGAACACCTTGCCGCCGAGTTGAAGGTTCAGTACCTGCCTGGATTGTTCGGTGATGCGCGCAAGCACGGTTGCGCCATTGCAGTCGATGCCGATTTCGACCGTCGGCCCCTCGCCCGAGCCGATTGCGACGATGGCGCCCGGCAGGATGTTGAGCGCACTGAGACCTTTCGGCTGTTCGGTGGCGATCATCACGTCGCGGGCGCGGATTCGGATGCGCACAGGCGCGCCGACCGAGACCGCCAATTGCGGCACCCGGATTTCCCCCGCCGCCGAGCCGAGCACGGTCATCCCGAAGATCTCGTCATGGCGCAGCACCTTGGTGTCGAGAACCGCGCCGCCCTCGCCGCGTTCCTCCGCCGGCAGCAATTCGAGCCGTTGCATGATCGCGCCGGTCGGACCGGAGGCTGCGACCTTGCCTTGCGCCATCACCACCACGTCGCTGGCCAGCCGCACCACCTCGGCGACGGAGTGGCTGACATATACGATGGGCAGCTTGGTCTCGTCGCGCAGCCGCTCGATATAGGGCAGGATCTCGGCTTTGCGCGCATCGTCGAGCGAGGCCAGCGGCTCGTCCATCAACAGCAGTTTCGGGCTGGCAAGCAGCGCCCGGCCGATCGCCACGCGCTGCTTCTCGCCGCCCGAGAGCTTTGCCGGTCGCCGGTCGAGCAGAGGACCGATGCCGAGCAGTTCGACGACCGCGTCGATATCCGCATAGCGCTCCGCCGGTGGCGTGAACCAGCGGCCATAGCGCAGATTGCCGGCCACGCTCATATGCGGAAACAGCCGCGCGTCCTGGAACACCATGCCGGTCCGGCGCTTGTGCTTCGGCACGAAAATGCCGGCATCGGTGTCGACCAGCACGCGGCCATCGACCGCGATACGCCCTTTGTCCGGTCGGATCAGGCCGGCGATCACGTTGATCAGCGTCGTCTTGCCGGAGCCCGATGGCCCGAACAGCGCCGTCAGCCGCCCGGCGCTTTCGAAACGCGCGTCGACGGCGAAACCGCCGAGCCGATGGCTGATGTCCACCAGCACGCTCATTCGATGTCCATCCGCCGGCCGACGCGCCGCGCCAGCACTTCCGAGGTGACCAATGCGGCCATCGAGATGACGATGGAGATCAGCGTCAGCCTGAGCGCCCCGTCATCGCCGCCAGGCACCTGCGTGAAGGTGTAGATCGCCGAAGGCAGCGTCTGCGTCTCGTTGGGAATGTTAGAGACGAAGGTGATGGTGGCGCCGAACTCGCCCATCGCCTTGGCGAAGGACAGGATCGAGCCGGCGATCAGCCCGGGCAGGATCAGCGGCAGCGTGATGGTGGCGAAGACCCAAATCGGGTTGGCGCCGAGCGTTCCCGCCGCTGCCTCCATTTTGCGGTCGACCGCCTCGATCGACAGCCGGATCGCCCGCACCATCAGGGGAAAGCCCATGATACCGCAGGCCAGTGCGGCGCCGGTCCAGCGAAACGAGAAGACGATGCCGAAATGCTCGGCCAGGAACGCTCCCGCCGGCCCGCGCCGGCCGAAGGTAAGCAGCAAGAGATAACCTGTCACCACCGGCGGCAGGATCAACGGCAGGTGAACCACGCCGTTGAGCAGCGTCTTGCCCCAGAATTTTCCGCGGGCCAGCAAAAGCGCCATCAAGATGCCCGGCGGCAGGCTGAACAGCATCGCCACCGTCGCCACCTTGATCGACAGCCGGACCGCATTCCATTCGTCC
This sequence comes from Mesorhizobium sp. M0037, assembly GCF_040323635.1. Lineage (NCBI taxonomy): Bacteria > Pseudomonadati > Pseudomonadota > Alphaproteobacteria > Hyphomicrobiales > Phyllobacteriaceae > Mesorhizobium > Mesorhizobium sp. M0037. The sequence continues at coordinate 108,180 of NZ_JAMYVB010000008.1, read as the reverse complement.
GGAGTGAGGTCCAGCAGCCAGTTCATGCGTCAGCCGCTACCTTAATTGCTCGGCGTGAGCACGGTGAAACCCTGATCCCTAAACAGCTCCACCGCCTTGGCGGACTGCAGGCACTTCAGGAAAGCCGGGGTATCCTTGTCCTTCGAATCGGTGGTCTGGGCAACCGGATAGATGATCGGCGGGTGCGAATCCTCCGGGAAGGTGCCGACCACCTTGACTCCCTTGTCGGCATGCGCGTCGGTGGCATAGACGATGCCGAGCGCGGCCTCGCCCGTTGAAACCAGCTTGAGCGCGGCGCGCACATTCTCGGCCTGCGCCACCTTGCCTTCGACCGACGACCAGACGCCGAGCGATTCAAGTGCCGCCTTGCCGTATTTGCCGGCCGGCACCGCCTTGACGTCGCCCATGGCAAGCCTGCCGTCGCCAACCAGCTTGGCCAGGTCGAAGCCTTTCTCGATCCTGGTTTCGACCTTGGAATCCTGTGGCGCCACCAGCACGATCTGGTTGCCGAGCAGTTTCACCTCGGTTTCCGGCTTGGTCAGTCTCTTGTCGGAGAGGTACTTCATCCAGTCGAGATCGGCCGAAATGAACACATCGGCGGGCGCCCCGCTTTCGATCTGCTTGGCCAGCGCCGAGCTCGCGGCGTAGGAGACGGTCGCCGCTTCACCGACATCGGCTTCGCAGGCCTTGGTGACGGCGTCGAGCCCGTCCTTGAGGCTGGCTGCGGCAAACACGATCACCTTGTCTCCCGCGTGAGCCGCCGGCATCGCGGCCATCAGAGCTACGGCAAAGCCGCCAATCGCGATTGCCCTCATACCAAAACCTTTGTGCCCCAACATGAAAACTCTCCCTGGGCTTGAAATCTGCTGGCTCGACTCCTGCCGACCGATATATCTGGATGAATATAACAAGGGAAGGCCGCCTCCTGCGAAAGCGTATGTTCGGCATCGATTGTTCTGGTTTGGACGTGCACCGAAACCCGGAAAGGAACTCCGATGAAGATCAGCGCCCGCAACATCCTCAAGGGAACGATCGTCGAGATCGTCGAAGCACCTCGCCTGTCCGCGGTGATGTCGCCGGCTCCGTCGTCACGCTTCGATCACCAACGAGGCCGTTGCCGATCTCGAGCTCGAAAAAGGCAAGCAGGCCTATGCCGTGATCAAGGCATCGGGCGTCATGGTCGGCATTGATTGAAGGTGGGCGGATCAGACCGCGATCGGCGCCTTGATCGACGCGTCGGCAAAATAGTTTTCCAGCCGGAAATCCTCGAAGCGGAAGGCGAACAGGTCCTTCACCTCCGGATTGATCCACAGCGTCGGCAGCGCCTTGGGTGTGCGCCGCAATTGCTCGCGCGCCTGCTCGAAATGGTTGGAATAGAGATGCGCATCGCCCAGCGTATGGACGAACTCGCCGGGCTTCAGCCCGGTCACCTGCGCCACCATCAGGGTCAGCAGCGCGTAGGAAGCGATGTTGAAGGGTACGCCGAGAAAAATGTCGGCCGAGCGCTGGTAGAGCTGGCAGGACAGCTTGCCGTCCGAGACGTAGAACTGGAACAGGCAGTGGCAGGGCGGCAGCGCCATCGCCTTTACTTCGGCCGGGTTCCACGCCGAAACGATCAGCCGGCGTGAATTCGGATTCCTGCGTATCTCCTTCAGAACATTGGCAATCTGGTCGATCGACCCGCCATGGCCATCCGGCCAAGAGCGCCACTGCTTGCCATAGACCGGGCCGAGATCGCCATTCTCGTCGGCCCATTCGTCCCAGATCGAAACGCCATGATCTCTAAGGTATTTGATGTTGGTGTCGCCGGCCAGGAACCACAGGAGTTCATGGATGATCGACTTCAGATGCAGCTTCTTGGTGGTGGTGACGGGAAAGCCGCGCGACAGGTCGAAGCGCATCTGGTACCCGAACACCCCACGCGTGCCGGTGCCCGTGCGGTCGCCACGGTCGGCGCCATTGTCCAGCACATGCTGCAAAAGGTCGAGATACTGGCGCATCGGCTTCGCCTCGATTCGGGGTTACCGCCATCATAACCGACTGGCCGCCGGCCGAACACAGCAAAAGGGACCAGAACGCGGCTTGCCCCATCACTCTTCAATGGTTAGCGCTGCCCCTCACCTGCCTGCCGGCATCCTCTCCCCGTATAGGGACGGGGAGAGGGGCGCTGTGATCAGCGCGGTTTCGCCAATCACAAGCGTTCGAGAGAGAGAGAGAGAGAGCCAAGGCTGCGGTCAGCCCTTTCTCCCCGTCACTATACGGGGAGAAATGCCCGGCAGGGCAATGAGGGGCGGTGCTGACCCCCGGAGAGGAGCAAATCAAACGCGCGCTTTGCCGATCGGCAGTAATCTTCACAAAGAGCCGAGCTTGCCCAGATCCTTGGCGACCAGATAGTAGAAAGTCACGCGGCTCTTGGAGCTGTCGGCGGCCAACGCCTTGCAGGTCTTCTCGATCGCCGAGTCGGCTTTCGCCCCGTCGGTCACGCCGAGTTTCTTGGCAACCCAGTTGGTCTTGACGCGCTCCAATTCCTTGGGGTCGGTGCAGGATACCAGCGAGGAATCGCGGTTGCGCAATGCAATGCCCAGATGTTTCACAATCTTGGCAACCGCATCGGCATTTGCGGCGGCGTCGTATTTCTTCACGTCTGCGAGATAATCGGCCATCAAATTTCCCCATGTCGGCGCCACGGGATCCGATCGATGAGGGCTGTGGCGCGCTGCCGCAACTTGTGCGCTATGTCGATGGTCCTCACCATCGCAAAGCTTCGGTTGAGACCGCGCGCGAGTCAACCCTCGGCGCCGCAGTTTGGTGCGGCCAAGAAGTGCCATTGCGGCCTTTCATTTTGTGCGCCGCCCCCCTATATTCGTTTTGTCGGCTTGACCGACTATGGCGATAAATGGGCGATGTAATAAGCCGTTCGGACCCGGGGGCGGTACCCGGCGCCTCCACCAAGAACCGCTCTGTGATCAGAGCGGCTGTTGCTGGGGGCGAAATAGGATCGACGAAGGTGTAAAGATCGTACTTTTGCCCGGCATGGTACCACCGTCATCGGGCTAAACCTGTAGTTGCAAATGACAACTATGCGGAAGCACGTCTCGCCGCGTAAGCGGTGCGATAGCTTCAAATCAAGCCCTAGAGGTTCGCACTTCTAGGCGGGGTTCGGAGGTACCTGGCAACAGAAACCTCCACTTCTCCCCTCCTCGATATCGTACGCTCAATGCCGGCTGCTGCTGGCCGGATTTCGCATGACGATGGGACGCGAAGCCTACACCAAATTGAGCCATGAGCTGGTGCAATTTGCCGCTGGCGTCGGTCGAAGGCCGTGGTTCTGGCCGGGGCCGGATTACCCCAGACGTGAAAAAGGCCGGGATGACCCGGCCTTTCCGGTCGATTGCGGTCAGATTACTCGGCCGGCGCTTCAACGGCTTCGCGCGAGCGGCCGAGCGTCAGTTTGGCCAGCGTGAACGAGATTACGGCGCAGAGCGTGATGCCGGCCACCATGGGCAGCGGGGTGCCGTCGAAGAAGATGCCGGCGACGCCCATCGCCAGCGCACCGATGGCGAAGTGCAGTGTGCCCATCAGCGCCGAGGCCGTGCCGGCGATCTCGCCATGCTCTTCCATGGCCAGCACCGACGTCGTCGGGATGACCAGGCCAAGGAAGCCGTAGCCGACGAACAGCAGTGCCGCCATCACATCGAGCCGGTCGACGCCGGTCGCCATGACTGCGAACAGCACAACCATCGTCGTGGCATAGCCGGTTACCGCCACCCAGACGACGCGCTTCAGCCCGAAGCGCTCCGACAGCAGTCCCGTCAGCTGCGACATGCCGATGAAGGCCACCGCATTGATCGAGAAGAACACGCTGTAGACGGAAGGCGACAGCCCGTAATGGTCGATCAGGATGAAGGACGAACTCGAGAGGTAGACGAAGAAGCTGGCGATGCCGAAGCCGGCGATCGCCACCAGGCCGAGGAAATTGCGGTCACCCATGAGGAAGCGATAGCCGGCGAGTGCGGTTCCGAAGGAGGAACCGACGCGTTCTTCCGCCGGCCGCGTCTCCTTCAGCGAGGTCGCCAGCAGAATGGTGGCCAGCAGGGCCGCGCCCGTCACCGTCCAGAACACGGCGCGCCAGCCGAAATTCTCGATGATCTGGCTGCCGGTCAGCGGCGCCAGGATCGGCGACACCGAAAACACCAGCATCAGCAGCGACATCAGCTTGGCGGCTTCGGTGCCGGTGTGCAGGTCGCGCACGATGGCGCGCGGCACCGCCATGCCGGCGCTGGCGCCCAGCCCCTGCAGGAAGCGGAAGGCGATCAGCCATTCGATGGTCGGGCTCATGGCCGAACCAATGCCGCCGACCATGAACAGCGCGAGGCCGCCGTAAAGCGGCAGCTTGCGGCCGACCATGTCGGAGATCGGTCCGACGACGATCTGGCCGAAGCCCATCGACAGGAAGAAGATCAAAAGGCTCATCTGAACGGCGGCGGTGCCGGCATGCAGATCTTCGCCGATCGAAGGCAACGCCGGCAGATACATGTCGATAGCGAAGGGGCCGATAGCGGACAATAGGCCGAGCACGACCGCGATGCGGAGGAATTTGGGACTCATGATAAAGGCTTCTTTCAAGTCTGGTTGGCGCCGCCAACGCGACGACTAACCCTAGGACGTTCCATCCCGTTGAAATCCGACGGCTCAGAGCGAGATTATTCGTCTCTACGGAGCGAATTCCCCATTTATTGTGTCCACAAATTTAGACAGCCTTGTCTAATTCGTCAATCACCTCTATATAGATTTCAATGAAGCTTGCCGTTTCTCCTGACATTTTCCCGCCACGCGGCCACGAGGCCAAGCGTATGTCGATTATCGATGCGGCGGCTTCGGTCTTTTGCCGGGAAGGCTTTGCCGGCGCCAATATCGACCTGATCGCGGTGGAGGCCGGCGTGTCACGCCAGACCATCTACAATCACCACCGCGACAAGGAAAAGCTCTTCATGGCTGTGGTGCGCGATCTGACGGAGCGCTGCAATGCCGGCATCTTCGCCACCTTCGCCTCTTTCCCAGACCAGCCGAAGGATCTGGAAGCCGACCTGATCGGCTTTGCCGTGCGCATGAATCAGAACTGCATCTGCAACCGCGACGGACGCTTCCTGCGCAAGCTGATCCAGACCGAAGGCGAGCGCTATCCCGAGCTCTTCGCAGAATGGCGCGACCAAGGGCCGGGCCGGACCTGGCCCGCACTTGCCGCCCGTTTTGCCCGCCTCGCCCATGCCGGCCATCTCGCGGTCGACGATCCCGATGTCGCCGCACGCCAGTTCCTGGCGCTAGCCAACGCCGAACTGCAGACCACCTTCATGCTAGGCGGCATGCCGTCGGAAGACGAAGTGTTGCAATCCGCCACCCACGGCGTGCGCACATTCCTGCGCGCCTTCGGCAAGCGCAGATCAGCGGCAGCGGTGGAAAAACAGCTGGCCAGCGCCTGAACGTCAAAGCCGGCGATCAAATCGTCCGTTACGGGCTTCGCTTCGGCGCATCAGCGATCTATATCCGGTTTACGCCGCGCTCAAGCTTGATTACAGCTATGCGGACGATTCAACGGAACCCGACCAGCACATGGCCGACGACCACATCCGCTACGACATTCTGGCCCAGGAGGCATTGCGCGGCGTCATGCGCAAGGTCCTGGCCGAAGTCGCGCGCACCGGCCTTCCCGGCAATCATCATTTCTTCATCACATTCCTGACCGGCGCGCCGGGCGTGCGGGTGTCCTCCAGGCTGCGCGAGCGCTATCCCGAACAGATGACCATCGTCATCCAGTTCCAGTATTGGGACCTCAAGGTGACCGATACCGGCTTCGAGGTCGGGCTGTCCTTCTCCGACGTGCCGGAGAAGCTGGAAATCCCGTTCTCGGCCGTACGCGGCTTCTACGACCCATCGGTCAATTTCGAACTCGAATTCGACGTTAAGACCGACGTCCCGGCGGAAGACGATGCAGCCGCCCAGCCGGCTGCCGAGCCTTTGGCTATCGTCTCCGAGAAAAAGCCGAAGGCCGAGAAGAAGGCAGCTGCCACTGAGGCGGAGAAAAAGCCCGCCGTGGCCGATGCCGCCGCCGGCAAGGGCGCCGACGTCGTGTCGCTCGACGCCTTCCGCAAGAAGTAGCGGGACGGTCGGCGCGACATGGGCGAAATCGTCAACCTTCGCCAGGTCCGCAAGCAGAAGGCGCGCACCGAAAAGGAAAAGCTCGCCGGCGAGAACCGCGCTCTGCACGGCCGTTCCAAAGCCGAAAGAACTCGTGACCGTCTGACATTGGACAAGGCCGAAAAATTCGTCGCCGGCCACCGCCGCGAACGCCCGGAAGACCAGGGCGATTGATGGACCGCCTGCGGTGAGCCCGGTCGAAAAACGCTCCGTGACCATCCGCGGCCATCGCACCAGCTATTCCCTCGAAAAACCCTTTTACGACGATCTCCTCGCCATCGCCGCCGCGCGCAAGCTGACGCTTGCTGCCCTGGTCGCCGAAATCGACGAAACAAGACCGCGCGATGCGAACCTGTCCTCTGCGCTCAGGCTCCACGTGCTGGACTGGGCCAAGCGCGGCGCGGTCTGAATGGTTCTTAATTGCCCAGCGACTTCAGCAAATTGTCGACCGAGAACGGATTTGTCCTGGGCTTCGGCTGCGCCGGGGCCGAACCGTCACTGACACCGGGAAGTGAGCGGTCGACCTTCGGCGCCTGCTCCTGAGCCTTGCGCTCGGCCTCCAGCCTGGCTTTTTCCTGCGAAGCGATCCGAGCCTGTTCGGCCTTCTTCCGTTCGTCCTCGGCCTTGGCGGCGTCTTCGGCAGCCTGCTCTTCCGCCTGGGCTTTCGCGTCCGCATCTGCCTTGGCCTTTGCGTCAGCCTCTGCCTGCGCTTTCGCATCGGCATCGGCCTTTGCTTCGGCATCCGCCTTGGCCTTGGCATCCGCTTCGGCCTGTGCCTTCGCATCGGCCTGTGCCTTCGCCTTGGCGTCGGCCTCGGCTTTGAGCCGTGCCGCTTCCTCCTGCTTGCGCAATTCCTCGGCGGCGTTGTCGCGCTCGGTCTGCAGGGCGGCGTAGTAGCGCACCTCGCGCCGCAGCCGCTGCTTCTCGAGCAGTGCGGCCTGCATCGCCTCGACCCGCTGCTGCTCCTTTTCCAGCGCGCGCTGGGTCAAAAATTGCGCCAGCGGCTCGCTGTCGAACTGCTTCTTCAGCGCCCCGAACGGCCCATCGACGCTGAAATTGACCGTCGGATCGGAGCCGATCAGCGCCTCGTCGCCAGGCTTGTAGGTGACAGCGCCCTTGGTGGCGACGGTGCCGGTGTTGAGGTCGGCCGTGATGTCGGCAGACAGCGTCGCCGCCTGGTTTTCGAATTTGATCGGTGGTGCCCGCAACGTGCCGCCGGCGACCGTGAAGGCGATGTCGGCATCGCCGGCAGCAAAGCTGCCGTCGCCAGCGATCTCAGGTGCAAAGCCCGCGGTCTTGGCCACGTCGATGTCGCGCCCGATCGCATCGGCCCTGGCAATCAACGCGCCGAAGGCGTCGGGATTGACGCCGGCAATGGTGAGGCCTTTCAGCGCCGCCGTGCCCGAGCCGGAGAGTGCGGCAATCATCGCGTCGACCGATTTGCCGCTGGTCGACAGCCCTGTCGAGAAATCGCCGTTGCCACTCAATCCGGCAGCCGGCAGCACAGTCGCCAGGTCGGCGCCGGCAAGCCTCATCTGGCCGGAGAACAGCCCCGTGCCGTCTGTGTTCTTCAACTCGAACAATCCGGTGAGCGCGCCGCCGAGCAGTTTTGCCTTCAGGTCCGAAACGCGGATGCCTTCCTGGTCCAGTTTCAACGACAGCGACGCATCATAGGCTGTCGCCAGCGGTCCGGCGGCAAGCGTCGCCGTCGTCAGATCGAGATCGGCGCTGAACGGCAGGCTGGATTTCTGGCTGAATGGCGCCGTCGGCCAGTTCGCGTTGCTGCTGAGGAACGACTGGTCACCGAACAGCGCAACCGCAATCGGGTCGAGGTCCAGTTCGTCGAGCGCCAGCGCACCGGCAAAATGCGGCAGCCCCTGCTTCGCATCGATGTTGACGTCGCCCGAAATCTCCGACTCGTTGATGGATCCGCTGAGACCGCTCAACACCAGCAGGCCATTGCCGAAATCGGCATCCGCGCTGAGCGAGGTCGAGGTGCCCGTTCCCATGCCCGGCAGGCCGGCGCCGGTCGTCATCAGCCAAGGCTCGATGTCGGAGGCGTCGAGGCCGATCTTGCCCTTGGCGGTGGTGCCTTGCGGTGTCTGGGCAACGGTGCCGTCGAACGTCGCCTTGAAGTCGTCGGCGGCGAAATTGAAGCTCGTCGCCAGGCCGCCGCCAAACGTGCCTTTGGCCGAAATATCGGTGCTTGCCTGGCCGAGCATGCCGAGCGGCAGCGCCGGCAGGCCGTAGAGCGCCAGCAGCACGGTGGCGTCGGGATTTTTGGCGTTGAAGGTCAGCGTCACCGGCGCGTCGAGCAACTGGCCGACGGCCCCCTTGCCCGACAGCGACGCCGAAAAGGCCGAACCGCCGGTCTTGCCTTGTCCGCTCACCGCCAGCCCGGTGGTGCCGTCGCCATTATCGGCGGCGCTCGCCACCAGATCGACGCGCGCGTCCTGGAACAGTTCAGGATAGGCGGCCGTGCGGCCAGCCAGCCCCTTCAGCACCTGATTGTCGGGATAATGTTGCGCGGCAATGTCGATCAGCGGCTTCAGATCGACGGCGACCACCGAGGCATCGAGCTTGCCGGTCGGGCTTGCCGGAAAATCCTTGATCCGGCCGGTGGCGCTGATCGAGGCGCCGGCAAGGCCGCCAATCGACAGCCGGTCGATTTCGAGCAGCCCGTCGCGGAGCCGGAGCGCGGTATCGACCGTGTCGGCGGTGAGCCCGCCGGCATTGACCGGCCCTGCCTTGATCTGAAAATCGAGGTCACGGTCGGAAAAGCGGTTGGCGCCCTTGTCGCTGACGAAGATCGAGGCGAAGGCCGTCAGCCCGTCGACATCGAGTTCGCCGCCCTCGAGCCGCATCAGCACCGAGGACTTGGCGTCGCCGGGCTGGCTGGAATCGATGCGGCCGGTGAACTTCGACTTGCCGAGGATCAGTTCGAGATCGCTGAACGCCTGGCGCTTCTCCGACAGGTCCACCTTGGCCTTGAAGCCGGCGGCCGGCAGCCGGCGGATCGCCTCGTCGACATCTTTCGACAACCAGGCAGCAAAGCCGGAAGGCTGCGCCACCGCCAGCAGCATGGAGCCGCTGAAACGGAAATGATCTTCGAAGCTGAGCATGCCGCTGGCTTCCAGCGTCGTGCGCCCGGGCAAGGTCGCGGCCAGCGATTTCACCGACCAGCCGCCCTCGACCGGCTCGGCCGAGAGATGCACGTCGCGCACCGTGGTGTCGCCAGCCACCACCGCCGGCAGCTTGACCTCGACAGTGCCGGGGATGCTCGGCTTCGGCAGTTCGAGCAGCGCCTGCTCGATTCCGGCAATACGCTGGTCCAGCGTCAGGCCGGCGCCCTTCTCAGCGCCCACCGCCTCGTCCAGTTGCACCTGCGCGCCATTGGCCTCGATGGCGAAGTTCGGCCTAAGGCCGAGATCGACCGAAGCCTTGCCGTCGGCTGTGTAGGGATTGTCGAGCGGCCCGGTCTCGAAGCGGAATTCGTCGACGCCAAGCTTCTGGTGGTCGAGCGAGAACTTGCCGTTCAGCCTGAACCCCGGATCGGGTTTGCCGGCGCTGATTTTGACGCTCTCGCCATCGCCGCCGCGCAGTTCAGCGCTGTTTTTGTCGTCGCCGGAAATCTTGAACTGGCCGGAATAGACGGCAGCCCCATTGACGATGCCGGCATTGCCGTCGGTTTCGATGACCAGTGGATAGGCATCGGGATCGACCTTGAGCCTCAGCCGCATCTGGCCGCTGCCTTCGGCCTTGCCGGTCGAAGCCGCAACCGTCGAACGCAGTCCGTCGAGCAGCAACGTTCCGTCCATGCGCCACGGCCCGGCCAGCGACTTGGCAGAGATGGTCGAATTGATCTCGGAAATCAGATGGCTGCGCCCGCCTGCGGCATGGCGGAGCGCAATTTCTCCCTCCGTCACCGTGAGCTTCTCGATCGAGATCTGGTTGAGATCGAAGGGCGAGGACGGCCGTATCGCCCAGTCGACCGTGCCGTTATCGGCGATGTCGATCGTCGCCTTCGGATGCACCAGCCGCATGTCGAAAATCAGCACTTCGCCGCGCAGGAACGGCGCCAGTTCCGCGTCCATCGAAAAGGTCTCGACGGTCATTGCCGGCTGGCCGCCGGGGCCGCCGGCGACCGTGACGTTTGAGAAGGTCACCGAGGGGAACGGCAACAGCCGCGCCGTGGCGTCGCCTTGCACCGTCACCTTCCGGCCGAGAATGGCGCTCGCCTCGCGCTCGAATTGGGCGCGGTACCCGGTCCAGTCGACAAAATACGGCACCACCAGCGCCGCAACCAGCACCAGCACAAACAAGCCACCGAAGATCACGAACAGGCGTGCGAGCATCAGCTCCGAACGGGTTGATTGAAAGTCAGCCGCACTCTACCCGCATCAGCGTGTCGATAAAGAGGCAATTCATCCAGAGTTGCTTGATCTCTGATGTATCTGGAAGAGCAGAGATTTTTGGACGCCTTTGACCGCGGTCCGGCCTGTGCGTAAGAGACTATCCTGCCATGCCCCGTCGGCGATATTCGTTCAGCAGCACCACCATCTCCTCGGGCGACAATGTCCAGCCCTGGGGTAATGCGGCTTCGGCGCCCAGGCTTTTGGTCACGCTGCCCATGACGGAGCTTTTCTTGACCCCCGGTGCGAAATTGTACCCGATCATATCGCCGATTCTGCGCCGGCGATGGACGACGAAGAAGCTTTCGATATCCTTCCAGGGGACCAGCTTGGGCGATCGAACAAGGCCTCCGCCGAGACTGAAACCTTGTCCGTTCAGCACCAGAATCTGCGGCCGCACAAGCTGCCAGGCAAACACCAACGCGACCAGCCCGAAAAAGGCCACGCACCACCAAAGGCCGGCGGTGTCGCCGTCCTCGGAGACATAAATCAGGAAAGCGCAGGCCAGGACAAAGAAGAGGCTGGCCGACAGCAATAACAGTGTCTTGCCAAGCGATGCCCTTATAATCAGGGTATCCATTGCCGCTCCTCACATTTCGGCTATGCAGGTAATATCTTGCCTGGGTTCATGATGTCTTGCGGGTCGAGCGCTTTTTTTATGGAGCGCATGATGTCGACACCATGGCCGAGCTCATGGCGCAGGAAGCCGATCTTGCCCTGGCCGATGCCGTGTTCGCCGGTGCAGGTGCCGTCCATGGCGATCGCCCGCATGTTCAGCCGCGAGACGAATTTCTCCGCCAGCGCGATCTCTTTGGGGTCGTTGACATCCATCAGCACCAGCACATGGAAATTGCCGTCGCCGGCATGGCCGACGATCGGCGCAACCAGGCCCATCTCGGCAATGTCGGCCTCGGTTTCGGCAACGCATTCGGCCAGCCGCGAGATCGGCACGCAGACATCGGTCGACAGGCCCTTGGTGCCCGGCCGCAGCGTCAGCGACGCCCAATAAGCATCGTGCCTGGCCTTCCAGAGTTTCGTGCGCTCCTCGGCGACGCTCGTCCACAGGAATGGCCCGCCGCCATTGTCTTCAGCAATGGCACCGAAGGTTTCGGCCTGTTCGGCGACACCGGCATCGCTGCCGTGGAACTCGACGAACAGGCACGGGCTCTCGGGGTAATCGAGCTTCGAGTAATTCTTCATCGCCCGCATCTGCAGTCCATTCACCAGTTCGATGCGCGCCACCGGAATGCCCATCTGGATGGTCGCGATGACAGCGTTGCAGGCCGCCTCGAGGTTTGGAAACGGGCAGACGCCGCCGGAGATCGCCTGCGGAATGCCTTGCAGCTTCAAGGTCAGCGAGGTGATGATGCCGAGCGTGCCTTCCGAGCCGACCAGAAGCCGCGTCAGATCGTAGCCGGCCGAACTCTTTTTCGCCCGCTTGCCGGTCGTCACCGTCTCGCCATCGGCCATGACGGCCGTCAGCGACAGCACGTTTTCACGCATCGTGCCGTAGCGCACCGCATTGGTGCCGGAGGCCCGCGTTGCCGCCATGCCGCCGAGCGAAGCATTGGCGCCGGGATCGATGGGGAAGAACAGGCCGGTATCGCGCAGGTGCCGATTCAAATCCTCGCGCGTTACGCCAGGCTCGACCGTGCAGTCGAGATCCTCGGGGTTGACCGACAGGATGCGGTTCATGCGCGAGGTGTCGACCGAGATGCCGCCACCCGGCGCGTTGGTGTGGCCCTCCAGCGAGGAACCGACGCCGAAGGCGATGACCGGCACGCGGTGCGCGGCGCAGGCACGTACGATCTCCTGCACCTCTTCTGTCGTCTCCGGGAACGCGACACCGTCAGGCGCCTGCGTCGGAATATAGGTGGTGGTATGCGCATGCTGCGAGCGGATCGCCGCGCCTGTCTGGAAGCGTTCGCCGAGCTGCTGCTTGAGAATGCCGAGCACGGCGGCGATGCCTTCCTCGTTGCGTTCGACCGGATTGAGGTCGCTCAGAGCCATGAATTCCTCCGCGAATGGACCAGCGTCCACGCTTGTTATGCGATTATGGATGCGTAGTCTCGACTGCCGCGCTCTGTCCAGCACCAGAACAAGGAAGTTTCCATGCCCATCCCTGCCCCCTTCGTTTCCAAACCGATGGACATCGAGAAGGACTGGATCGACTACAACGGCCATCTCAACATGGCCTATTACAACGTGTTGTTCGACCGCTGCTCGGATGAGGCGTTCGAGGCGATGGGCATGGGGCTGGACTATGTCGAAGAGCGGCGCCTGACCATCTACACGGCCGAAGTCCATGTTTGCTATGTCCAGGAACTGCACCTCGAACACAAGGTCGTCGTATCCTTCCAGCTGATCGATCACGACGACAAGCGGCTGCGGGCCTACCAGGAAATCCGCCATGTCGATGGCTGGCTCGCCGCCACTTCCGAAACCCTGTCGCTGCATGTCGACATGTCCGGGCCGAAAGTCGCGCCCTTCCCCGCCGATGTGCAGGCCAAGGTGAAAGCCATGCGCGCCGCCCATTCTGCACTGCCGATGCCCGAGCGCGCCGGCCGTTCGATCGGTATTCGCCGCAGGACCGCTTGAAGCGCTGCCGCGCCCGCGTTAACCTTACCAAGGTTTTAACGTGAACAAGCCATTTGGGCCATTGAACGACTCAGCTGACCGTTTGAGAACGGTGCCATGCGAGTTGCGACGCGGGCGGCGGGCAACAGGCGGTTCGAGGAACGTGCATGAAAACCGACATCAAGGTCGAGGTGGACAGGCTGGCTGCCGATCCGCGCATCACCGACTATGATTTCTGGCGCTCGTTGAAGAACGTCAACAACGAGATCTTCCACATCGCCAACAACAACGAGCCTATCCCCTTCGACATGATCCGCTGGCGCGCCATCCTGAAGCAGGCGCGCATGAAGCGTGGCCACGCCTGATGTTTCCGCTGTTCTGAGAAAGCCGCCACCGGCGAGCGCCGCCACGGACCATTGCGACCTGATCATTTCTATAGGTCGGCGCCAGCCCTGCTTTCAGCGAATCGGCTACATCCGACAACCTTCAAAACCGTTCATTTCGACAGTTTGCGCAACCGGCGATTCGGTTTCGCAAACGGCCGCCTGCGACAAGAAGATCAAGATTGAACCAATTCCACGTCTAAGCCGTTGTGACCCCTGAAAAACGGCTTGGAGTGAAAGCATGGACTGGAAAAGGACCAGGGAACCGGCCGACGCATGGCACATGACGGACAATCTGCATGCCGAGCACGGCAAGGGCGATCCGTTCGCGGCCGCCATCCGCGCCACCCGCATGTCGATGGTCATCACCGATCCCCGTCAGGCGGACAATCCGATCGTCTTTGCCAATGACGCGTTCCTGCGCCTGACCGGCTACGAGCGCGACGAGGTCATGGGCAAGAACTGCCGCTTCCTGCAGGGGCCAGAGACAGACAAGGCAGCTGTGGCTAGCGTGCGCGACGCGATAGCAGCGGGAACCGATATCGCCATCGATCTGTTGAACTACCGCAAGGACGGCTCGACATTCTGGAATGCGCTCTACATCAGCCCGGTTTCCAACGACGAAGGCGAACTCCTGTTCTTCTTTGCCTCACAGCTCGATGTCTCCGATCGCAAGCGCTCCGAGGATCGCATCACCGCCGACAAGAACCGCTTTGAAAAGGCTGTCAAGGAACGCACGCGCGAGCTTGAGGCCGCCCTTGAGGCGCAGACCACGCTGCTGCACGAGGTCGACCATCGGGTGAAAAACAACCTGCAGATGATCTCCTCGCTGATCATCATGCAAAGCCGGGCAATCAAGGATGAAGCGACGAAGCGATCCCTGACCACCATGCTGGAGCGCATCGAGGCGCTGAGCACTGTGCATCGCCGTCTCTACCAGTCAAAGGATGTCAGCCGCTTCGATGTCTCGGATTTCGCCAGGGATCTGGTCACCGACCTGCTGACCGCATCGGGGCGCGCCGAGATCAAGCCGACGCTGGACCTCGAACCCATCGTCATTCCGGCCGAAAAAGCCACGCCTGTTGCCTTGATGGTCAATGAGCTTGTCACCAACGCGCTGAAGCATGCCTTCAAGGAAAAGCCGGACGGCACCACCGCGGGGCGCATCGGCATCAAGATGAGCCAGCCCGACGGCCACTTCAACATCGAGGTTTCCGATGACGGCGTCGGCATGGCCGAGGCCAGCGGCGATGCTTCCTTCGGCATGCGGTTGATCAAGTCGCTTGCCCGTCAGTTGCATGCCGACATCGAATGGCGCGACGCCGGCCCGGGCACAAAGGTCGTCATCTCGATGCCGAACGAACCGCAGCAGAAAGGGAAGCTGTCATGAACGAACCGCTCAAGGTCCTGATCGTCGAGGACGAGGCGTTGCTGGCGATGGAACTGGAAAGCCTCGTCGAGGAAGCCGGCCACAGCGTTGTGGGTTGGGCGACATCGTTGGCCGAAGCAAGAGGTATGATTGATACCGCCGATGCCGATATTGCCTTTGTCGATATCCACCTCGCCGACGGACCAACCGGGGTCGAGGTTGCCGAGCATATCCGCGAGGGTAACCGTTCCATGGTGGTGTTCATGACCGCCAATCCAAAACGCATCCCCGACCATTTCGCCGGCGCGATCGGCGTCATCGCCAAGCCCTACACGATGAACGGACTGGTGTCGGCGTTGCGCTATCTGCAGGAGGGCGTGCGGCGCCCGCCCCCGGTCTCGGTGCTGCCGGCCGGTTTTACGCTGTCGCCGGCCTATGAAAGCGTATGGGCGTCGTCGGCGGCCTGAAGCTTACGCCAGCTTCTCCTTGAGGAAAGCGATCGTCCGTCCCCAGGCGAGATCGGCTGCCTTCTTGTCGTAGCGCGCGGCCGAGGTGTCGTTGTTGAAGGCATGGTTGACGCCGTCATAGACATAGACGGTGTATTCGACATGGGCGGCGTCGAGCGCCTTCTTGTAGGCATCGATGCCGGCGTCGATGCGCTCGTCTAGGCCCGGCATAGTGCAGCAACAGCGCCGCCTTGATCTTCGCCACATCCTCGGCCTTCGGCTGCATGCCGTAATAGGCGACGCCGGCGGCGAGATCGGGCGCGTTGACCGCCAGATTGTTGACCGTGCCGCCGCCCCAGCAGAAGCCGACAGCACCGACCTTGCCGTTGCCGTCCTTCTCGCCCTTGAGATAGGCGATGGTCGCCACACCATCGGCGGTGACCTGGCTGGCGTCGAGCTTGGTGAACATGTCGCGCGCCTTGTCCTCGTCGGCGGGCGTGCCGCCCAGCGGCGACAGGAAATCCGGCGCCAGCGCCACGAACCCCTCCAGCGCAACGCGCCGCGCCACATCCTTGATATGCGGGTTGAGCCCCCTGTTCTCATGCACCACGATGACGGTGCCGAGCTTGCCGGACTGGTCCGCCGGCCTGACCAGATAGCCCTTCATCTCACCGCTGCTGCCGGAATAGGTGATATCTTCAGCCTTCACGCGCGGATCGTTGTCGGCGACGATTGCCGCCTGCGCCGAATTCGCCGCAAGCAGCGGCGCGATCGCGGCCGCCGCCGCGCCCGATCCGGCAAGCCTGGTCAGCTGTTCCATGAAGCGGCGGCGGTCGAGCGTCAGATGCGTGTATTCGTCATAGGCATCGATCATCGCCTGGGTGATGGCAGGTTTGGCAGGTTTGACGGCTTCGGCGGTGGGGTTCGTCATGGCGTGCTCCTCGTTAGGAGATGATCTCACGGTCACTCCGGGATGACCTCATGGTCACTCCGGGATGACCTCGCGGTCACTCCGGGATGACTCGCGGATCAAGATAGGGTGCAAGCTCGCACGGTCCAGTCTCGGATGGGTGACGCTTGCGCCATCGAACGATGCGGCGACCCCGCGGAACGCGCCCATCACATTTTGGTCATTTCAGAGAATGTCGATGGTGCCGCCACAATATGGAAGGAAGCTGATGATGGTCTCGCTCGTAGCGGCGAGCCCGACGAGAAGGAACAACGCCATGACCTTGTCTACTCCGATCCTTGCAAGCGCGCTCGTGCTTGCTGTTGCTGCCTTGCTGGCAATGCGCTCCGCTGCTGTCGCAGCCGCCGCTCGGATGGTGAAGGTCCGCGTCGACCGGCGTCGGCCGTCACCACGCTGATCCAGCAGGCCGAAACAGGGCCGCAGCTAACCAATGAAGTACTGGCTCCGTGCCCAGCCTCAAAGGCCATCTCTTACGCAAGCTGACCAAGGCTGCTGCTGCCCCTCATCGCCCTGCCGGGCACTTCTCCCCGTATAGATGCGGCAGGCAGATGAGGGGCGGCGCGACATTGCCAGAATATCTGCCGGGCCGATCACCTACCTAAGTCACATCGCTGCTACTTCGGCAGCGTATAGGCCATCACATAGTCGCCCGGCTTGGTGCCGACCGAGCCGTGGCCGCCGGCGACGATGACCACGAACTGGCGGCCGTCGGCGACGGCGTAGGTCATCGGCGTCGACTGCCCACCGGCCGGCAGCCTGGCCTGCCAGAGCTGCTTGCCCGATGTCAGGTCATAGGCGCGCAGATAGTCGTCGACCGCCGCGCCCAGGAAGACGACACCGCCGGCGGTGATCATCGGCCCGCCAATGCCGGGAACACCGACCTTCAGCGGCAAGGGCAATGGCGTCATGTCATAGACGGTGCCGTTGCGGTGCTTGTAGGCGATCTTGCCGGTTCTGAGGTCCGCTCCCGCCACATAGCCCCATGGCGGCGCCTGGCAGGGCACGCCGAGCGGCGACAGGAACGGCCCCATCACCACCGCGTAGGGTGCGCCCTCATTGCGGTTCAGCCCCTGCTCGCTGCCGCGCCCCTCATCCGGCGGCGGCACCTGGTCGCGCGGAATGAGCTGCGATTTGAACGCCAGATAGGTCGGCATGCCGAACATCACCTGCCGTACCGGATCGACGGCGACGCCGCCCCAGTTGAATGTGCCGAAATTACCGGGATAGACCAGCGACCCCTGCACCGACGGCGGGGTATAGCGACCCTCGTAGCGCAGGCCCTGGAATTCGATCCGGCAGGCCAGCTGGTCGAACATGGTGATGCCCCACATGTCGGCGCCGGTCAGCGGCCTCGGACTGAAGGAGAGATCCGAAACCGGCTGCGTCGGCGACGTGTGATCGCCCTCGACAGCGCCGCCCGGCGCCGGCACTTCCTTGATCGGGATGATCGGCTCGCCGCTGCGCCGGTCGAGCACGTAGAGGTCGCCCTGCTTGGTCGGCCCGACCAGACCCGGAACGACGCCGGCAGCGGTGGTGATGTCGACCAGCGTCGGCTGTGCCGGCACGTCCATGTCCCAGAGGTCGTGATGCACGGTCTGCCGCACCCAGCGCAATTGCCCGGTGGCCAGATCGAGCACGGTGATCGAGGAGGAAAACTTCTCGACATTGGCGCTGCGGCCCATCCCGAGCTGGTCCGGCGTCTGGTTGCCGAGCGGCACATAGAGCAGGCCGAGCTTCTCGTCGGCGCTTGCCGTCGACCACATGTTGGGCGAGTTGTGGGTGTAGGTCTGGCCTGCCGCCAGCGGCGTTGTCTGGTCCGGATTGCCGGAATCCCAGTTCCACACCAGGGCGCCGGTGTCGACGTCGAAGGCCCGGATGACGCCGGACGGCTCTTGCGTCGAATAATTGTCGTTGACCGCGCCGCCGATGATGATCTTGCCGCCGGCAATCAGCGGCGCCGAGGTCGAGTAATAATAGCCCGACTTCGGATACGGCATGTTGGTCAACAGATTGAGCGTGCCGGCCTCGGCGAAGGACGCGCAGACCTGGCCGTTGGCGGCGTCGAGCGCGATCAGCCGCGCATCCGAGGTCGGCAGATAGACGCGTGTCGCGCAAGGCTGGCCGGCGGCGATCTTGGCATCGGCATAATAGGACACGCCGCGGCAGGTCTGGTGCTGGCGGTCCTTGTCGAGCTTGATCTTGGGATCGAAACGCCATTTCTCCTTGCCGGTGGCGGCATCGATGGCGATGGCGAAATTGTGCGGCGTGCAGATATAGAGCGCGTCGCCCACCTTCAGCGGCGTCACCTGATAGGTGGTTTCGCCGACATCGTCCGGCCCTTTCACGTCGCCGGTCTGGTATGTCCAGGCCGGCTGCAATTTGGCGACATTGTCGGGCGTGATCTGGTCGAGCGGCGAATAGCGCTGGCCAAATTGCGTGCGGCCGTAGAAGTGCCATTCACCCGGAGGCACGTTGCCGCCGAGATCGGCAGTCGGCGTCACCTTGTCGGCGCTGAGGTCGCCGGCGATGTCCTTGGGATCGGCCGTCATCGAATAACCGGCGACGGCGAGCGAAGCGAGCACGGCCAGAATGAGCGGCGCTCGCGCGTCGGGGCCGGTCAGGCCCCGCCTTGCCCAAGGCGTCAGCAGCCACAGCGCCAGAAGCACGATGATGCCGCCGCGCGGTCCGAGTTCCCACCAGTCGAAGCCGATTTCCCACACCGCCCAGGCCAGCGTGCCGAGCACGATCGCCGCGTAGAGCCAGAGCGCCGTCGATTTGCGCCGGAAGAGCAGCCATGCGGCGATGAGGAAGGCGAGACCGGTGACGACATAGTACCAGCTGCCGCCCAGCATCGCGAGCCAGACGCCGCCGCCGCCAAGTGCGAGGCCGATGAGGAACAGGATGAGGGAGGTGATGACGACAGCCAAGACGATACTCCTTCGACTGATGCGCTTTGCAGCGCCTCACGGGCAGCCGCCCCTGCCCTGTCGCCAGCTTTCTCCCCCAGGCCGCGTGTGTCAAGCTGGCCCTGCCAGCATAAGGCGAGAGCAAACGCTCGACTTCATTCCGCTCCCACGCTGCAGCACCTCCACGACATTGTCGGGCGTCGGGACGATGAAATTCGCACTGCGCCCCAGAATCTCACTTCCAAACCAGAACAAAACGTAGACACTTCTGGTCTTTCGCTCCCGAATCACTACATTCGGGAGAGATGTCCGGCTTTGCGGAAGACATGCCCTTTTTTGACGAACCCAATGCGCGGCCCGCGGCCCCGTCGGGCATAGCGGCGCGCGCCATGGCGGCCCGCAGCGGACCCAACAGCGCACCCGATTATCTCAACGGCCTCAACCCCGAGCAGCGGCTGGCGGTGGAAACCACCGAAGGCCCGGTCCTGGTGCTGGCCGGCGCCGGCACCGGCAAGACCCGCGTGCTGACCACCCGCATCGCCCATATCCTGGCCACCGGCAGGGCTTTCCCCTCGCAGATCCTGGCGGTGACCTTCACCAACAAGGCCGCGCGCGAGATGAAGCAGCGCATCGGCCATCTCGTCGGCGAAGCCGTCGAGGGCATGCCGTGGCTCGGCACCTTCCACTCCATCGGCGTCAAGCTCTTGCGCCGCCACGCCGAGCTGGCCGGGCTCAAATCCGATTTCACCATCCTCGACACCGACGACGTCGTACGGCTGATCAAGCAGCTGATCCAGGCCGAAGGCCTCGACGACAAGCGCTGGCCGGCCAAGCAGTTCGCGCAGATGATCGACGGCTGGAAGAACAAGGGCCAAGGCCCCGCCGACATTGCCGAGGGCGACGCGCGCAGCTTCGCCAACGGCAAGGGCCGGGAACTCTACAAGGCCTATCAGGAGCGGCTGAAGACGCTGAACGCCTGCGACTTCGGCGATCTGCTCTGCCACCCGATCCGCATCTTCCGCGCCAATCCGGACGTGCTGAAGGACTACCACAAGCGCTTCAAATACATCCTCGTCGACGAGTACCAGGACACCAACACCGCGCAATACATGTGGCTGCGGCTGCTGGCGCAAAGACCTACCTCCCCCTCGATGGGGGAGGTCGCGGCGCGGTGCGGCGCGGGGGGGGGGGGGCGCGGCGCGGCCAGGCAACCCCCCCCCGGGCGGCGCGGCGGGGGGGGCCCCCCCCCCCCGCCGCGCCCGCCCCCGCGCCCCCCGCCCGCCCCCCCCCCCGCCCCCCCCCCCCCCCCCCCCCCCCCCGCCCCCGCCCGCGCCGCCGCCAGTCACCCCTCCCCGCCGCGTCGCGGCGACCCTCCCCATCCAGGGGAGGGTAAAGCGCGATCGGCCGAAGGCCGCAAGCCCGACCGGGCGTCCGAGCCGTTGCGAGGCGACTCCCGCGACGCCGAAGGCGCGCAAAAAAGAGGGGGCGGAGGGCCCGCGCCGGCAGGCGCGGAACAGCCCGTGAGCGAAAACAAAGTCAACATCTGCTGCGTCGGCGACGACGACCAGTCCATCTATGGCTGGCGTGGCGCCGCGGTCGACAACATCCTGCGCTTCGACAAGGATTTCCCGGGCGCCACCATCATCCGGCTGGAACGCAACTACCGCTCGACCGCGCACATCCTCGGCACCGCCTCGCACCTCATCGCCCACAATGAGGGTCGCTTCGGCAAGACGCTGTTCACCGAGAAGGTCGCCGAGGACGACGAGAAGGTGCATGTCCACGCCGCTTGGGATTCCGAGGAGGAAGCGCGCGCCGTCGGCGAAACCATCGAGACCTACCAGCGTGCCAAGCACAATCTCAACGACATGGCCATCCTGGTCCGCGCCTCCTTCCAGATGCGCGAATTCGAAGACCGCTTCGTCACGCTCGGCCTCAACTACCGCGTTATCGGCGGCCCGCGCTTCTACGAGCGCATGGAAATCCGCGATGCACTGGCCTTTTTCCGCGTCGTCGCCCAAGGCGCCGACGACCTCGCCTTCGAGCGCATCGTCAATGTCCCCAAGCGCGGCCTGGGTGAAGCCACCATCCGGCAGATCCACGACACGTCGCGTGCGTTGCGCATCCCGATGCTGGAGGCCGCGGCCAAGCTCGCAGAAAGCGATGAGCTGAAGCCCAAGCCCCGCGCCGCTCTGCGCGAAGTGGCGGCCAATTTCGAGCGCTGGCAGAAGGCGCTGGAAACCACGCCGCACACCGAACTCGCCGAGACCATTCTGGAGGAGAGCGGCTACACCGACATGTGGAAGAACGACCGTTCGGTCGAGGCGCCGGGCCGGCTGGAAAACCTGAAAGAGCTGATCCGCTCGATGGAGGAGTACGAATCGCTGCGCTCCTTCCTCGAACATGTCGCGCTGGTCATGGACGCCGAGCAGAACGCCGAGCTCGACGCCGTCAACATCATGACGCTGCATTCGGCCAAGGGCCTCGAATTCGAGACGGTTTTCCTGCCCGGCTGGGAGGAAGGCCTGTTTCCGCACCAGCGCGCGCTGGACGAAGGCGGCCGCTCCGGCCTGGAGGAAGAGCGCCGTCTCGCCTATGTCGGCCTGACCCGGGCCAAGAAGAACCTGCATCTGTGGTTCGTCTCCAACCGCCGCATCCACGGCCTGTGGCAGTCGACCATCCCGTCGCGCTTTCTGGACGAACTGCCGGAAGCCCATGTCGAGGTCGCCGAAAGCGGCAACTCCTATGGCGGCTACGGCAATTCCTATGGCGGCGGTTCGTTCGCGTCGGGCCGTGGCGGCCAGGGCGCAGGGCGGCAGAACCCCTACGGCGCCTCGCGCTTCGACAATGTCGGCGCGGAAAAATCCGGCGCCTTCTCCAACACCTATGCGACGCCCGGCTGGCAGCGCGCGCAGGCCAACCGCACCGAGGCGACCGACCGCAACTGGGGCTCGCGCTCCGGCCACCAGGTCGAGCGCATCGGCTATGGCGAGACCGACTCCGGCTACGGCGCCGGCCGAACCAGCGTCAAAGGCCGCACCATTGACGGCGAACTGGTCGCCAAATCCGTCGCCGACACGCCGTCAGCCTTTAGTGTCGGCGACCGCGTCTTCCACCAGAAATTCGGCAACGGCAACATCTCCAACATCGAAGGCAACAAACTGACCATCGACTTCGACAAGGCCGGCCAGAAACGCGTGTTGGACGGGTTTGTGGCGGCGGTGTGAGCGCCCGCTTGTCCTGTTGTCCTACAAGCGACCACATTGTTGTAGTCTGGCGGAGCCCTCCCCGCATCGTCATCCACGGGCGGAGCAAGGAGCGTAGCGACGCAGCGTAGACCCGAGGATCCATCCCGCGTCTTCAACGCGTTGCCACGGTGCGGAATCCTGCGCAGCTGCACTCCAAGGTCGCGGAATGGATTCCAGGGTCTACGCGACGGAGCTTCGCTCCTGCTCCGCCCTAGAATGACGAAGCGACGGGCGTCTGCCCAGTCGCCGGGGCATGCGGTCCGCAACATGAGCGTCCCCGTCAATTTAGCCCGCCCCTCACCTGTACCGCGCCTGGTTCCACTTGTGCCCCAGCAGCGACAGGATGATGATCAGCCCGTTGAAGAACTGGACGTAGAAGCCGCTCAGGCCCGCCGCCACGACGCCGGTCTGGATGAACGACACGGTGACCGCGCCGATCGCTCCACCGGCAACCGTACCGATGCCGCCCCAGGTCGGCGTGCCGCCGACGAACACCGAAGCCAGCACCGGCAAGAGGTAGCCGTCGCCCGCGGTCGGCCACCAGGTGAAGTTGATCATCACCGAAAACGTGCCGGCGATCGCGGCCCCGATGCCGGTGAAGATGAACACTTTCACCCGCACACGCTTGACGTCGATGCCCATTTGCTGGGCGCTGTCGGGGTTATCGCCGACGACCCTCACCTGCGCGCCGAAGCGGTGCCGGTTGTAGAGCATTGCCGACAAAATGACGAAGGCGAGTGCCCAGAAGACCTGTACCGGAAAACCCCACACCTGACCGGAGAAGATGGTGTACGCCCAGCTGTCGCTGAGACCGGTCAATGCCGTCGATCTGCCCTCGTTGATGATCTGGATCAGTCCCCGCAGCAGGAAATTCATGCCAAGGGTGGCGATCAGCGACGACAGCCCACCATAAACGACCAGGGATCCGACGAGAAAGCCGAGCAGCGTGCCGGTGAGAATCGCCGCTGCGATGCCGAGAAACGGATCGCAGCCGGCCTGCACCACCAGCGCGAACACCCAGGAGGCAAAGCCCATGGTTGCGGGAAACGACAGGTCGATCTCGCCGCAGGTGACGACGAAGACCAGCGGCACCACCACGAACAGCGCAACGGGCAGCGTGGTCAGCACGGATCTGTAGAGATACCAGGTGGTGAACACGGTCGGGTTGGCGATCAGGAACGCCGCCATCATGATGATGAACACGGCGAGCGTGCCGAGCGCTGCGCGGTTGTCGATGACGAAACCGCGCAGCCAATGGTCGGACGGATGCTTCCACTCAGGTCGGGCCGCCTTGCCGCCAAGAGGGCTCTGCAGATCGGGTTCCATGGTCTTGCTCATCGTGCTGCCCTCTCCGCGTCGCCGGCCTCGTGCAGCCCCGGCAATCCGCCGGGATGCGCAACGTCTTCCATGAAGTTGATCAGCTCTTCGGCCGACTTGACCTCGGTGCGATCGGCGGTCAGCGCCACCTTGCCGCGGTCAATCACCACGAAGCGGTCGGCGATGTCGAAGACATGGTGGATGTTGTGGCCGATGAACAGGATCGAACGGCCGCTCGCCCGCACCTGGCGCACGAAATGGAAGACCTTGGCGGTCTCGGTCAGCGACAGCGCCGTCGTCGGCTCGTCGAGGATGATCAGCTCGGCCTGCTTGTAGATGGCGCGCGCGATCGCCACGCCCTGGCGCTCGCCGCCCGAGAGCTGGCCGACGATCGAGTGCGGCGTGAACACCTTCGAGGTGAAGCCGATCTCGCGCATCAGCCGGCTCGCCTCCTCTATCTCTTTATTGACCTTCAGAAAGCCCATGAAGCCGGTGAGTTCGCGGCCCATGAAGATGTTGCGCACAATGGTCTGCTGCACGGCCAGCGCCCGATCCTGGAAGACCGTCTCGATGCCGGCGTCGCGCGAGCGTGCCGCACTCCAGCCGGTCACCGGCTTGCCGTGCACCAGGATCTCGCCGCTGGTCGGCTTGACGACGCCGGACAGGATCTTGATCAGCGTCGATTTGCCGGCGCCATTGTCGCCGATCAGGCCAACCACCTCGCCGCGGTCGACCGAGAGATTGACCCCGCCCAGCGCATAGACCTGGCCATAGGATTTGCTGATGTCGCGCAGTTCGATGATGCGTTCGGCCATGGTGATCCTCGCTCCTGTGGTATCATCCGGCCTGGTGCCGGCGGTCCTGCCGGCCGGGCTTGCGCCCAGCCGGCAGTTTGGGAGGTCAGCGCAGCGCCTGCTTGGCGAGCTCGGCGACGATCTCGTAATTCTGCGGCGTCACGAAGCCGGCGCCAGTATCGACATTCATCGGCGCCAGGCCCAGCACCACCTGCTGGCAAAGGCTGAGGATCGGCAGATAACCTTGCAGGAAAGGCTGCTGATCGGCCGTCAGTTGCACCCAGCCGCCCTTGAACGCCTCGACGATCTGCGGGCTGGTGTCGAAGCCGAAATTGAAGATGTCGCCCGGCTTGCGCCCCGCCGCCTGCATGTAGGTGGCGACGTTGCCCAGCATCTGGCCGCCGGGATAGCCGACCGCCTTGACATCGGGATTGTTGAGCAGGGCCGCGGTGATCACCGGGATCGCCAAATTGGGGTCGGACGCCCATTCGCCGCTCGGCGGCGACGACAGCTGGATGACCTCGACGCCGGCTTCCTTGAGTGCTGCCACCGTGCCGCGCTCGCGCGCGCCGCGGGCCTCGTTCTCGAACGGACCGATCATGATTGCCTTGTCGCCGGACTTGAGCTTCCCGAGCTTGAACGCCTCAGTGCTGAGCGCGCGGCCCTGCTGCTCCTGCTGGGCGCCGACATAGCCGCCGCCGAACGCGTCCACCACCTTCGGCACCGGCACGTTCTGGTACATCATCTTGATGCCGTCCTTATGCGCCTGTTCGGCCAGCGGCATGATCGCGGCGTCGCCCGGATGGCCCATCATGGCAATGCCGTTTGGCTTCACGGCGACGGCCTCACGCAATTGCTGCACCATCTTCTCGACGTCCCACTGCGAGAAGATGTAGTCGACCTTCGGCCCGAGATCGGACCCCGCCTGCTTGGCGCCATTGTAGACGATGGTGCCGAAAGCGTCGCCCTCGGCGCCGCCGACGAAAAAGCGGATGTGGACATCCTTGCACCACTGGGCGTCGAGCGCCTGCGCCGGCAGAGTGGAGATGGCAGCGCACAGCGCCGTGGCGGCGGCCACGACGGTCGAGCGCAGAAGTGTCGTTCTCATTGCGATGCTCATGCACGTTCCTCCCTTTTGTCCTCGGTGAGCCGAGGGGTTCGTCGTTCGCTTTTCGGCAGTGCTTGTCGGCAGTGCTTGGCAATCTGTCAGGCCGGCTCCTCCCACCGGCCCTCGCTCACGCTGGGTTCGGCAGGTAGGTCGCTCCTCCCCGGCATTGCTTGAGGTATTCCAGCCCGCGCACCTGGCCTGTGATTTCGAGGTCGCCGCGATAGACCGGGTCGTGCCAGCCCTCGATGTCGATGGCGCCCTTGTAACCGGCCAGCCGCAATTCGCTGATCACCCGCGTCCAGTCGCTGTCGCCAAAACCGGGCGTGCGCATCTGCACGAAGGGCAGCCTGCCGAACACGCCGTGCTCGCGGATCACATCCCAGCGCACCGTCGCGTCCTTGCCGTGGACATGGAAGATGCGCGGCGCCCATTTGCGGATCTGCGGCATCGGGTCGATGAGATAGACCAGCTGATGGCAGGGCTCCCATTCGAGGCCGAGATTGTCGTCGGGCAATTCGTTGAACATCAGCTCCCAGGCGTCCGGATTGTGGGCGATGTTCCAGTCGCCGGCGGCCCAGTTGCCGTCCATGGCGCAATTTTCGAAGGCAATGCGCACGCCCTTGTCGGCGGCGCGTTTGGCCAGCGGCCCCCAGACCTCACGGAAGCGCGGCAGGCTGTCGGTCAGCTTCTTGCCGCGCAGACGTCCGGTGAAGCCGCTGACGATCGAAGCGCCGAACAGATGCGCATTGTCGATGACGGTTTCCCAGGCCGCGAGCACGCCGCGATCGACCTCGCCATCCTCCAGCGGATTGCCGAACACGCCGATCGACGACACGGCGACATCGGCATCGCCGATCGCCTCGCCAATCTCACCGGCGAGCCGCGCCAAATCCTTGCCGCCCAGCGTCTGCCAGAAGAAGGGCTGGATGCTCTCGAAGCCGAGCGGCAGAATCTCTTTGATGTAGGCGGCCGGGTCTTCGAGATTGGCCCGCACCATGGTGCCGATACGGATGTCGAGAAGCGGGTTTGGCATCATGATGCTTCCTGTGTGATTGCGACGCGCCGTCCGGTCTCGGCGCTTTCGATGGCGCCAAAAACCATGGCCAGGCTTTTGATGTTGTCGCTGCCACGGGTTTCCGGCTCGCTGCCGGTCTCGATGGCGTGGATGAAATCCTTGATGATGCCGAGATGACCGCCGACGCGGTCGGCGGAATCGAGCGGCGGTACTGTGATGGGCTGGGTCAGGTCGAACAGGCCGTCGCGGACCGACAACACAACCTCGGCCTTCAGTCCGTCCTCGCCGTCCCAGAGCAGGCTGCCGTGCTCGGCGACGATGCGCCATGTGCTCTCCCAACTGGTGCGGAAGCCCGCCGCGCACCAGGAGCCTGCATAGGTGAAGCGCTTGCCGCCGCCGAGATCGAAGATAGCGCTGGCCGACGAGCCCTGCCGGTACCAGGAATTCGCCGGATCCCATTCCTGGCAATAGACGCCGGCGGGATCGCCTGCGACCATGTAGCGGGCGGCGTCGAATGTGTGGATCGCCATGTCGAGCAAGAGCACATGCGCCATCTCCTCGCGAAAGCCGCCGAAATGCGGCGCGACGAAGAAGTCGGCATGGATGCTGGTTGGCTTGCCGATGGCGCCGGAGTCGAGAAAGCGCCTTATGCGCCGGACATTTGCGACATAGCGGCGGTTCTGCACGACCGCATGGACGCGCCCCGCGTTACGCGCCGCATCGACGATGGCGCGCGCATTTTCCGGAGTATCGGCCAGCGGCTTTTCCGTCAGCAGATGGCAATTATGGGCAAAGGCGGCAAAGGCGACATCACGCCGGGCGGCTGGAACCACGACATCGAACACCGCGTCGGGCCTGGTCTGGTCGAGCACCGCGTCGAGGCTGGTGCCGATTACCGCGCCGTCGAGCCCGTATTCGTGCGCCCTCGCCTTCGCCCGTTCGGCGTCGAGATCGACAAGGCCGACAATGGCCAGCCCGTCGATCTGCCTCGCGGCATCGAGCCAGGCCTTGCTCATCGCACCACAGCCGACGAGGACGGCATTCATCATCCGGCATTCCTCCCGTCCGGTCCCTCCAGACCGAATGTCACGGCATTTCCGGCATCACCGTAAACGTTTCTCCGTAAACGTTTACGAGAACACACCCGATGGCGTAGAATGTCAATCGGCTGCCAGCGAAAAATCATCCCGAAGCCTTGGCCTGGGCGGCAGCCGGTGCTAGCCAAGACAGGGGGAGAACTGTCCTTGGCGTCCAGCATCCATGACCTTGCGCGTCACCTGAACATTTCGATCGGCACCGTGTCGCGGGCGCTGAACGGCCGCGCCGACGTCAATGCCGACACCCGCCAGCGCGTGCTCGCCGCCGCCAAGCAATTGAACTATTCGCCCAACCAGTCCGGCCGCAGTCTGCGGCAAGGCACCACCCATTCGATCGCCTTCATGCTGCAGCCGCATCCGGGCGACCAGCAATATGGCGAACCGTTCTTCATCCCGTTCCTGATCGGTCTGCAGGGCCGACTGGCCGAGGATGACCTGGATCTGATGGTCGTCATGGGCGAGCCCGGCCAATATCAGCAGGAGAGGCTGCGCCGCGTGGTTGAGACGCGCCGAGCCGACGCGGTCGTGTTGGCCAATACACGGCGGGAAGACGATCGGATCGACTATCTCAGCAAGGCTGGCTTTCCCTTCGCCACGCTTGGCCGAAGTCAATCCGGCGACGACACCTATCCTTCGCTCGATATCGATTTCGAGAGGGCGGGTGACGAAGCCGTCGACCGGCTGGTCGCGCGCGGCCACCGCCGCATTGCCGCCATCCGCCCTTCGCTGGATCTCAACTTCGGCTACCTGTTCCTCGACGGCTACCGCAAGGCGCTGGGGCGGCATGGCATCGAAGTCGACCCCGGCCTGATCGCCGACGGCTTCATCAACGAGGCCGGAGGCTACCAGGTGACGCCGCGCGTGATGCTCTCCAAGGACCGGCCCACAGCCATCATCTTCAACAATGACGCAATGGCGCTCGGCGGCTGCAAGGCACTGGCCGAGATGGGCATCAGGCCCGGCCACGACATCGCGGTGATCGTCATCGTCGACACGCCGCTCTGCCGTTATTTCTCGCCGGCGCTGACCGCCTTCCGTCCGTCGCTGGAGCCGATGGGCCGGCGGCTGGCCGAAATGCTGCTGGCCTCGCTTCCCGCCTTTGCCGGCCCGGAAGGTCCGCGCATCATCCGCGAAGTCTGGCCGCTGGAGCTGATCGCCCGCGACAGCGATTGATCCGCCGCGGAGGAAGGCCGGCGGGCCTCAATCCACCTTCTTCTCGCCCCGCTCGCCGGCCTTGACGATGTCGCCGGTGGTGAACAGGATTTCCTTCAGTTCCGTGCGCCAGTCTTTCTTCTGGCGCAGCAGGAATTCCAGATCCATGCCGAAATGCTTGAACTCCTCGCCTTGCGCGTTCTTCATGATCGCCTTGGCCTGAGGGTCTTTCTCGACCGACATGCGCTGTTCGTACCAGCTGATCGCCTCGGCCTCTTCGATCAACGAGGTGATCATGCGGGCAAAGGTCCGCACCTCCTGCGTCAGTTCTTCCGGTGGCTCGTGATACTGATCGAAACCCATTTATCCCTCCTGGGCCCGGGGCTCGACCGGCCATCGCAGGCGACGCTTGGGCTCGCGTGCAACGGATCAGGCTGGAAAATGGTTCCGGAGCGCGTGCGACACGGTCTGTCACGCAACTATCATCTTCGCGTCCTAGACCGCTCATCGGTGGGCGCGGCATCGTCGATTGCGGCGGCTTCGTCATCCGGCCGTTCCGGCCCGTTCCGTCACAAAGAGGTTATCCCATGAAAAATCTGCACCGAACCGTGTCGCTCGGCGCCGCATTGGCGCTGTTTAGCGCCCTGACCCCTGCCCTTGCCGACAGCACCGCCACCGTTGGCGGCTTCGTCAACAAGGGCCTGGTCGGCGTCGGCCGCATTCCGGCCGATCAGAAGGACAAGTTCGGCGAGACCTTCGGCTCCGGCTCCGGCATGTCGATCGACGCCGCAAGCTGGACCCATGGCGCGGATGGCTACAAGGGTTCGCTGTGGCTGCTGCCGGATCGCGGCTACAATGTCGTCGTCACCACCGACTACCGGCCGCGGCTCAACACTATTCGCATCGAGTTCACGCCGACCGCACTGGGCGCCACGCCCACCGCCGGCCAGGAAAGGACCGGCGTCAAGGCGACGCTAGCCGATTCCCTGCTGCTCACCGACGACAAGGGCGCAGACGCCACCGGTCTCGATCCGCTCAACGGCTTGCGCGCGGCCAATGGCGACCTGCCGATCCTGCCCGAGGCCAATGGCAAGCTGGCGCTCGACAATGAGGCGATCGCGCGGCTGCCCGACGGCACCATGTTCATCTCTGACGAATACGGCCCCAACATCTACCGCTTCTCGGCCGACGGCCATCTGTTGTCGGCAACGCAGCCGCCCGCCGCTTTGGTGCCGATGCGCAAGGGCGCGCCGAACTTCGCCTCCGACAATCCGGGCCCCGGTGCAGCCGAACCCGATCCGAAGGATCCCGAAACCGGCCGCCAGAACAATCAAGGCCTCGAAGGCATGGCGCTGACGCCGGACGGCAAGTCGCTGATTACTGTGCTGCAGTCGGCGCCCCGCCAGGATGGCGGCGATTCGCCCGCGACGCGCCAGAACACCCGCGCGCTGGTCTACGACGCCTCCGACCCGGCCCATCTCAAGCTGGTGCATGAATATGCCGTGCCGCTGCCGGTGTTCAAGGACGCCAAGGACAAGACCAAGGTCGCCGCGCAGAGCGAAATCGTGGCGCTGTCCGACAAGACCTTCCTGATGCTGGCGCGCGACAGCGGAAACGGCCAGGGGGTGAAGGGCGATACTTCGCTGCTGCGCCAGATTTTCGTCGTCGACGTCTCTGGCGCCACCGACATTGCCGGCGGCGCCTTCGATGCCGCCGACAAGCCGCTGGCGCCCAAGGGCGTGCTCGACCCCTCGGTGACGCCGGCCAAGCTGACGCCGTTCATCGACATCAACGACAACAAGGAACTCGGCCGTTTCGGCCTGCATGACGGCAAGCCCAACGACAAGAACAATCTGTCGGAGAAGTGGGAAGCAATGTCGGTGGTCAGCGTGCTCGATCCGGCGCTGCCCGACGACTATTTCCTGTTCGTCGGCAACGATAACGACTTTCTCACCGAGGACGGTTTTCAGGTCGGCGCGCCCTACAAGGCCGAAGACGGCGCCGATGTCGACACCATGTTCCTGG
Source organism: Mesorhizobium sp. M0037 (assembly GCF_040323635.1). Classification (NCBI taxonomy): domain Bacteria; kingdom Pseudomonadati; phylum Pseudomonadota; class Alphaproteobacteria; order Hyphomicrobiales; family Phyllobacteriaceae; genus Mesorhizobium; species Mesorhizobium sp. M0037. Next base: position 77,166 of record NZ_JAMYVB010000008.1, on the reverse strand, counting down.
TCTATCAGGTCACGCTTCCGGGCCTCGCCAAGAAGTAGCCGTATACGGAGAGGCGGACGCGCCCGGCGCGTCCGCCTCTAACCGTTTGTCGGCGATCAGCGATGCCGTGAAGGCACCTATTTCAAAATCTCCGCATCCCTTGGCACGCCGGCATCGATCGGCTCGGCGGTCCGGCTCGACACAGCCATGATCTTGCCCGCGGCCGACAGGTTCGGGCGCACATAGACCTGGGCTACGCCGTTGACCCGGCTGTAGAGGTCGATGATGTCCTGGTTCATGAAGCGCACGCAGCCCGACGACGCGTTCTTGCCGATGGAATCCCATTCCGGCGTGCCGTGCAGCCGGTACATCGTGTCCTTGCCGTCGCGGAACAGATAGAGCGCGCGCGCGCCGAGCGGGCTCTGCGGTCCGGGCGGCATGCCGTCCTTGTATTTCGCCAGTTCCGGCCGGCGCTGGATCATTTCCGGCGGCGGCGTCCACACCGGCCATTTCTTGCGCGCCTGGATCACGGCGCTGCCGGTCCAGCCAAACCCGGCCTTGCCGAGGCTTACGCCATAGCGCATTGCCTTGCCGCCATCGCGCACCAGATAGAGAAAATGCTCGGATGTATCGACGACGATCGTGCCGGGTTTTTCGCCGGTCGGATCGTCCACGATCTGGCGCACGAACTTCGGATCGAGCTTGGCCACGGGGATTGCCGGCAATGAAAAGCCCTCATCGACGCGCGCCGAATACATGGTGGCGGCATCGCCCAGAGCCGGTTCGGGCGCCGGAGCGGGCGTTGGCGGCACCACGACGTCGGTCGTGGTGCAGGCTGAAAGCGCCATGGAAGCGGCACCCAAAGCGGATATTCCAAGAAACGCGCGCCGGTTCAGGCGCTCGGAAAAAAGCGGATTGTCGGACATGATCCCCCCAGCCTATTCATCATATCCAACAGGATATGCGACCCCACGCGGCGACGACCCATATCCCATTCCGAATGTTTTGAGAACTGATTAGCGTGAAGCCGCCAGGTGGCATGTTCCAATGCCGCATCGACCTTGTCCGTTAAATCGGCGATCATTGCCGGGCGGACTTTGAGATGAACCTTCGCCGAACAGCCCATGGACGAAAAAATACTACCGCGCCGGCGCACCGGCGATCTCACCAGCGGCCCAATCCCTCGCACGCTGCTGTTGTTCGCGCTTCCGGTGCTCGGTTCCAATGTGCTGCAGTCGCTCAACGGTTCGATCAACGCCGTCTGGGTCGGCCGCTTCCTCGGTGAATCGGCGCTGACGGCGACCTCAAACGCCAATCTGGTGCTGTTCCTGATTCTTGGCACCGTGTTCGGCATCGGCATGGCCGCCACCATCCTGGTGGCGCAATCGGTCGGCGCCCGCGACCTGCCCGAGGCGCGGCGCATCGTCGGCACCAGCGCCAGCTTCTTCTTCCTCGTCTCGGCTATCTTCGCCGTCTGCGGCTGGATCTGGGTCGACGCCATCCTCAACACACTGGGCACCCCGCCCGATGCGCTGCCGCTGGCGCGCTCCTATCTGCGCATCATCTTCGTCGCCGTGCCGATGATGAATCTTCTGTCCTTCGTCATGACGGTGCTGCGCGGTGCGGGTGATTCGCGCACGCCATTCTTCTTCATGGCGCTCGCCGTCGTGCTCGACATCATCCTCAATCCGCTGCTCATTCGCGGAATCGGCCCCTTCCCCGAGCTCGGCATCGCCGGCTCCGCCACCTCGACGCTGATCGGCCAGACGGTGAGCGTGATCGCCATCCTCGTCGTGCTTTATGCCAGAAAGCATCCGTTGCGGCTCGCCGGCGCGAACCTCGCTCTGCTGCGGCCGGATCCGGCGCTGCTCAGGATCGTCGTCTTCAAGGGCGTGCCGATGGGCCTGCAGATGATCGTCATTTCGGCGGCGGCGCTGACCGTGATGGGCATCGTCAACTCCTACGGCTCGCAGGTCGCCGCCGCCTATGGCATCGCGGCGCAGCTGTGGACCTATATCCAGATGCCTGCACTGGCGATCGGCGCCGCAGTCTCGTCGATGGCGGCCCAGAATGTCGGCGCAGGGCGGTGGGACCGCATCGGTCGGATCGCGGCGTCCGGCGTCGGCTTCAACCTGGTGCTCACCGGCGCCCTGGTGGCGCTGCTGTTCTTCTTCGACAGGCCGGTACTCGGCCTGTTCCTTAGCGGGGACAGCACCGCAATCGACATTGCAGCCCACATCAACAAGGTGGCGTCCTGGTCGTTCATCCTGTTCGGCGTCACCATCGTGCTGTTCGCGACCGTGCGCGCCACCGGTGCCGTGATGCCGCCGCTGATCATTCTGGTGATTTCCGTGATGGTCGTGCGTACCGGCTTTGCCTACTTCTTCAGGAGCTACATCGGCGAGGAAGCGCTGTGGTGGAGTTTTCCGGCGGGATCGGTCACCTCGCTGGTGCTGGCCGCCGCCTATTATCGCTTCGGCCGCTGGCGCACCATGCACATGATCGAGGACCGGCCGGCCGCCGGCGAGCCGCCCGACACCGGCCTCGGCATCCCGCGCGGACGGGCAAACATGGCGCCCGGGACGCCAAGCGGGTGAGGCTCAGCGCGCGTATTTGACGCCGAACCCCAGCGCTACGACAGAGAACAGCGTGATCATACCGGCGAAGGCCAGGCTTGCCGTCGTCGGAGTGGCCCAACTCGACAGCAGCCCAATGCCGATCACCGGCAGCGCATTGCCGCAGAAGCAGCAGATGAAGAACGCCGACACCAATTCGGCGCGACGCTCGGCAGGTGCGATCTGGCTCACCACCTGCAGGCCGCCGCGATAGCCGAGCGCCGCCGCCACGCCGCACACAGCGGTGGCGGCAACCATCAGGGACATCGACGCGAAAAACTGAGCAGCAACCATCAGCCCTACGGCCGGGATCATCAGCGCCAGCGCGGCCAGCATGCCGGCGCGACTGGACAGTCGGGTCGTGGCCAGAATGGTCGCGGCCGCAACGATCGACAGTTCAAAGAACAGCCCGCCAGCCTCGGCATGGTTGGCCACATGCAGCTGCTGCGCCAGGATGCTCGGCGCCAGGGCTGCATAGAAGCCGACCAGCGCCATGGCGCCGAAGCCGGTGACGGCCGGCGCCACGAAAGCGGCGCGGATATCAGCGGGCACCGACAGCCGCGGCCGCAGCGAAACATCGGCCAGCCTTCCCGGCCGCGAAACGGTTTCCCTGGTGCGCCAGATCAACAGCGTCACCACCACGAGCAAGGCAAGATAGACCGCAAACGTTAGTCTCAACGGCCAGGGCGCATATTCGGCGAGCAGGCCCGATGCCAGCGCGCCGAGGCCAAGGCCAACGAAGTTGGTGCTGGTGGCGATGATTGCCGCGCGCGATTTGTCCTTACCCTCGATCAACTCGGCAAGCCAGGCCGTGCCGGTTCCCGCGCCGACGCCGATGCCAAGGCCGCTCAATATGCGGGCGACATCGAGCCATGCGACATTCTCGGCCAGCAGGAACACCACCGCGCTGACCACCGCTATGGCCATCGACGCCAGCGCCGCAGGACGGCGGCCAATGCCGTCGGACAAGCGCCCGAACATCAGCAATGCGCCGAGATTGCCGACGACATAGACGGCGTAGACCAGCGTCAGCGTGATCTGCGAGAAACCGAAGGCCTGCTTGTAGATGACGTAAAGCGGCGTCAGCACCGTGCTGCCGGCGAACAGCGCGGCGATCATGGCGGCAACCGCGGCCATCGCGGGCCGGCCATCGAGTCCGTTGTCGCGCGTCGTGGTCTCGGCATAGCTGGTCATGGCAACCTCCGGCCAATCGCCCAACGCCCAATTGCGCCCCAACGTCCATGTAAGGATGGCCGTTCCACGCGCCGAACTTCATCCTGACAACCTTGTCAGGATGGTCTTGCCCGAAATCCTCGCTTAACGTCTTTCCATCGAGAGGGAGAATCCATGGGAAAAGGTAGAGTCGAGGCATTCACCGATGGGGTGGTCGCCATCATCATCACCATCATGGTGCTGGAGCTGAAAGTGCCGCATGGCCAGGATTTTTCAGCGCTTCTGCCGCTGTGGCCGATCTTTTTCAGCTATGTCTTGTCGTTCATCAATGTCGGAATCTACTGGAACAATCTGCACAACATGTTCCACACCGTCCAAAGGGTCGACGGCCGCGTGCTGTGGGCCAACCTCAACCTTCTGTTCTGGTTGTCGCTGATGCCGGCAACGACGGCCTTCATGGGCGAGAACCATTTCGCGCCCGTCCCCGTCGCGGTCTATGGCATCGACCTGGTGCTGTGCGCGGTCGCCTACACCTTTCTCGCCACCAAGCTGCACCATTTGCACGGCAACGACACCGCCTTCGCCAAGGCGCTGGGCAATGACCGCAAGGGCAAGATCTCGGTGGCCCTCTACGCCGCAGCCGTCCCGCTTGCCTTCGTCAACCAATGGATCGGCGTTGCGATCTTCGTGCTGGTGGCCGCCGTCTGGTTCGTGCCGGACACGCGTTTTTCGCGGGTGCTGGAAAAGTAGCGTAGGACGTCTCTACTTGCGCATCGCCTTCAGCTTTTCGGCAACCGACGCCGCAAGGTCGGCATAGCGCTCCTCCAGCCGCTCGGCCGCCTTGATGATCGAAAAATCATGGCCGAATTTTTCCAGCGCCATGCGCAATTTCTCGACGAACTCGGCCTGTTTTTCGAGTGCCGAAAACAAGGTCTTCACCTGCGCTTCGCTTATGTCCGGATTGGCAAGCATCTGTGGCACCTCGCGGCCCATCTGGTCGCCGGTGGCGGTCTGCTCCTTCAGGATCGCAACCCAGTCGGTCAATCGGCAGTCTCCTGTTCAGCCGCAGCATGCACAGCCGCCGTTGATGCGGTCAACCCGAACACGCGGGACGGCCTTGCACGATGCGCGTCCCGCGCTAAGTTCGGCGCCACCCGAACCCTAGGAAAAAGATCATGACCTCCGACGCCGAAATCCAATCCGCTTTGCCCGCCCTCAGCCGAGGCAACGTCGCCGTCATCACCGGGGGCGCCAGCGGCATCGGGCTTGCCGCCGCCAAAAGGCTGGCGGCTATGGGCATGAGACTGGTGCTGGCCGACATTGGCGGCGCGCGCCTCGATGCGGCCCGCCAGGCAGTCGCCGCGATCGCCGGCGAGAATGCCGTGCTTGCGGTCGCCACAGACGTCTCGAAGGCCGACGAACTCGGCCGGCTGGCGGAAAAGACGCATGCCGCTTTCGGCGCCGTATCGCTGCTGATGAACAATGCCGGCGTCGGCAACAATCCGGGAAAACCGTGGGAGAACGGCGACGCCTGGAAGCGGCTGATCGACATCAATTTCTGGGGCGTCGTACATGGCGTCGAGGCCTTTGCGCCGGCCATGCTGGCCTCCGGAGAGCCGGGCCTGATCATCAACACCGGCTCCAAGCAAGGCATCACCACGCCACCCGGCAATCTCGCCTACAACGTATCCAAATCGGCATTGAAGACGTTCACCGAAGGCCTGGCGCACGCATTGCGCAACGAGCCGGGCGCGAAGGTCGCGGCGCATCTTCTCATTCCCGGCTTCACCTTCACCGGCCTCACCGAAGGAGCGGTCGAAAAACCCGCTGGCGCCTGGACCGGCGAGCAGGTGGTCGACTTCATGCTGGCTTCGCTGGCGCGCGGGGACTTCTACATCCTGTGCCCCGACAATGAGGTGATGCGGCCGACCGATGAAAAGCGCATGGCCTGGGCGATCGGCGACATCATCGAGAACCGGCCTGCTCTCTCGCGCTGGCACCCCGACCATAAGGACGCTTTCGCGGCCTTTATGGGAAACTGATCGTCGAACTCAGCCAAAGCCGAGACTCAGGCGGGCGCGCGTTTTTTCGCGGTGCGCTTTTGCGCGACGGCCTTCTTGCCCGCCAGTTCGGCGAGCTCGTGGTCATGGCGTTTTGCCGCCCGCTCGCATTTGTCTCTGATCTCCTCGACCTCGGATTCGGTCAGGTGCTCGATGCCGATGAAATGATTGTGGCCCTCGCTGACGCGGATCAGTTCGTCGAGCTTGGCCTGAACCGCGGCGCCGTCGCGGTTCTGGGTGTTCTGAATCAGGAACACCATCAAAAAGGTGATGATCGTCGTTCCCGTGTTGATGACGAGCTGCCACGTATCGGAGAAGCCGAAGAATGGCCCGCTTACCGCCCAGACGATAACGATGGCGCAACAGGCGATGAAAGTCGGCGGCAGGCCCGCCAAGTGCGAAACGGTGTTGGCGATTCTGGTAAACAGCTTTTCGATCATTCACATCCTCAACCGTTCAAAGCGCGACGAGCTGACCAAGGCCGCATTCATCGCTCCAACAATAAACAACCGGCAGCCGCTTCCGGTTCCCTGTCGCAGAGGGCATCGCTGGTGCAATTGTATGCACGCCAAAGGCGCAGCGCCGTGAAAAGCCGCCTTATCGGTTTGTTGCCATTAGTCACCATGCAGGCCAAAACCTGTTCGTTCCGCTTCACGGCGGATTTGTCTCCAAGCCCCTTCCGCTGCGCCACCCCCGCATGGCGGAAGGGGTCCGTTGCGTTGCCGCAGACCGGCGGAACTCTTCCCGACACGTGCCGTTCAGAATTTTGGCGCCAGGATTTCGGCCAGCCAGTCGATGAAACCGCGCACGCGCGGCGAGCTCTCAGGAATGCTCTTGCTCCCAACGATCGAGGAAATCCTCAATCGGCAAGGCCTGCATGTCGGGAACCGCTTTGGCGAGTTTCTCCGGCGGCCAGTCCCACCAGGCAAGGCTTTCGATCCGCGCCGCGATCTCGGAGGGAAAGCGCATGCGCAACGGCTTCGCCGGTACGCCGGCGACGATTGTGTAGGCCGGCACATCCCGCGTCACCACCGAATTGGCGCCGATGATGGCGCCATTGCCGATGCTGATCTCGGGCATGATGACGGCGCCATGGCCGATCCAGACATCATTGCCGATGCCGACCGCCTTGGCCTGCCGCCGCGCGCGGAACGCCGCGTCGACGCCCAGCCAGCGGAAATACTCGTTCGGCCGGTAGCTGAGCTTGTGCTGCGTGATCCGCTCGATCGGATGCTCCAAGGCATTGATGCGGCTGTTGGCGGCGATCGAGCAGAATTTTCCGATCGTCGTGTAGATCGCCTCGGCGTGGCGCTCGAAATAGGAGAAATCGCCGACATTGACCTCGCGCAGCACCACCCGTTCGCCGATCGAGGCATAGCGGCCAAGCTTGCACGCTTTCAGCTCCGCGGTCGAATGGATGCGCGGCTCGGGATCTTTCAGGACGAGGTTTTCGGTACGGTCCATCTGGCGGATTTACCCCCGCGCAATTGCGGAAGCAATTGTCGCGTTGCGCCCGGAGGATCGTTATTTCGGCTTGCCGCCGGTCCACACCACGTTCTGGCCGAACAGCGGCACGGTCGTCACCGACATTTTCGCCGAGCCGTCCTGCACTTGGCGCGAATGCGAGAGATAGATCAGCGTCTCGTTCTTCTTGTCGTAGATGCGGTTCACCACCTGCTTCTTCCAGATCAGGCTGATGCCTTGCTTGAACACCTCTTCGCCGCCCTCGCTCATGTCGATGTCGCCGATGGTGATCGGCCCGGTCTGGCGGCAGGAGATCGAGGAATCAGACGGATCCTCGAACCAGTTGCCCTTGTGCAGCCGGTCGATGACGCTGCGGTCGAAATAGGAGACATGGCAGGTCACGCCGTCGATCTTGGGATCCTTGATCGCCTCGACGATGATGTCGTTGCCGACCCAATCGACGCCGACCTTGCCGACTTCCTCTGCCGCTGCGGCACCGGCGCCAAGGGCAATGCATGCGGCCAGCGCGCCGCCGATCAGTTTCTGCCCAATCCGTCTCTGCCCAGTCCGTCTTTGCAAGGGAGCCTCCTCAGGTTCAGTTTGCCGGTCTCAGGTGGGATAAGGGCCAGCTGTTTGCAAGGTAGCGCCCAGCCCGGTTGCGGCAACGCGGCATCTTTGCCTTGCCCCCTGCGACCGGCTAAGACTGCCGGCAGAGAGGCGCCGATCCGGCGCTCGATGATTTCTGCTACGGACAATTCCTGATGATGCGTTCAATTCTGGTCGGCATTCTCGTTCTGATGGCGGCGGGCATCGGCTGGCTCACCTTTGACTTCTATCGCGGCCACTATGGTGGCGAACCGTATGGCGCGCCATTCACGCTGGTCGACCAGAAAGGCGCGCCAATCACCGAAGCCGCCTTCCGGGGAAAACCCAGCATCGTCTTCTTCGGCTTCACCCATTGCCCGGAAGTCTGCCCGACCACTTTGTTCGAAATGGCCGGCTGGCTGAAGACGCTGGGCGACGACGGCAAGAACCTCAACGCCTACTTCGTTACCGTCGATCCAGAGCGCGACACGCCGCCTGTGATGAACACTTACGTCAGCAATTTCTCCGACCGCATCGTCGGCATATCGGGCGATCCCGACAAGGTGCACGCCATGGCGAAGTCCTTCAACATCTACTGGAAGAAGGTCGACACCGGCGACGGCGATTACACGATGGACCACACCGCCTCCGCGCTGCTGCTCAACGCCAAGGGCGAGTTTTCGGGCACCATAGCCTATGGCGAAAGCGCCGATACCGCTATCGCCAAGCTGAAGCGGCTGGCGGCAGGCTAGGCATGATCCCGAAACGTGGATTCCGGTTTTCTCGGACAGAAAAGTGTTGTCCAGAGATCATGCTCAAGCAAGAGACCAACTGATGGGTCAGACCAGGCTCCACTTCATCGCTGGGAAGATCGAGGCCGACCGCATCTTTGCCGCGCTCGAGCCGGCTTTCGAGGATGAAGGCCTGCCGATCGCCGTGCTCGAAGTCGATGAAGACCGCGACATCTATGAGGTTTCGCTCTACACCGACGGCAATGTCGACGCGGTTGAGGCGCGGCTAAGGGACAGCCTTGCCGGACTGTCCCTGTCGAAGCCGATCGAGCGCGAGGTTTTGCCCGACATCGACTGGGTGGCGCGCTCGCTGGAGGGACTGAAGCCGGTGCGCGCTGGACGTTTCGTCGTCCATGGCGCGCATGACCGCAGGAAGCGCCACAGCGGCGAACTGGCCATCGAGATCGAGGCCGGCCTTGCCTTCGGCACCGGCCATCACGGCACCACGGCCGGCTGCCTCGAAATGCTGGAGCGGGTCGTGCGCCGCGAACGTCCCAGGAATGCCCTCGACCTCGGCACCGGCAGCGCGGTGCTGGCGATCGCCGTCGCCAAACTGGCGCATATTCCGGTGCTGGCGACCGACATCGATCCGATCGCCGTCAGGGTCGCCGCCGCCAATGCCCGCCTCAACCACGTCAAGGCGCTGGTCGAAACGGTGACGGCGCCCGGTTTCCACCACCCGATCTTCGGCAAGCGCGCGCCTTTCGACCTCATCGTCGCCAACATATTGGCGCGGCCGCTGATGCGGCTGGCGCCTGAGATGGCCAGGCACATCAGCCTCGGCGGCTCGATCGTGTTGTCCGGCATCCTCGAGCGCCAATGCAATGCGGTGATCTCGGCCTATGTCGGCCAGAATTTCCGGCATGTCAGGACCTTGCATCGCGAAGGCTGGGTGACGATCCACCTGAAGCACTGAGACGCAACGCGCTTTGGACCATCCGAGCCTGTTGCGATTGGCGAAAATCGATTCCGGTTTTCCGGGTCATGCGCTACGGTCGCGCCCGATACAGGAGGCATACCATGTTCCAGACCTTCGATTCCGCAGGCGACCCCAGCGTCGGCAAGCCGCGCGTGACGTTGCTGCGGCGATGGCTGGCGGATAATGGCCTCGACGGTTTCCTGGTGCCGCGCGCCGACGAGCACCAGGGCGAGTATGTCGCCGATCGCTCGGCGCGGCTGAAATGGTTGACCGGATTCAGCGGCTCGGCCGGCGTAGCACTTGTGCAGCGTGACCGCGCCTTCATGTTCGTCGATGGCCGCTATACCTTGCAAGTGCGCCACGAGGTCGATCTCGACATTTTTGCGATCGAGAGTCTCGTCGACAACCCGCCGGCCTCCTGGATCAAGGACAATCTCGGCAAGGGCGCCAGGCTTGGCTTCGACCCGTGGCTGCACACGATCGCTGAGGTCAAGGCGCTGAAAACCTCGGCCGAGCAATCCGGCGCGACGCTGGTGCCGCTCGACAGGAACCCGATCGACATCATCTGGAAGGATCAGCCGGCGCCGCCCGTGGCGCCGGTCGAAATCCACCCGATCGGCTTTGCCGGGGAACTCGCCAAGGACAAGCTGGCGCGGCTGGCGGCGGCAATCGGCAAGGAGGGCGCGACGCACGCCGTGCTCACCGACCCCTCCTCGATCGCCTGGGCCTTCAACATCCGTGGCGGTGACGTGCCGCACACGCCGCTGGCGCTCGGCTTTGCGATCCTCGCCGCCGACGGCAAGCATCAGCTGTTCATGGACAGCCGCAAGTTTTCGCGCACGGTCGCCGCCTATCTCACCCAACTCGCCGATCTGCACGAGCCCGGCGAATTCGAGGCGGCGGTCGCAGCCCTTGCCAAGGGCGGCGCCAAGATCGGGCTCGATCCGGTGCTGGCGGCGGAAAAGCTCAAAATGCTGGTCGAGGACAATGGCGGCGCATTTGTTTCAGCGGCCGATCCCGCCCGCATTCCGCGCGCCACCAAGAACCAGGCGGAAATCGCCGGCAGCCGCGCCGCGCACCGCCGGGACGGCGCGGCGGTGGCGAAACTGCTGTGCTGGCTGGAACGGCAGGAGCCGGGCACGCTCGACGAAATAACCGTTGTCACCAAGCTGGAGGAAACGCGCCGGCAGACCGGCGAGGAAACGCAGATGCCGCTGCGCGATGTCTCCTTCGACACCATTTCCGGCGCCGGGCCGAACGGCGCCATCATGCACTACCGCGTCTCGCGCGCCACCAATCGCAAGCTGGCAAAGGGCGAGCTGTTCCTGCTCGATTCCGGTGCCCAGTATCAGGATGGCACCACCGACATCACCCGCACCGTGCCGATCGGCCAGCCGACCGAGGAGATGCGCGAGCGCTTCACGCTGGTGTTGAAGGGCATGATCGGCATTTCGACGCTGCGCTTTCCCGCCGGCACGCGCGGCTCGGAAATCGACGCGGTGGCGCGCATGGCGCTGTGGAAGCATGGCTGCGACTTTGCCCATGGCACCGGCCATGGTGTCGGCTCGTATCTGGCCGTGCATGAAGGGCCGCAGCGCATCGCCCGCACCGGCACCGAAAAGCTGCTGGCCGGCATGATGCTCTCCAACGAGCCCGGCTATTACAAGGAAGGCTCCTACGGCATCCGCATCGAGAACCTGATCCTGGTGACACCGGCTGAACAGGTGGAGGGCGGCGACATCGCCATGCACGGTTTCGAGACGCTGACACTGGCGCCGATCGATATCAGGCTGATCCGCACCGACCTGCTGACGCGCGAGGAGTTGCACTGGCTGGATACTTACCATGCCTGGGTGCTGGCCGAGATCGGCCCGATGCTCGACGGCGAGACGCTGGCCTGGCTGGAGAAGGCAACAGCGCCGCTGCCGCACGACGCCAAGATCTGAAATGAGCTTCTTTCTCCCCGTCACTATACGGGGAGGTGAGGAGCGGTCCGCGAAGCGGACGAAAAGCCAATTGCTTGGCTTTTCGAGTGACGAACGCCCGCCAGGGCAATGAGCGGCGGCGCCGACAGTTCGAAACTGTTCCGCGCGCAGGCGCCCTATGCCACAAACTGCCGCGCGAGGACCAGCACCACCGCCCCGGCCAGAAACATCGCCATCAGGCCGCCGCGCAGCGAGACCACAGCGGCGACGACCAGCGCCGCCCATTCCGCCGGTCCGGCGCTAAGTGCGGCGGGCGCCACCAGCGTCGTCAACACTGCGGCCGGCACGGCATTCAAACCCGCCTCGACGCGTGGATGGATGTGGTCGAAGCGCGAGATCACCAGATGGCCGCCGACGCGGGTGAGATAGGTGGCGATCGCGCCGGCAATGATGATCCACAAGGTCGCGCTCATCGTTTTGCCTCCACACCGCTATGGTGCGGCGGCAGGATGACGGCCAGAAGCACGCCTGCAATGGCGCCGATGGAGACGTGCCATGGCGATCCCACAGTTTTGTAGGCAATGATCGACGCCGCGGCGCTGGCGATCACCACCGGCAGCCACAGTGGCCGGTTGCGAAAGCCCATGACCAGCCCGAGGAAATAGATCGGCAGCAGGAAGTCGATGCCGAGCGCATGCGTGTCCGGGATCAGCTTGCCGAACACCGCGCCCAGCGCGCTCTCGATCCCCCAGAACACATAGACCGGCAGGCCAAGCCCCATGTACCAGGCAAAGCCAACGGTCTCGCCGGCTTCGGCCTTACGCTCGGCCACCGCGAATTGCGGATCGGTGAGCACGAAATAGCCCAGCGCTTGGCTGATAACCGGCCAGTGCGCGATTCGCCGGCCGATGCTGGCGGAGTAAAGCACGTGACGGAAGTTTACGGCGAAGATCGACAGCACGATCAGCCATGGCGCGACATGCTGGCCGAACAATTCGATGCCGACCATCTGGCTGGCGCCGCCGAAGATCAGCGCGCTCATCAAGAAAGCTTCGAGAACGGAAAAGCCGTTGTCGACGGCGATGGCGCCGAACAGCAGCCCAAATGGCGCCGCGGCGACAACCACCGGCATCGACAGCCGCACGCCGTCCCAGAAGTCGCTGGCCACGGAATTTTCGCTTAAGGTCTCTGCCGACATGTCACATTCCCATCTCGCGCTGCTATGTAGGAGCCGGCGTTTGAAAAGTCAGACGAATTCGCTTGAGCCAACAAATCAGCGAAACTGATGTTGTAAAAACAAATGAGGGGGTTCGGATGATCGCTTATGACTTCACCGGCAGGCACGCGGTCGTCACCGGCGCCGGTGGCGGTATGGGCGAGGCGATCTCGCTGGCGCTGCTCGATGCCGGCGCCTCGGTCACCGCCATCGACGTCAAGCCGCGTCCGGCGTCGCTTGCCGCCTATGACGACCGGCTCACCTTTGCCCAGGGCGACCTCACCGACGCCGCCTTCGTCGAGCAGACCATCAATGCCGCGGGCCGCGAGCGCGGCGGCATCGATTATCTCGCCAATGTCGCAGGCGTGCTCTGGTTCGGTCGCGACAAATCGGCCCTCGAGATGGACCTCGATGTCTGGGATCAGGTCTTCAACATCAATCTGAAATCCTTCGTCCACACCGCGCGGGCGGTGGTTCCGCATATGCGGGCCGGCGGACGCGGCGGCGCCATGGTGCACTTCTCCACCATCCAGTGGTATCGCGGCGATCCGACCCCGCAGGATGCCTACCAGGCATCGAAGGCCGGCGTCTGTGCGCTGTCGAAGTCGCTCGCCATGCAGTTGGCGGGCGATGGCATCCGCTCCAATTCGATCTGCCCGGGAATGGCGTTGACGCCGCTGCAGGCGCGCTGGGACACCGAGGAGAAACGCGCGGCCGTTGCCAATTATGCGCCGCTCGGCCGCATCGGCACGCCGCAGGACATGGCCAATGCCGCGCTATTCCTGCTTTCCGATGCGGCAAGCTACATCACCGGCATCGAACTGGCAGTCGACGGCGGTCTTTTGATGCGGATGTAGCCGTGCAGTGCGCCGGGCTGATTTAGCTCCGCGGTGCCGTGCCCTGGATCGCCCTGCCCCAGTCGAGCAACGGCTTGGCGCGCAATGTGAAATCGACAAGCTCGTCGACCAGCGCTGGCGCGTGGATGCCGGCCGGATCGATCATGTGCTGGACATAGAAGTGCCGGTTGCGGATGGCGTCGACAAGATCGGGTTCGTTGACCTGCTCGAATCCGCGCGGCGTGCGCTTCAACCGACCCTCGGTTTCGAGTTCGAAGCCGTTTTTCTTCAGCGTTGAAAGCAGTTTTCGGAACTCGGCTGGCCGGGCGATAATCGCCTTGCGCATCGCCAGCAGCAGGGGCGGCTCCGGGTTCCACCAGGCAACGTCGGCAAAGCAGCGGTCGATCCCGACATAGACGAAGAACACGCCCTGCTCCATCTTGGTGCCATCCGGCGACAGCATGGCCGACAAATGCTGGTTGTAGGGCCGCTTGTCCTTGGCGAAGCGCACGTCGCGGTTGATGCGAAACAGTGACTTCTTGCGGTCTCCGCGCAAGCCCAGACCCGCCGCCGCGAAGCGCTCCGTCAGCGTCTCGACCAGATCGCAGAACGGCTCATGCAACTCGCTGTCGTAAAGCGCGCGGTTTTCCTGGAACCATTCGCGGCTCTGGTGGAAGTCGAGCGCCTTGAGGAACGGGATGGCTTTTTGCCCGAACCCTTTGAACGAACCGGCCATCACGCCTTGCCGACCCGTTGCAGCCAGGTGTCCTCGTCGATGACTTCGACGCCGAGTTCACTGGCCTGCTTCAGTTTGGAGCCGGCACCCGGCCCGGCCACCAGCAGATCGGTCTTCGCCGACACCGAACCCGCCACCTTGGCGCCGAGCCGTTCGGCCATCGCCTTGGCTTCGGAGCGTGTCATCTTTTCCAGCGTGCCGGTGAAGACGATGGTCTTGCCGGCAACCTCGCTGTCGGTCGACACGGTGACGACATACGGCTTCGGCTTGACCTGTTCGAGCAGTCTGTCGAGCACGTCGTCATTGCGTTCATTGCCGAAGAAATCGCGCAACGCATCGATCACTGTATCGCCAATGCCGTTGATGGAGGGGAAGACGCTGTGCGGATCCTCAGCCGCCGCCGTTTCCTTGCCGACGCGGATCAGCTCCTCGATGGTCGAAAACGTCCGCGCAAGCACGGCCGCCGTCGTTTCGCCGATATGGCGGATGCCGAGTGCGAAGATGAAGCGGTCGAGCTCCGGCTGGCGGCGCGAATCGATGGCCGCGAACAGCTTGTCGAGACCTTCATAATTGCGGTCCTCGACACCGCGCACATTCTTGCGCGCCTTGCCCGATGCCGCCTCGCGCAGCCGCGCCTGCTCCTCGCGCCGCTCGGCCAGCGCCCTGGTGACGGCCGGGCGGCGATCCCTGAGGGTGAAGATATCGGCGGCGGTCTTGACCAGTCCCGAATTGAAGAACAGGTCGATATTCTCGGCGCCCAGCCCCTCGATGTCGAGCGCGCCGCGCGACGCGAAATGACGCAGCCGCTCCACAGCCTGCGCGGCGCAGATCAGCTCGCCGGTGCAGCGCCGGCGCGAATCCTCCTTGCCGGTCTTCTCGTTGATTTCGCGCGTCGCCGGCGAGCCGCAGACCGGACAAATGTGCGGGAATTCATAAGGCACCGCATCAGCCGGCCGCTTGTCGACGACGACGCTGACGATCTGCGGAATGACATCGCCCGCCCGTTGTATGACAACCGTGTCACCGATGCGGACATCGATGCCGTCGCGAATCGGCAGGCCGTTGCTGTCGAAGCCCTTGATGTAGTCCTCATTGTGCAGCGTGACGTTTTCGACCACCACGCCGCCGACCGTGACGGGCGCCAGCCGCGCCACCGGCGCCAGCGTACCGGTACGACCGACCTGGATATCGATCTTCTGCACCGTCGTCATCGCCTGTTCGGCCGGGAACTTGTGCGCAACGGCCCAGCGCGGCTCGCCGGTGACAAAGCCCCAGCGACGCTGCAATTCCAGCTGGTCGACCTTGTAGACGACACCGTCGATGTCGTAGCCGAGCGACGAACGCAGCTCCTCGATCTTGTGGTAGTGCGCGATCAGCTCCTCGACCGACTTCGCCCGCACCATCAATGGGCTGACCTTGAACCCCCATTCGGCGAATTTCTGCACCGAATCATATTGGGTCGGCGCCGGATCCGCTGTCGTGTAGCCCCAGGCATAGGCAAAAAATTTAAGATTGCGGCTGGCGGTGACGGACGCATCCTTCTGTCGCAGTGAGCCCGCTGCCGTGTTGCGCGGATTGACATAGTCCTGGCCCCCCACCGCCGCCGAGCGGGCCTTCAGTGCCTCGAATTCCGCATAGGTCATGTAGACTTCGCCGCGGATCTCGATGGTCTCGGGCCAGCCCGATCCTTTCAGCTTGGCGGGGATGTCGGCGATGGTCCTGAGATTGGCGGTGATGTCCTCGCCGACAGCGCCGTCGCCGCGCGTAGCACCCTGCACGAACACACCGCGTTCATAGCGCAGCGACGCCGACAGCCCGTCGATCTTCGGCTCGGCCGTAAACGCGATGTCGAGATCCTTGTCGCGGTCGAAGAAGCGCCGGCCACGCTCGATGAAATCGGTGACGTCCTCGTCTGTATAGGCCTTGGCGAGGCTGAGCATCGGCACCGCATGGCGCACCTTGGCAAAGCCTTCCGCCGGCGCGGCGCCGACCCGCAGCGAGGGCGAATCCTCGCGCACCAGACCGGGAAAGCGCTCCTCGATGGCAAGATTGCGCCGCCGCAGCGCGTCATATTCCGCGTCCGTAATCGTCGGCGCGTCCTCGGCATGATAGCGCCTGTCATGACCGGCGATCTCCTCGGCCAGCCGCTGGAGCTCATCCGCGGCTTCGCTTTCGCTCAACGATTCGACTGGTTTTTCAGACATGCAGCGGTCCCTGGACAGTGGCGCGACACCATAAATCAGGATTTCGGAAAAAGCATTCCTGAACAGCGGGATGGAGCCATATCCTGACTCAGCCCGAAAGCCTTGCGACGACTACGCTGCAGCAATATTCTCGCGCAGCAGCCGTTCCGCGGCTGCGCGCGCCTCGTCGGTGATGATAGCGCCGGCCAACATGCGCGCGATCTCTTCCTGGCGCGCCGCCCGGTCCATTTCGGCGATGCCGGTGGCGACCTTGTCCGAGCCGCCGGATTTGGAGATCAGGAAATGCGTCGCAGCACGTGCCGCCACTTGCGGAGCATGCGTGACCGACAGCACCTGCACGCGCTTCGACAGCCTGGCCAGCCTTTGGCCGATCGCATCGGCCACGGCGCCGCCGACGCCGGTGTCGATCTCGTCGAAGACCAATGTCGGCGCCGAGCCACGGTCGGCCAGCGCCACCTTGAGCGCCAGCAGGAAGCGCGACAGCTCGCCGCCGGAGGCGACCTTCATCATCGGCCCAGGCCTGGTGCCGGGATTGGTGCGCACCCAGAACTCGACCTGGTCGATGCCTTCTTCCATGCGGTTCTCGCCATCGCTGGCCAGTTCAACGATGAACTCGGCCCGTTCGAGCTTCAGCGCCGGCAGTTCGGCCATCACAGCCTTGGTCAGACCGACCGCCGCGGCGTGGCGAAGCGCGGAGAGCTGGGCTGCGGAAATATCGTAGGCTTCGCGCGCCGCTGAGGCCTGCTTTTCCAAGAGATGCAGGCGCCCCTCGCCGGCATCGAGATCGGCGAGATCGGCGGACATGGTGTCGCGCAGTTGCGCCAGATCGTCGACGGCCACACTGTGCTTGCGTGACGCCGCACGCAGCGAAAACAGCCGCTCCTCCGCCTTCTCCAGCCGCTGCGGGTCGTATTCGGTGGCGCGCAATGCCGCCTCGACGCCCGATTGCGCGGCATCCAGCGACAGCATCGCCTCATCCAGCGACTTCACCACATCCTCGAGCAGGCCCGGCGCTTCGCTGGCCTTGCGCTGCAGGCGCCTGAGCAAACTGGCCAGTTGCGGCAGTGGCGAGGACGGGCCTGACAGCACATCCTGCGCATCGTGTATTTCCGAGGCGATCTTTTCGGCCCGCATCATCGTGGCGCGCAATTCGGCCAGTTGCGTCTCTTCGCCGGGCTGCGGATCGAGCTTTGCCAGTTCCGCCACCGAGGCCCTGAGATAATCGGCCTCGCGCGCCGCCGCCTCGACCTTGGCGCGGTGCCTGACGAACTCCTGCTCGGCGCCGCGCCAATAGCGCCACGCCTCGCCGGTCGCGCGGGCAGCGCCCAGATGGCCGCCAAAACTGTCCAGCAATTCGCGATGCGCGCCGGGATCGACCAGAGCGCGCTCGTCATGCTGGCCGTGGATCTCGACCAGCGCGTGGCCGATGTCGCGCATCAGGGTGACGCTGGACGGCTGGTCGTTGACGAAGACACGGGTGCGGCCATCCGCGGTCTGCAGCCGGCGCAGGATGATGTCGCCGTCATCCTCGATGGCGTTTTCGGCCAGCAGCGCGCGCACCGGGTGGTTGCGCGGCACATCGAAGACGGCAATGACCTGGCCCTGTGCCGCGCCGTGGCGCACCAGCGAGGCGTCGCCGCGCGCGCCAAGCGCCAGCGACAGCGCGTCGAGCAGGATGGATTTGCCGGCGCCGGTTTCACCGGTCAGCACGGAAAGGCCGGGCTGGAAGTCGATATCCAGCTTCTCGATCAGGACGATATCGCGGATCGACAGTCTGGAAAGCATCAGAAGCCGGACCTCAAGCAATTCCAGGAAAAGTGCGTAGCGGTTTTCCGTCCGGAATTGCGTAGAACAAAAAGTTAGGACGGTTCAGCGCCTCAATCAAACCGCTGAACCGCTGTGAAGCGGCATCCGACCGATGGAGTCGCAGCGCCGCACTATCTTTTTGTTTGAGCGTCGGATCAATCCGAAAAGCGCGTTCCGCCTCAGTCGATGCTCGGGAGTCAGGCGCCGGTGATCAGCTTGCCGGCCTTGGATATCCACGATCCGGCATTCTCGCGCGGCTCAAGCCCGTTGCTCTGCAACAGCTTGTAGGTATCCTTGTACCATTGGCTGTCGGGATAATTGGTGCCGAGCACCGCAGCGGCGGTTTGCGCTTCCGAGGTCAAGCCCATGGCGTAATAGCTTTCGGCCAGACGCGCCAGCGCCTCTTCGACATGGCGGGTGTTGGAATAGTTCTCGACCACGTTGCGGAAGCGCTTGACGGCAGCAATGTATTCGCGCCGCTCGAGATAATAGCGGCCGATCTGCATCTCTTTGCCGGCCAGCTGGTCGTTGGCGAAACGGATCTTTTCCTTGGCGTCGTCGACATATTCCGACGTCGGCCAGCGCGTCACCAGATCCTGCATCGTCTGCACGGTCTGGCGTGCTTCCTTCTGATCCTGGGTGACGTCCTTGATCTGCTTGTAGTAGCTCAGCCCGATAATATACTGGGCGTAAGCCGCGTCGTCGGTCGACGGATAAAGCGTGAGATAGCGCTTGGCCGAGCCGATCGCTTCGTCATAACGGCCGGCGCGATAGTCGGCGAAGGCGCCCATCACCATCGATTTGCGGGCGAATTCCGAATAGGGGTGCTGGCGGTCGACGGCGTCGAACTTCTTGCTCGCCTCATCCAGGCGGCCGGCATTGAGATTGGCAAGGCCTTGATTGTAAAGGACGTCGGCCGGTTCGGTCTGGTCGACATAGGTCGACAGGTCGACGTCTTTCTCGGACGACATGCAGGCCGAGAGGAAGAGCGATGGCACAACCACCGAAAGCGCCAGGAAAACAGCCCGATACGGCGCTTTCGATTGACCAACTCGCTTGAAGAACATGATTGGATTGCGCCCTTTCGGCGTTAGTTCAATGCCTTTCGCATGGCGTTCCCTCAAAACTGATCCCCACTTTTGAGCGACATGCGCCTAACAGACGGCAGCAGCCATAAACCATAACTGCCTTGCCCAGCAACGCTATGTCTAGCCAATCGCACATTTTTGTGGCGGCTTGGTGTTGCCCCGAATGCTACGCACTTTCACAGGCCGGTGATGCTTTCGTGCAACACCGGCCAGCGTTCAGAAAGCCAGAAAATCGTTAAGAATCAGATCACCCAGGGCGCAAAGACAGGGCCGGTGACGGCGCTCATCTCGGCGGTGCGGCCGCGCTCGCGGCGCGTGGTCTCGACGACCTCGAAGGCCGAACGGTCGGACAGAAGCCGCCGCAAAGCAGCCGCATTCATCCGGTGACCGCCGCGATAGGAGCGGAAGCAACCGATGAAACGGGCGCCGGCCAGCGCCAGATCGCCCATCGCGTCCATCGTCTTGTGACGAGCGAACTCATTGGGGTAGCGCAGGCCGCCCATGTTGATCACCCGGTTGTCGTCGCCGATCACCAGCGAGTTCTCCAGCGAGGAGCCCAGCGCATAGCCGGCCGCCCACAGCCGCTCGACATCCTTCATGAAGCCGAAGGTGCGGGCGCGCGCGATATCCTGGCGAAAGATGTCGGGGTTGATGTCGGAGGCGAATAGCTGGCGGCCGATCGCCGGGCTTTCGAAATCGATCTCGACCTCGAAGCGCGTGCCGCTATAGGGCCTGAACTCGGCCCAGGACGCGCCATTCTCGATGCGGACGGGCTTGACCACCCTGATGTAGCGGCGCTTGACCGCCAGCGTCTCGATGCCGGCCTGGTCGATGGCTTCCACGAACGCCACCGCACTGCCATCGAGGATCGGAACCTCATGACCGTCGATCTCGATGACGATGTTGTCGATGCCGAGCCCGAAAAGCGTCGCCATCAGATGTTCGACGGTGGCGATATGCTCGCCTGCCGGATCGCCGAGCATGGTGCAGAGATCGGTCGCGCCGACTTCAGCAACCAGCGCGCGGAACTCGCGGCTCTCGCTTCCGTTCGAAAGGTGGAAGAGCACGCCGGTGTCGGCGTCCGCAGGGAGGAAATTGACGGTGACCGGTTTGCCGCTGTGAACGCCGGTACCGGTCAGCGTTGCACGCGATTTCAGTGTCGTCTGATAGTCTTGCAAGACAAACCCCATAGCCCAAACGCCTAAGTCCGCTTTAACCCAAAAGGCGCGGCTCTTTTTTTATCGGCAGGCAGGGCCACTTCCCCGAATCCCAGCACACCGAAAGTGCTGCGGCAAAGATAATGGTCTGTCAGGGAGACTCCAAATCACGGTTTCTTACTCTGTGTAACCGCGACAGACCTTGAGCGTCACATCGTAACGCCTTGTTATTAAACCCCTTTAAACGTCAACAGGCAGACAATCTCTCGTCTGCCTGTTAACAAGTGTTACATACCGTTAACGGCTCAGTTGGCCTGGCGGCGCAGGAAAGCCGGTATCTCCAGCTGGTCGTCTTCCTGGGTCGACCTGGTCTGCGGCGTCAACCGGCCCTGATCGTCGAGCTGGCCGCGGCGCGGCGCGTAAAGCTGCGGATCCTGGCTGGCAAGGCGGCGCATTTCCGGCGCCGCCTGGCGCAGTTTCGGTTCGCGCGGCTGTGCCGGCTGCAACCGGGCCGGCTCTTCTTCGCGGCGCGTCAGCCCGTTGGTCAGCCGCTTGAGCAGCCCCATCGGCCCGCTGTTTTCATGGTCGGCCGGACGGCCCTTGGCTTCCACCTCGGCCCGCACCACAGGCGGAAAATCCTCCACCCGCGGCATGCGCTGCGGTGCGGCAGCCACCGGCTGCGGCATTTCCCGCATCGGCGCCGGTTGCATCACCTGCTGCACGACAGGCTGCGGCTGGGCAGGCGGGGCCTGGAAGATCTTGCTCTGCGGGCGGAAATCTTCCGCCTGGGCCATCGGCGCCGGACGAGCCATTGCCGCCGCATTGGCCTCGGCAAGCTGGATCGCCTCGGCCACCGGATCGGCCGCGCGCTGCTCATAGGTCTGCTGCTGGACCGGTGCCGGACGGCCTTCCGCCCCCGGAGCCGCTGGGCGGCTGACCGGCTTCTGCTGCGGCGGCACGGCCCGGATCGAGATCGGCGCCGCGGCAATTTCAGCTGCCGATTTGTCGATGCCGGTGGCGACCACCGAGACGCGGATGACGCCTTCGAGTTCCTCGTCGAAGGTGGCGCCGAGGATGATGTTGGCGTCCTGATCGACTTCCTCGCGGATGCGGGTCGCGGCCTCGTCGACTTCGAACAGGGTTAGGTCGCGGCCGCCGGTGATCGAGATCAGCAGGCCCTTGGCGCCCCTCATCGAGGTCTCGTCGAGCAACGGATTGGCGATCGCCGCCTCGGCGGCGGCCATCGCGCGGCCCTCGCCCGAAGCTTCGCCGGTGCCCATCATCGCCTTGCCCATTTCGCGCATCACCGAACGCACGTCGGCGAAGTCGAGATTGATCAGACCTTCCTTGACCATCAGGTCGGTGATGCAGGCAACACCGGAGTAGAGCACCTGGTCGGCCATGGCGAAGGCGTCGGCAAAGGTGGTCTTGTCATTGGCCAGCCGGAACAGGTTCTGGTTGGGGATGACGATCAGGGTATCGACACATTTCTGCAGCTCCTCGATGCCGAGATCCGCCGTCTTCATGCGGCGCTGGCCTTCGAAATGGAACGGCTTGGTGACGACGCCGACGGTGAGGATACCCCGTTCGCGCGCCGCGCGGGCAACCACGGGAGCCGCACCGGTTCCGGTGCCGCCACCCATACCGGCGGTGACGAAGCACATATGGGTGTTGGAGAGATGATCGATGATCTCATCGATGCACTCTTCCGCCGCCGCACGGCCCACTTCAGGCTGCGAGCCGGCGCCGAGCCCCTCGGTGACATGCGCGCCGAGCTGGATCAGCCGCTCGGCCTTCGACATGGTCAGCGCCTGTGCATCGGTGTTGGCCACGACGAACTCGACACCGCGCAAGCCCGCGGTGATCATGTTGTTGACGGCATTGCCGCCGCCGCCGCCGACACCGAATACGGTGATCCGCGGCTTGAGCTCGGTGATGTCCGGCTTTTGCAGATTGATCGTCATTGTCTCCGTCCTTTGCCTTTCCCGCCGCTTCGCCGCCGCGGCCGCCTATGGGGCTGTCCCCGTCAATTAGAAACTGTCTCTCAACCACTGACTCATGCGATGCAGTTTTCCGCCCGTCCCGGTCATCCTGAGACCGGAAATTCCTTTCGCCGGATGGCTCTCGAACCTCGCCATCTGCGGATAGATCAGCAGCCCGACCGCCGTCGAGAAAGCCGGCCCCTTGGCAGCTTCCGGCAGGCCCGCCACGCCGAGCGGGCGTCCGATGCGCACATTGCGTCCCAGAATGCGGCGCGCCGCCTCGGGGAGACCCGCAAGCTGGCTGGCGCCGCCGGTCAGCACGACGCGTTTTCCCACGGCATTGCCGTAGCCCGACTTGTTCAGCCGGTCGCGCAACAGTTCCAGCGTCTCGTCGATGCGGGCGCGGATGACGCGCGTCATCACCGAGCGCGGGATCTGCAGCGGCATCTCGCCGTCTTCGCCGATCGGCTGGATCGAGACCAGGTCGCGATCGTCGGCACTGCCAGGCAGCGCCGAACCATGCATCACCTTCAGCCGCTCCGCGGCGTCGAGCGAGGTCGACAGGCCCTTGGCCATATCGAGCGTCACATGATTGCCGCCGATGGCAATGGCATCGGCGTGGACGAATTTGCCTTCCGAAAACACCGAGATGGTCGTCGTGCCGCCGCCCATGTCGATGCAGGCCGCACCCATTTCCAGTTCGTCGTCGACCAGGGCCGCAAGCCCGCTGGCATAGGGCGTCGCCACCATGCGCTCGACCGAAAGATGCGAGCGGTTGATGCAGAGCTCCAGATTGCGCAGCGGCGCGGCATCGCCCGTCAGCACATGCATATCGACGCCGAGTTGGTCGCCGACCATGCCGCGCGGATCGCGCACGCCGCGCTCGGCGTCCAGCGAAAAGCCGACGGGCAGCGAATGGATCACGTCGCGTTCGGCCTTGAGCGCCTGCTTGGCGCCGGCGGCAAGCACGCGCTTGATGTCGGCTTCGTCGGCCTGATGGCCACCGAGATTGATGGTGGCCGAATAGGTTTCGCTCTTCAGCCGGCCGGCCGTCATGTTGACGATCAGCGAATCCACGGTCAGTCCCGCCATGCGTTCGGCGGCGTCGACGGACAGGCGAATGGCGTGCTCCGCGCGGTCGAGATCGACGACCACGCCCGACTTCACGCCTTGCGATTTCTGGTGGCCGATGCCGATCACCTGGATGCGGTGCGAGCGGCCGCGCAACAGCTTGCCGTCCTCGCGCGGCTTCAGTTTCGCCACCACGCAGCAAACCTTGCTCGAGCCGACATCCAGCACGGTGAGCGTGCCGGAACGCCGCGAAGAGGCATCGCTGTTGCCGCCAAGCCAGCTCATATCTTCGTCCCCGACTTGCGCTTCAGATTTTGCGGCTTTTCATTGAGCGCGGCCTGGCGCTGCGTCGCCGCTTCCGGCGTCAGCTGCACCACCAGGCGATCGGAGATGCGCATGTCGACGGCGGCGATGTCCCGCGTCAGAAGCCCGTTATCGTGGTCCATCCGAACCAGGTCGGCAATCGCCTGATCCTCGCCATCCTCGGGCAGCTTGATCGTGATGCCGTTTTCCAGCTTCAGGTCCCAACGCCGTTCGCCGATGCGGATATAGCCTTTGACCCGAGCCGCGAGCTCGGGAAATTTCTTGATCTTGGCCACGAAGTCGGGCGCCTTGGCCGGTGCGCCGGTGCCGATGATCAGCGGCAGCAGCGCCTGCTTGCCGCCGGAGAACGGCGCGATCACCGCGCCGGAGCGTTCGATGACCGAAAGCTCCGCGCCCTGCTGCCAGAGCGCGAAGGGCTCGCGCTCCTCGACACGCACTTCCAGCGTATGTGGATAGACCTTGCGCACCGCCGCCACTTCGACCCAGGGCAAGGTATCAATACGTTCACGCGCGGCCTCGGCATCGAAGCCGATCAGTGACGTCCAGCCGTCGAGCTCGAGCCGGTCCAGTATGTCGATCTCCGAAGTCTGGCGGTTGCCGACCACCTTGATCTGGTCGACGGCAAAGCCGGTCCGGGCGGTGATGCTCTGGACGATGTCGTCGGCATGACCGCCGAGAATGGCGCCATAGAGGCTGCTTGATGCAATGAGCGAAGCCGACAGGATGGCCGCGGAAAAGCGCGGCGCGACGAAGTCGCCGCCGCCCAGGCGCGCCAGCACGCGCACCGGCCGGCGCAGCACGCGCGGCAGCACGAAATGGTCGAACGACAACGGCATGCCGAACAGCGCCGGCCCGGCGCCGCCCCTGCCCTTGTCCTGTCCCCATTTCAACGCAGACACGAAGCGTCCTCCACCATCCAACTCAACAATTCGCCAAACGAGTGCCCGGCCTGGGCGGCGATTTCAGGCACCAAAGACGTCGGCGTCATGCCCGGCTGAGTGTTGATCTCGAGCCAGACAATCTCGCCGTTTTCGGAGTGACGGTCGTCATAGCGGAAGTCCGATCGGGAAACGCCCCGGCAGCCGATAGCCAGATGTGCCTTGAGCGCCAGTGTCTGTATTTTTTGGTAAATATTTGATGAAATTTTAGCAGGGATTTCGTGTTTTGATCCGCCGGCGACGTATTTTGAATCATAGTCGTAGAAGGAATGGCCGGTCGGAATGATCTCGCAGACGCCGAGCGCCACGTCGCCCATGACGGCGCAGGTCAACTCGCGCCCATGGATGTAGCGCTCGACCATGACGGTCTCGCCATATTTCCATTCGGACGAGCCGATGACCTGCGGCGGATGCGACTGCCCTTCATGCACGATGACGACGCCGAAGCTTGAGCCTTCATTGACCGGCTTGACCACGTAGGGCGGCTTCATCGGATGCTTGTTCTGGATGGCAAAGCGGCTGGCAACCTTCGATTCCGCCACCGCGATGCCGGCAGCCTTGGCGACCTTCTTGGCTTGCTCCTTGTTCATGGCGAGCGCCGAGGCGAGCACGCCCGAATGGGTGTAGGGAATGGCCAGATATTCGAGGATGCCCTGGATGGTGCCGTCTTCACCGAACGGGCCGTGCAGTGCGTTGAAGACGACATCGGGCTTGAGTTCGGTGAGCACGGCGCCGACATCGCGCGCAACATCGACGCGGGTAACCTGGTAGCCTTCATTCTCAAGCGCATCCGCACACGCCTTTCCCGAAGACAGAGACACGGGCCGCTCGGACGAGAATCCGCCCAGGAGGACAGCCACATGCTTGTTCTTCATATCCCGTCATCCCTCTCACGGCGGGCCCGCAACCACGCATTCAGCGACCAGATTGAGTCCGAGTCTCCCGGCAGGTAGCCCCCCAGACGGAAAACGCGGTCGACGCGTCGAACGACTCAAATCAGGAAACGCTTTAAGGCAGAGAATCAGAGAGTTGATTCGCTGGCAAGTGCTTATGATTCCGACAGATTCACTTTCCGCGAAAACGGCCGGAAAAAGCGTGTTGTGAGTCTTTGGAGCAACGGTGGCGCTGTTGTTTCAGACCGTTTGAAGTTCAAGCATCACATGAACTTCAGCTTGCGCTAAAGAAGCTGTCCGAGGAATTCCTGCACGGCATGGCCGGGGCGGAAATTGCCGAGCCGCTTGATTTCCCACTGCAGGCGGATGCCTGAATTTTCAAGCACGCGGGCGCGCACCGTCTCGCCGAGATATTCGAGGTCGTATCCGGTCGCTGTTCCGGTGTTGATCATGAAGTTGCAGTGCATCGGCGACATCTGCGCGCCGCCGATCATCAGCCCGCGGCAGCCGGCCTTGTCGATTTCCTTCCAGGCCGAGGTGCCTTCCGGATTCTTGAAGGTCGAGCCGCCGGTCTTCTCGCGGATCGGCTGCACCGTCTCGCGATGCGTCTGGACGGCGTCCATAGCCGCCTTGATCGCCTCCTGGTCTTCCAGAACACCTTCGAAAACGGCGGAGGTGAAGATCAGCCCGGCAGGTGCGGCCGAGTGACGATAGGCATAGCCCATGTCTTCATTGCTGAGGGTGTGGAGATTGCCCTTGCGGTCGAGCGCCCGAACCTCGACGACACGTTCCCGCGTCTCGACGCCATTGGCGCCGGCATTCATCCTCAGCGCCCCGCCGATTGCGCCGGGAATGCCGTGATAGAAATGAAAGCCGCCAATACCGGCCTCATAAGCGACGGCCGCGACGCGCTTGTCGGGCGTCGCAGCACCGGCCTTGATGACGGTCGGCGAAACCACCTCGGCCTCGCCAAAGCCCTTGGCCGAAAGCCTGATGACGAAACCTGGAATGCCGCCGTCGCGCACCAGGAGGTTGGAGCCGACACCGACGATGGTGAGCGGGATGTCCTCCGGCACGGCGCGCAGGAAGGCAGCCAGATCCTCCTCGTCGGCCGGCTGGAACAGGGCGTCCGCCAGACCGCCGGCGCGGAACCAGGTGATCTTGTCCATCTCGGCATTGGGCGTGATGCGGCCGCGCAGGCCGGCAAGCCGGTCGCCAAGTTTGTCGAGCAGGTCCTGGCCGCGCATCATGAGACGGTACCGCCGAGTTCCCCAGGCAGCGCATAGGCCCATTGGGTGATGTTGCCGGCGCCCAGGAAGATGACGAAGTCGCCCGGTTTCGCCAACGCGCGGATGACGGGCGAAATCGCGGCAGGGGTTTCGACGTAGCGCGCATCGCGATGGCCCCCGGAGCGGATGCGCGACACCAGCGCCTCCGAGGTCACGCCGTCGATCGGCTCCTCGCCCGCCGCATAGACCGGCGCCACCATCACCGTGTCGGCATCGTTGAAACAGACCGAAAATTCGTCGAACAGATCGTGCAGCCGGGTGAAGCGGTGCGGCTGCGCAATGGCGATGACGCGGCCCTTGGTGGCGCTGCGCGCCGCTTTCAACACCGCCGTGATCTCGACCGGGTGGTGGCCGTAATCGTCGAAGATGTCGACGCCGTTCCACGAGCCGGTGTGGGTGAAGCGCCGCTTGACGCCGGCAAAGGACGACAGCCCTTTCTTAATCGCTTCGGCCGACAGGCCGAGTTCATGCGCGACCGCAATTGCGGCGGTGGCGTTGGAGACGTTGTGGCGGCCGGGCATCGGCAGCCGCAGATCCGATATCGTCGTCTGGCCGCCGGTCTTGCGGTCGCGGATCACCACGTCGAATGCCGAGACGGCACCGGCCATGCGGTGGTTGGTGAAACGCACATCGGCCTGCGCGTTCTCGCCATAGGTGATGACGCGGCGGTCCTCGATGCGGCTGACCAGCGCCTGTACTTCCGGATGGTCGGTGCACATCACGCCAAAACCGTAGAACGGCACGTTCTCGACGAATTGCCGGAAGGCCTCGCGCACCTTGTCGAAACTGCCATAATGGTCCAGATGCTCGGGATCGATGTTGGTGACGACGGCGATCTCGGCCGGCAGCTTGAGGAAGGTGCCGTCGCTTTCGTCGGCTTCGACCACCATCCACTCGCCATCGCCCATACGGGCATTGGTGCCATAGGCATTGATGATGCCGCCATTGATCACCGTCGGGTCGAGCCCGCCGGCATCGAGCAGCGTCGCCACCATCGACGTGGTTGTGGTCTTGCCATGCGTGCCACCGATCGCGACCGCCTGGCGGAAGCGCATCAGTTCGGCCAGCATCTCGGCCCGGCGGACAATTGGGAGCAACTTCTCCCGCGCGGCCTTCAGCTCGGGATTGGATTTCTTGATCGCGGTGGAGACGACCACCACTTCGGCCGCGCCGATATTCTCGGCCTTGTGGCCGACAAAGCATTCGATGCCCTTGTCGCGCAGCCGCTGGACATTGGCGCTGTCGGCCTGGTCCGAACCCTGCACCTTGTAGCCGAGATTGTGCAGAACCTCGGCGATGCCGCTCATGCCGATCCCGCCAATGCCGATGAAATGCACAAGGCCGATGGTCTGCGGCATCTTCATCAATGCGTCCCTTTCCTGAAATCCGAAACGGTTTTTCTGGACGCAATAGCCTCTGTGAGATCAGCGAGCAACCGTGCCGCGTTCGGCCGGCCAGCCGACTTCGCTCCGGCAGCCATGGCCGTCAGCCGCTCGGGAGTGTCCATCAGCCCGCCAATGAGAGCCGCGATGCGCTCCGGCGACAGTGACGATTGCGGATGCACCTCGCCGCCGCCCGCCGCGGCAAGGGCGGCTGCGTTCGCCGCCTGATCGTGATCCAGCGCATAGGGATAAGGCACCAGCAGCGCCGGCCGGCCGATGACGGCGATCTCCGAAACCGTCGAGGCGCCGGAGCGCGAGATCACCAGATGCGCCGCGCCCAAGCGCTGTGCCATATCGGTGAAGAAGGGCGAGACCTCGACATGGACGCCGAGTGCCGCATAGCCGGCCTTCACCCGCGCCACGTCGTCGGCGCGGGCCTGCTGGGTGATCACCAGCCGCTTGCGCTGCGCCTCCGGCAGAAGTGCGATCGCCGTCGGCATGGCGTCGGAAAAGAACTGCGCGCCCTGGCTGCCGCCGAACACCAGGAGCCTGAACGGATCCGCCCCTTTGGATGCGGTGTAGGGCGTCTTGGCCGCCTCCAGGATTGGCGGCCTGACCGGATTGCCTGTCGTCACCGTCTTGGCGCCTGTGGCACTTTCATCTTGCGGCAGGAAGCCGCCGGCAATGGCATCGACGCGCCCGGACAGCGCCCGGTTGGCGCGGCCCATGACTGCGTTCTGCTCATGGATCAGCGTCGGCAGCTTGCGCAGCGTCGCCGCATAGAGCGGTGGCAAGGTCGGATAACCGCCAAAGCCGACGACCGCATCAGGCTTGATCCTGGCGATGACGGCGGAGGCCTGGCGCACGCCGCGCCAGATCTTCCAGAACGCTCCGAGCAGAGCGACGGGGTTTTTCGAGCCCATCGTCGCCGACTGGATCGGATGGATGGCGGCGGCCGGGAAATGGCCGGCAAAGCGCTCGGCGCGGTCGTCCGTCGCCAGATGCACGCCCCAGCCGCGCTCGATCAGCTCATGCGCCAGCGCCTCGGCCGGAAACAGATGTCCGCCGGTTCCGCCAGCCGCGAGAAGGATGACACCCCGCGCCATATCACTCCGCCGGCAGGGCGCGCTGCGACAGGGCAAAGCCCATCTGCTTGCGCTTTTCCGGTCGCTTGCGCGTCAGCGCCAGCACCATGCCCATCGAGATGGCAATGGCGATCTGCGAGGAGCCGCCATAGGAGATGAAAGGCAGCGTCATGCCCTTGGCCGGCATCAGCTGCAGGTTGACGCACATGTTGATGACCGACTGCAGGCCGAACACGGTGACCAGACCGCCGACGGCATAGCGGGTGAAATCATCATGTTCCTTCAATGCCGTGCTCAAGCCGCGCAGCACGATGAAGGCGAAGATCGACATAATGAAGAAGCACATGATCAACCCGAACTCTTCGCCGGCGACCGAAAACACGAAATCGGCATGCGCGTCGGGAATGACCCGCTTGACCGTGCCCTCGCCCGGCCCGACGCCGAACCAGTGGCCGTTGATCAGCGCCTCGCGGCCCATGTCGACCTGGAACGTGTCGCCTTCGCCGGTCAGGAATTTGTCGATGCGGGCGGCAACGTGCGGGAACACAGTGTAGGCGGCAAACAGGCCGCCGGCGCCGGTGGCGCCAAGCGCGATGATCCATAGCCAGGGCAGGCCGGCCATGAAGAACATGACGCCCCAGGTGCCGGTCACCAGCATGGTCTGGCCGAGATCGGGCTGGGCCACCAGGAGCGAGATGACCAGGATCAGCAGCAGCATGGCAAACAAATTGCCGGGGATGTCGGGCTGGCGCTTGTGTTCGGCGAACAACCAGGCGCAGACGATGACGAAGGCGGGTTTCAGAAATTCCGACGGCTGGATCGACATGCCGACAAACGACACCCAGCGCCGCGCGCCTTTCACCTCGACGCCGATATAGAGCACGGCGACCATCAGCACCAGCATGATCCCCAGGATGATCAGCGCCATGCGCCGGATCTGCCGCGATTCCAGGAAGGACACTGCCAGCATCACGCCGAGCGCCGGCACGGTGAAGATGATCTGCCTGGTGGCAAAGTGGAAACTGTCGAGGCCGATGCGTTCGGCCACCGCCGGGCTTGCCGCAAAGGACAAGACGATGCCAAGCCCCATCAGCGACAGGAACGCCGCCAGGAACCAGCGATCGATCGTCCACCACCAGGTTGCAACCGGGCTTTTGTCGAGACGGCTTTGCATTATCGTGCCCCTCCGATGGGTTTCACGCCCTCGATAGCATTCGCAGCTTGCCTGAAGGCTTCGCCGCGAACTTCGAAATTCTTGAACTGGTCGAAACTGGCGCAGGCCGGCGACAGCAGCACCACGGCCTCGCCGCTGTCATCCTTGGCCGCGTCTTTCGCGGCATGGTCGACCGCGGCGGCCAGGGTGCCCGAGATTTCATAGGGCACGGCTTCGCCGAGCGTCGCCGAGAATGCGGGCGCCGCCTCGCCGATCAGATAGGCCTTGGCGACGCGCGGGAAGAAACCGCGCAGCGGCTCGATGCCGCCTTCCTTGGGCAGTCCGCCGGCGATCCAGTAAATGCGCGAAAAACTCGACAGCGCCGGTGCCGCCGCATCGGCATTGGTCGCCTTGGAATCGTTGACGAACAGCACATGATCCTTGCGGCCGACCTGCTCCATGCGATGCGCCAACCCGGGAAAGCTTTCCAGTCCCGCCTGGATCTCGCCGAGGCTCAAGCCGACCCTGAGGCAGGCGGCGACGGCGGCAAGCGCGTTCTGCGCATTGTGCTGGCCGCGCAACGAACCGATGCCTTCGAGGAAGGCGACGCGGCTGTAACGGCCATGCACGGCTTCCATCAGATCGGAGCCATCGGCGAAATAACCGTCGGTCAGCGGCAGCCGCTTGGAGATGCGGATCACCTGTCGGCCCGCCCTCTCCAGCCGGTCGGCGATCTGCGCGCACCAGCTATCGTCGACGCCGACAATGGCTGTCTCGCTGCCGGCGACCACCCGCTCCTTGATCGAAGCGTAGTGCTGCATGGTGCCGTGGCGGTCGAGATGGTCGGGCGTCAGGTTGAGCAGGATGCCGGCCGTCGGGTTGATCGAGGGCGCGAGATCGATCTGGTAGGACGAACACTCGACGACATAGTCCCGGTCAGCCTGCGGTGGATCGAGCGTCATGATGGCCCGGCCGATATTGCCGCCCATCTGCGTGTCGCGCCCTGCCGATTTGAGGATATGCGCGGTCAGCGCCGTGGTCGTCGACTTGCCGTTGGTGCCGGTGATAGCGATGAACGGCGCATCAGGCGCGCGCGCAATCCGCTCGCGGCAGAACAATTCGATATCGCCGATCACCTCGACGCCGGAGCCACGCGCCAACTCCACCGTCCAGTGCGGCTTGGGATGCGTCAGCGGCACGCCGGGCGAGAGCACGAAGGCCGAGAATTTCGACCAGTCGGCGCCGCGCAGATCGGCGGTCGCAATGCTTTGGCCAGCGGCCTTGGCGACGCTATCGGGATTGTCGTCCCAGGCGAGCACGTCGGCGCCGCCCTCGATCAGCGCGCGCGCCGTGGCGATCCCCGAGCCACCGAGCCCGAAGAGCGAAACGCGTTTGCCCGAAAAGGATGCGGCGGGGATCAAGCGGGTTCCTATCTCAGCTTGAGGGTCGACAGGCCGACCAGCGCCAGGATGACGGCGATGATCCAGAAGCGGATCACCACCTGGCTTTCGGTCCAGCCGAGCTTTTCGAAATGATGATGGATCGGCGCCATCAGGAACACGCGCTTGCCGGTCATCTTGAAGTAGCCGACCTGAATGATGACCGACAGGATTTCCACGACAAACAATCCGCCGACGATGACCAGCACGATCTCGTGCTTGGTGGCAACCGCGACCGTACCGATCAGGCCGCCCATGGCCAGCGAACCGGTGTCGCCCATGAAGATCGCCGCCGGTGGCGCGTTGAACCAGAGGAAGCCGAGGCCGGCGCCGATGACGGCGCCAAGCACGACAGCCAGTTCGCCGGTGCCGGGCACGAAATGGATCTGCAGATATTCGGCGAACACCGCATTGCCGGAGAGGTAGGCGATGACGCCAAAGGATGCCGCAGCAATCATGATCGGCACGATCGCCAGCCCGTCGAGGCCATCGGTCAAATTCACCGCATTGCCGGCGCCGACAATGACGAAGCAGGAGAACGGCACGAAGAACCAGCCGAGATTGATGATGAATTCCTTGGCGAAGGGGAAGGTCAGCGACGACGAGAACGGCGCCTGGCCATTATGCATGATCGCCCAGGCGGCGATGCCGGCGATGACGAATTCCAACGCCAGCCGCGCCTTGCCGGAAAAGCCGAGATGCGACTGCTTGGTTACCTTGAGATAGTCGTCGTAAAAGCCGATCGAACCGAAGCCCAGCGTCACCAAGAGCACCACCCAGACATAGATCGAGGAGAGGTTCGCCCATAGAAGCGACGAGCCGACGATGCCGCACAGGATCATCAGCCCGCCCATCGTCGGCGTGCCGGCCTTCTTGAAATGCGTCTGCGGGCCATCGGCGCGGATCGGCTGGCCCTTGCCTTGCCGCAGCCTAAGCGAATTGATGATGGTCGGCCCGAAGATGAAGACGATCAGCGCCGAGGTGATCAGCGCACCGCCGGTGCGGAAAGTTATGTAGCGGAAGACATTGAAGACCGAGACCTTGTCCGCAAAATCGACGAGCAATGTAAACATACGATTCCGTCCCCCGGACTAGTTCTGTTTCGTGCCTGCGGCTTCCGCCGGATATTTGCCGAGCAAGGCCTCGACCAGCTTTGAAAAGCCGATGCCTTTCGACGATTTGATCATCACCACGTCGCCGGCCTTCAGCGTCGACAACAGCAGCGGCTTCAATTCCTCGGCGCCGGCGCGGTATTCCGTTTTGATCTCGTCGGGCAGGATGTCTGCCAGCGCCCGCATTTCCGGGCCGCCGAGAAAGACCGTGTTTGTGCCGGTGCCGACGATCAACTCGGCAAGGGCTGCATGGAGCTTGGCCGAATGGTCGCCGAGCTCGAGCATGTCGCCGAGCACGGCGATGCGCCGGCCCTCGCCCGTGACAGGCGTCGCGTTGAGCAGCGCCATGGCAGCAGCCATCGAGGCCGGATTGGCGTTGTAGCTCTCGTCGATCAGTGTGATCGGTCCCTTGGGGTGGCGAAGCATATGGCGCTTCCCACGGCCACGCTCGGCCGACAGATCGGCCAGTGCCAAGGCCACCTTGCCGATGTCGGCTTCAACCAAATGCGCGGCGCCGAGCACCGCCAGGACGTTCTGTACCATGTGGCGGCCGGGCGCGCCGATGCGCGCCGTCACATCCTGCCCGCCGATCCTGGCGGTGATGTCGGAATGATCGGCATGCAGCTCGCATTTGGTCAGCTTGTAGGTCGACCGTGCATTCTCGCCGAAGCCAAAGACATGTTCGACGCCGGCGGCTCGCGCCATCTTGTCGAGCAGCTTCCAGCGCGCATCGTCGCGGTTGAGCAAGGCCGCACCGCCGGGCTCGATGCCTTCGAAAATCTCGGCCTTGGCCTTGGCGATCTCGTCGAGATTTCTAAAGAAGCCGAGATGCGCCGCGGCAATCATCGTGACGATGGCGACATGCGGCCGGACCATCTTGACCAACGGCCGGATCTCGCCGGGATGGTTCATGCCGATCTCGAACACCGCATAGTCGCAATCGCCGGGCATGCGCGCCAGCGTCAGCGGCACGCCCCAATGATTGTTGAAGGACTGCGCCGAAGCATGCACCGTGCCGACGGCCGACAGCACATGACGCAGCGCCTCCTTGGTGGTGGTCTTGCCGGCCGATCCGGTCACCGCGATGATTTTTGCGCTGGAACGGGCGCGGGCGGCAACACCGAGTTTCTCCAGTGCTGCCAGCACATCCTGCACGACGATCATCGGCGCCGTCAGCCGCCCAAGCGACGGCAACTTGCCCTCGGCGACGATCAGCACGCCGGCGCCGGCCTTGATCGCCGCGGTCGCGAAGTCATGGCCGTCCATCGCCTCGCCCTTGATGGCGAAGAAGGCGTCGCCCGGCTGCAGGCTGCGGCTGTCGATCGAGATCCCCGAAATTCCCTCCGGCATCGGCCCGAGCGGCCGACCGCCCATGGCGTCGACCAGCGCCTCGGAAGTCCAGAGCACGCTCATGCGGCCCGCTCCCGCAGCGCCGAGCGGACTTCCTCGTGGTCGGAGAAGGGAAACGTCTCGGCGCCGATGGTCTGGCCCTCTTCATGGCCCTTCCCGGCAACGATCAGCGTATCGCCCGCTTTGAGCATGGCGACCGCTTCGTGGATCGCCTTGCGGCGGTCGCCGATTTCAATCGCGCGGGGCGCGGCTGCCAGGATCGCGGCACGGATCGTTTCCGGCACTTCCGAGCGCGGATTGTCGTCGGTGACGATGACGACATCGGCCAGCCGCGTGGCGATTTCGCCCATGATCGGCCGCTTGCCCCGGTCGCGGTCGCCGCCGCAGCCGAACACGACGATGACGCGACCGGTGGTGAACGGGCGCACGGCGGCCAGCACATTTTCCAGCGCATCCGGCTTGTGGGCATAGTCGACATAGACGGGCGCGCCATTGGCGGTGGCGCCGACAAGGTCGAGCCGTCCCGGTGCCCCCTGAAGTTTCTCCAATGCCATCAAAGCTTTGGCGACCGGCGTTCCAGTGGAAATGGCCAGCCCGGCCGAAACCAGGGCATTGGCGATCTGGAAGTCACCTGCGAGCGGCAGGTCGATCTCGTAGAGCACGCCGTCGGCTTCGACCTCGGCGCGCTGGCGGTGGCGCTCGTGCTCGACCCGCTTCAGGCGCAGGAAATCGCCATGGCGGCCGACCGTCAGCACCTTGAGCCCGGCGGCCTGCGCAGCCTGGATGGTCGGCGCCGACCACGGATCGTCGGCAAAGATGACCGCCGGCGCGCCTTTCGGCAGCAGCGTGTCGAACAGCCGCAATTTGGCGCGATGGTAGTCCTCGACCGTCGGATGATAGTCCATATGGTCGCGGCCGAGATTGGTGAAACCGCCCGCGGCGAGCTTGACGCCATCAAGGCGGCGCTGGTCGAGACCATGGCTGGAAGCCTCCATCGAGGCGTGGGTGACGCCGGCCTCCGCCAATTCCTTGAGCAACTGGTGCAAAGCCACTGGATCGGGTGTGGTCAACGAACCGTAGTCGTTGCGGCCCGGCGCCACCACGCCGGTGGTGCCAATGGACGCGGCGGCAAAGCCGGCCTGCTCCCAGATCTGCCGGATGAAGGCGGCGACCGAGGTCTTGCCTGCGGTGCCGGTAACCGCGACCATGGTCTCCGGCTGGCTGCCGAAGAAACGTGCCGCGCTCAGCGCCAGCGCCAGGCGTGGGTCGTCGACGCTGAGCACCGGGACGGACAGGCCGGAAACGGCGCTGGCGTTGCCAACGACAACCGCCGCTGCGCCGCGCTTTGCCGCATCGGCGGCATAGGCCGAACCATCCGCCTTGCTGCCGGCGAGCGCGAAAAAGACCACGCCGGTCTTGACCGTGCGGGAATCCGACGAAATCCCGGTTACCTCCACATCGCGGGAAGATGTTCCCTCGACAGGCAGGATACCGGCTAAATCTCTCAGGTGCATCGAACCCCGTTTATCTCAACAAAATGGCGCGCAGTTGCCGGCGCGCCCTAAGAATCACTGATAGGAAACCAGCGTTGCGCCATTTTCATGGCTGAAATCTGGCTTCACGCCAAGCATGGCGGCTGCCCGCCTGATGATGTTTCCGGCCATGACACCCGCATTGTTGGCGGCGACGTCGGTCATTCCGGGCTTTTCCGGGTGCGGAGCGTCAGCGATCGTAAACACCAGATACTGCGGATCGTCCATCGGGAAGGCGGCGACGAAGGTGTTGAAATTCAGTTCCTTCGAGTAGCGGCCATTGATCACCTTCTCGGCGGTTCCGGTCTTGCCGCCAACGCGGTAGCCGGGGGCCCTGGCGTTTCTGGCCGAGCCCTTCTCGGCATTGAGCGTGTAGAGGTAGCGCATGCCCTCCACAGTCTTTTCGCTGACCACTCTCTTGGCCACCGCCATGGCATCCTGCTCGCTGCGGACCAGGAAAGTCGGCGGGATCAGGTAGCCCTGCATCAGCGCCGCGCAGCCGACGGCCGCCTGCAGCGGCGTCGTCGACACGCCATGGCCGAAGGCGATGGTGAAGGAGTTGACCTGCTTCCAGACCTTCGGTTCGGTCGGGCGGGCGACTTCAGGCAGTTCGGTCTGCATCCTGTCCAGAAGGCCAAGGCGATGCAGGAATTCGCGGTGCCCCTCGATGCCGACCATTTCGGCCTCACGGGCCGATCCGATGTTGGAGGAGTAAAGGAACACCTCCGGCAATGACAGCACGCGGTTCTTGCCGTGGAAATCGTGAATGGCCTGATGGCCGACCCGGATCGGATGCGAGGCGTCGAAACGGCTGTTCATGTTCGCCTTGCCGGAATCGAGCGCCATGGCCGAGGTAAAGCTCTTGAAGGTCGAGCCCATCTCGTAGAGGCCGGCCGACATGCGGTTCAGGCGGTCCTTGTCCTGCGCATTGAAGGGATTGTTCGGATCGAAATCCGGCACCGAGGCCATCGCCACCACTTCGC
This sequence comes from Mesorhizobium sp. M0037, assembly GCF_040323635.1. Classification (NCBI taxonomy): domain Bacteria; kingdom Pseudomonadati; phylum Pseudomonadota; class Alphaproteobacteria; order Hyphomicrobiales; family Phyllobacteriaceae; genus Mesorhizobium; species Mesorhizobium sp. M0037. The sequence goes on along the minus strand of NZ_JAMYVB010000008.1, from coordinate 40,079 downwards.
CGGTCTTGATGTTGAGCACGACGGCGCCGGCGCCCATGGCGCGATAGCGCTCGAGGCCGGCGGCAATCTCGTCGCGCACCACATGCTGGACGCGCAGGTCGATCGACAGCTGAACCGGCTTCAGATCCTTGGCGATCGCCAAGCCTGAGGCCTGCAGGTCGCTCAGGCCCTGCTCGTCAATGTACTTCTCCATGCCGGAGATGCCCTGATTGTCGATGTTGGTGAGGCCGACAATGTAGGACGAGGTCACGCCGGCAGGATAGAAGCGGCGCTTTTCGGTGCGAAAGCCGATTCCGGGAATGCCGAGCTGCATGATGTCGGCCTGCTGCTTGGGCGTCAGCTGCCGCTGCAGCCAGACGAAGCCGGCGCCGCTTTTCAGCTTGTGATAGGTCTGCTCGGGGTCGATATCTGGCAGAATGGTCGACAGCTTTTCGATCGCCTCGTCGGCATCGACGATGCGGCGCGGCTCGGCAAACAGCGATGCCGTCTTGATGTCGGTCGCCAGCACCTCGCCGTTGCGGTCGACGATGTCGGGACGCGACGCCGTCACCCGGCTTTGCGGCCCATTCGACATGTCGGGGGACTGGAAACCGAGATAGACCAGCCGCCCGGCGATGGTCGAATAAATGCCGAAGAACACCGCCATCGTCATCACGATGCGGGTCTTGGCCTTGCCGCCGGTCGCCTTGCGCGCGCCTTCGACCACGATGGAGCCGTCCTCGCCGGTCCGTGCGCGGCGCTTCAGCAATTTGCCGACCGACGGAAGTTTGGCGCGCATTGGAAATCCAGCGATCATTGGACGATGGCTCCGGTGACCACGGGATCCTTGTCGGCTGGTCCTTTGCCGGAATTGTCGGCCATGCCGCCAAGCCGTTGCGACGACAGGTCCTCGATGTTGAGCGGTTTTGCCGGCAGGTCGTCGAGCCCGACGATCTGCCGCGCATTGACCGGCTCGAGTGCGAGCTGCGATTTGTAGATTTCAGCCAGCTTCTGCAGGCGCGACGGCTGGGTCAGCAGGCTCCAGTCGGCCTTGAGCAGGTCGATCGTGTCCTCCTCATAGCGGATCTGCGCCTCGATCTTCTGCACCGAAGCCAGCTGTTCCTCGGCCTCGCGCTTGGCCTTGTAGGTCAGGGCCGCGGCCGAGACCATGACGGCGATCAGGACTATGTCGCTGGTTCGAAACACGTATTCACCTCTCTCGCGGCGCCTGGATGCCGGGAAGCTTTGGAAGGCCGAAAATGGTGAGATCACCGGCGCGCGCCGGCGCCTCGGTGCGGATGGCGGTACGCAGCCTGGCCGAGCGCGCCCGCGGATTGGCAGCGACCTCGGCATCGCCTGCCGTCACGCCGCCACCAGCCTTGCGGAAGGTCGCAGTGCGCGCGTGCGCCTCGGGCAAATGACGTGAGCCGGTGGCGACGTCGGCGCGGTCGGCGATGAAGCGCTTGACGATGCGGTCTTCCAGCGAATGGAACGTCACCACCGCAAGCCGCCCGCCGGGCTTCAATACCCGCTCGGATGCCATTAGGGCTTTGGCCAATTCGCCCAGCTCGTCATTGACGAAAATGCGCAGCGCCTGGAAGACGCGGGTGGCCGGATGAATCTTGTCCTTCGGCGCGCGGCCGATATGCGTTTCGATGGCGTCGGCGAGATCGAGCGTGCGCTCGAACGGACGTTTTTCGCGGCGTGACTCGATCATGCGGGCAATGCGGCCGGCATTCCGCTCTTCGCCGAGGAAGCCGAAGATGCGGGCAAGGTCGCCTATCTTGAACGAATTGACGACGTCGGCAGCACTCAAGCCCGCCTGCGCCATGCGCATGTCGAGCGGCCCGTCGGTGCGGAACGAAAAGCCGCGCTCGGGCTGGTCGACCTGCATGGAGGAAATGCCGATGTCGAGGACAACGCCGTCGGCGCTTTCGACCTGCTCGTCCAGCGTCGAAAATGGCGCCTGCACCAGCCTTAGCCTGCCGCCGGATTGCTGTTCCAGGCCGCGCCCGGCGGCAATCGCATCGGGATCGCGATCGATCGCCACCACCGAGGCGCCGCTCGCCAGGATCGCCTTGGTGTAGCCGCCGGCGCCAAACGTGCCGTCGACGATCACATCGCCGGCTTTGGGTGAGAGCGCCTCCAGCACTTCGGCGAGGAGGACCGGAATGTGGCGGACCGGTCCGCCAACGGCGCTAAGATCATCGCCGTGATCCGCCATCATTCCGGCCGCTCCCCAGCCTTGGCCTCGTGAGCCTTCGTCCCCTGCCGAAGCTGCAAAAGCCGAGCGCGCGCCTGCGCCCCATAGGCGGCCAGCCGTCCCGGCTCCCAAACTTGAAAGAAATTGCCACGGCCGACAAAGGCCACTTCGCTCGTGATGCCCGTATGCTCGCGGATGAAATCGCTCATCGTGATGCGGCCATCCTGATCGAGCTTCAGGAACGTCCCGTCGCCATGGCAGAAGAACGACATATCGTCCGCCGTCTGCAAAAAAGGGTCTTCCAGCGCGATGCGCTGCTCGTAGCGGTCGAGCAGATCGAGCCCGCCGACATCCATCGCAGGCACGTCCAGGCCGCGCAGCGCATAGAGTTCCGAATAGCCGCGTTTCTGCACGACCGCGCGGAAATGCGCCGGAACGGAGACCCGCCCCTTCGCATCGATCCTGTTCACCGCGCTTGACAGAAACCGGTCCATGACACGCTGCAGCCGCTTCCGCCGCCGCACCCCTCTCCATGTTTTCGTCCGCGCCGAAGCGCGTCCCCTGCCGAAAATCCGCTTCGATCCCAGCGGCAAAACCCCGCAAACGCACAGCCGCCGCGGCTGCCCGATTGGCGTACGCTTTACCCTGACGCGGAACGAAGGCTTTGGTATCGAAATGGGATATCATGGGGCACTATGGGCGTCAACGGGAACAGGCTTCACAAACGCGCGCGCCACAACCGGTGAGAGCAGCTCTGACAACACTCCCGTCTTTATCTCCCATTAAGCCTAACGAACCGTTTAGAGCGGGCTGGCCCAAGCGGAAGCGGCTTGCCGCGCATCACTGCCGCGAATAGCGTCGTCAGTCTTTTCGCTGAGCAACAAGGTCAGAAATCCATGTCCGAAACAGCCAGGTTCCGCGCGGCCTCCCTTGCCCATCTGCGTCGCGACGGACTTGCCAAAGGCGACCCCATCCCATTGCCGCTGACCATGGCCGCTATTTTCCACAACCCGGGCGACGGCGCCGGCTACAGTCAGTACGGCCGTTACAGCAACGCCACCTGGGATGCGGTCGAGCACATGCTGGCGCATCTCGAAGACGCGCCATGCGTCGGCTTCCCCTCTGGAATGGCGGCAATCTCGGCGGTGTTTTTCGGCCTGTTGAAATCCGGCGACCGCGTGCTTTTGCCTTCGGACGGCTACCATGCCACACGCGCGCTGGCCGACCGTTTCCTCAAGCCCTTCGGCGTCGCCTATGATCTGCGGCCGACATCGACCTTTCTCGATGGCGGGTTCGAGGGCTACCGCCTTGTCTCCGTTGAAACCCCGTCAAATCCGCGATTGGACATTTGCGACATCACAGCCGTCACCGAGGCCGCGCACCAAGCGGGCGCGATCGTCGTCGTCGACAACACCACGATGACGCCGTTCGGCCAGCGTCCGCTCGATCTCGGCGCCGACATCGTCGTTGCTGCCGACACCAAGGCGGCCAACGGGCATTCCGACGTGCTGTTCGGCCATGTCGCCAGTCGCAATCCAGATATCATCGCGGCCGTCACCGGCTGGCGCGAGACCGCGGGCGGCATTCCCGGCCCGTTCGAGGCTTGGCTGGTGCATCGCGGCCTGGAGACGCTGGACGTACGCTTCGACCGCATGTGTTCTTCTGCCGAGGTGATCGTGAAGCGCCTGAAAGACCATCGCGCCGTTAGCGGCTTGCGCTACCCCGGGCTGGAGGGCGACCCGTCGCACAACCTGGCCCGGGCGCAGATGGAGCGCTTCGGCTTCCTCGTGTCCTTCGAACTCGCTTCCCAGGAGAAGGCCGAGGATTTCATCAACAACTGCACGCTGATGCAGGCGGCAACGTCGTTCGGGGGTGTCCACACCTCCGCCGAGCGGCGGGCCAAGCGAGGAGATTCGGTTCCGCCCGGCTTCGTGCGCCTGTCGGTGGGCTGCGAGCCGGTGGAAGAACTCTGGCAGGCGATCGAGGCATCGCTGGACAAGATCGGCATCTGAGGCGGCTTGCCCCTTCTCCCCGTCACTGTACGGGGAGAAGGTCCCGGCAGGGGGATGAGGGGCAGCGTCAACCTCTGAAGCGATCTCACTTCTTCGAGTCCCTTGCCTCAGTCACTGCGGCATATTTGGCTTGCAAGCGCTTCATGAACAGATGTCCGTCTATCCTCCCGCTCTCAAGGTCGTCAGACAACCTGTCCTTACGTGCTTCGGCTTTGATCTCGTCCATCGACGCAAATCGTCCCGGTCCGCTGTCGATCCCCTCCTGAATCAGCCTGCGCAATTCCTCGACCGTGTAGCCGAGAAGATCGCGGCGGTCTTTTCATTGCCGCAGTGCGTCACGGATCACTTCGCTGGCCGAGGCATATTCGCCGGCGGCCACGACGTCGTCGACCGCCCCCGCCAGTTCCGGCGAAAGCGTGATGCTGCGTTTGTCGACATGACCCATGGCGTGCTCCTGATCAAACCACGACGATCATGGTACGATTAATCGTACCAGCTTCAAGAATGCGTTTGTCTCGACCCACCCGGTGCAGTTGATTCAATCGCTCAAGCACCTGAATCGTCAGCTGCGCCCGAAGGCGCAGACTGCTGATCCCAAAGGATTAATCGCGATATGGGGAGAAATTGCCAGCTGGCCTGTAAGCCGGGTTTTGTATGGCCCTCGCCCCTTTCGGGGCGAGAACGTGGCGGCCATTCATCTTGGGCGCATGTTGCCATGCGCCTCACGCAACCTACCCGGACGGTGAGCCGGAAACAGCCCTGAAGGTTTCCCCTCGCACCGTCCCTATTCGGTCTTGCTCCCGGTGGGGTTTACCGTGCCGCTCCTGTTGCCAGTCGCGCGGTGGGCTCTTACCCCACCCTTTCACCCTTGCCCCGATAAATCGTGGCGGTTTGCTTTCTGTGGCACTTTCCCTGGGGTCGCCCCCGCCGGCCATTAACCGGCACCGTGTTTCCATGGAGCCCGGACTTTCCTCACCCGCAGCCTTTCGGCTTTGCGGGTGCGGCCGCCCGGCCAGCTGGCAGAGCGTATAAAGGGGTTCACGTTCCAAAACGCAAATGAAAAAGCAGACTTATGCCGGCGATCCCAATGCCGCCAACTGCACCTTGACCTTGCCGCAATAGGCCGCCGACACCGGGTTCATCCTCGTCGCGGCATGGCCGGCATTGTATTTCAGGATCGTGCCGCAGGTGGTGCCGCCGCCGAGATTGCGCGCCATGGCAAGGTACTTCATGCCGTATTTGATGTTGGTGTCGGGATCGAACAGACCCTTGGCGGAGCCGCTATACCCCATCATCCGCGCCGTTGCCGGCTTGATCTGCATCAGGCCGATTTCACCCGCGCTGCCGACGATGTTCGGCCGGTAGTTGCTCTCGATCTTGATGACCGCCTGGGCCAGCGACACCGGCACGCCTTCGGCCGCAGCATAGCGGGCAATGATTGCCGAATACTGGCCGCCAAGCGCGGCTGCCGCAGTCGACTCCGCAGCGGTGCTTGGGCGGATCGATGCGGTCGTCGTCAGGTCGACGCTCTTCCTGTTGCGCTTAAAATGCCTCTTGGCCGTGGCTTTTCTGGCTTTCACCACGGCTGCTTTGCGCCCTTTCGCGGTGATTGCCCTTTTTGCTGTTGGGTTTGCCTTCGTCATGGTGGCTTTGGCGGGTGCGGCGATGAAGCCCTGGTCCGCCCTCTGGCTCAGTGGTGCGGCATCGGCCGTGCTGAAGGCAAAAGTCATTACGCCGGCAGCAATAGCTGCCGTTACAACGGTCAATTTCTGCATGTGGTCCCGTTCTGTTTGGCCGCGCGAAGATCTTCACGCAGCAACGCCTAATCAATATCGGAGCATCCGGGGGGCTGGAGGTCCGATAACTTGCACGAACCGCCTTTGAGGGCGGAATTTGTGTCGAACAAGGCGAGGCAATTCACTTTCAGTGACAGGCTGTAACTTGAATATCAGAAAAAGATTATTTAGAGGCAACTGACGTAAGGGAAGTCAGCAGGCTTTGCAGCGTGCTAGACGTAGAGCCGTCGGCGACACCATCCACCAGGCGCGGTCGGAAATGCCGCTGAAAAGCTTCGACGACGATTTCGGTCTGGCGGTCGAAGACACCTGATATCTCAACGCCATAGCCATAGAGCGCCAGCATCGACTGCAGTGTCTCGACCTCGGCGCCGGTATCGCCGGCTTTCAGCACCGCGCCGCGCCGGACCGGCGCCGCAGGCACGAGATGGCCGACCCCGGCCGCAAACAGCGCATTCCAGGGGAATTTCTCGCCCGGGTCGATCTTGCGCCCCGGCGCGATGTCGGAATGGGCAAGCACCCTTTGCGCCGTAATGGAATGGCGTTCGATGATACCAAGGCAAAGCCCGATCACCGCTTCCACCTGCCGCTTGGGAAAGGCCGAATAGCCGAGCGAATGGCCGGGATTGACGATTTCGATGCCGACCGAACAGGAGTTGATGTCGCGACGACCGAACCAGGAACTTGCACCGGCATGCCAGGCGCGGTCGCTTTCGCGCACCATCTGGATGATGCGGCCATCCTCATGGACGAGGTAGTGCGACGAGACTTCGCTTTTGGGGTTGCACAACCAGGCTTCCGCGGCAGCACCCGTCGCCATGCCGGTATAGTGCAGCACGATCATATCGGGCCTGAGCGTTTCGCGCCGCGGGCCGAAATTCGGCGATACCCTGACCTCCGCGCTTGGCTCGTCGGGCGAGAAGCCGGTCATGCGTGCCTGAGGCCCCGCTCGATCATTTCATAGGCCGCGTTGATAGCCGCGACCCTGGTCGTTGCAATCTTGATGAATTCCTGCGGCAGGCCGCGCGCGATCAGGCGGTCCGGATGATTGTCGGAGACCAGCTTGCGGTACCGCTTCCTGACCTCCTCGAACGGCTTGCCGCGCTCAATGCCGAGCACGATATAGGGATCGCCGGCCCCGAGATTGACGTGCCTGGCCAGGATGGCTTCGTAGTGCACCTCGTCGATGCGAAAAATCTCGGCAATACGGTGCAGGAAAACGCCTTCGCGCTCATGCACCAGCCCGTCCGCCTTGGCGATGTGGAACAGACCGTCGAGTATGTCTTCCAGCATGACGCAGTTCGAATGGCCCGAGCCGCACATCTGCGCCATACTCTCGGCATAGGTCTCGAACCCGGCGACGTCGCGCTTGGCCAGATCGTAAAGCCGCGCCACATTGCGGGTCTGTTCTCGCGGCACCTCAAATATTTCCTGGAACGCGCGAACCTCGTCCTGGGTGACGATGCCATCGGCCTTGGCCATCTTGGCTGACAGCGCAATCATTGCCACAGAGAAGGCGACGCGCCGGCGCAGATCGGCGTCACCGGAGAAAACCGTGCGCACGGCCTCGACCACATCGGCTACACCGGACGTGGCTGAAGATGAAACGCGGTTGATGAAGTCGCCGAGGCGATCCCAAATTGACATGAGCGCTTATTAGGGCCGCCGGCCATTGCTATCAAGCCAAGACAGCGCCGCAGAGTGGATCGATTTACGCAAGCAACGACGCGCCAGATCCCAAACCGTAGGAAAGAGCCGGTTCAAGGCCCTTGAGCCCCGAATCGACCTAAACGCAGGAAGGCCGGCGCGAAGCCGGCCTCCTCTCTCGTCACGTCAAAGTGACCGGGACTGCTGCTACTGCGCGGGGGCAGGAGCAGGTGTTGCCGGAGCCGGTTCTGCAGGCTTCGGTGCATCCGGCGTCGCCGGCTTCATGGGCTCGGCGGCTGGCGGATTGGTGCTCTGGGTGGTGGTGTTATCCGTAGCGCTGTCGCTGCAGGCGGCAACGCCGAACAGGGCCAGGGCGGAAACGGAAGCAAGAATGAGCTTTTTCATGACATCTCTCCTTCAACACACGCTCACGTTGCGGTGAACGGTCGAAGGCAAAATGCATCAAACGGCCATGAGTTTCGTAACGTTGCGTTTCCTGATGTAACATCCGCGCACTACCGATTGCGGGCCGGGCGATGCCGAACTAACAGTCTGGACCCAAATGAAATGCCGGAGTTCTGCGTGGACAAGAAATGGGATTTTTGGATCGACCGCGGCGGCACCTTCACCGACGTGATCGGACGTGATCCGCAAGGCGGTTTGCATCCCAGGAAATTCCTGTCGGAAAATCCCGAAGCCTATCCCGACGCCGCCATAGCCGGCATCCGCGAGCTTCTGGGGCTGAAATCCGGCACCGCTATTCCTCCGGGCCTGGTCGGTGACGTCAAGATGGGTACCACCGTTGCCACGAATGCGCTGCTGGAGCGCAAGGGCGACCGTGTGCTTTTGCTCATCACCAAGGGCTTTCGCGATGCGCTGAAGATCGCCTATCAGGCGCGACCAGACATCTTCGCCAAGGAGATCATCCTTCCCGAACAGCTCTACGAGCGAGTCATCGAGATCGACGAGCGTGTGCGCGCCAATGGCGAGGTCGAGCGCTTGCTCGACATCGCCGCCTGCCGGCCCGCCATCGAACAGGCGAAGGCCGACGGCATCGATGCGGTGGCCATCGTCTTCATGCATGCCTGGAAATATCCCGACCACGAGAAGGCGGTGGCGAAAGTCTGCCGCAAGATCGGGTTCAGCCAAGTCTCGGTCAGCCATGAAGTCTCGCCACTGATCAAACTGGTCGGCCGCGGCGACACCACCGTAGTCGATGCCTATCTGTCGCCGATCCTGTCGCGCTATGTGCAAAGAGTAGCGGGAGAACTGGGCGCGACGCCAATCTCCCCACTTCTGGAGGGTGAGGAGCGGTCGGCCAAAGGCCGAGAAAAAGCCAACGATTTGGCTTTTTCAGCGACGAACGCCCGGAGCCATAGCGAAGGGCAGTCCGCAAAGCGGCCAGAGGGGGTCCTCTCGGAAGGCACCGCCAATGCGCTGAGCCCGGTCGATCCAACCCCACCCGGCGGCTCCGCCGCCACCCTCCCCTCGAGGGGGAGGGAAAACCCTCGCCTGATGTTCATGATGTCGTCGGGCGGGCTCACCGCCGCCGACATGTTTCAGGGCAAGGACGCGCTGCTGTCCGGCCCGGCCGGCGGTGTCGTCGGCATGGTCGAAACGGCGAAACTCGCCGGTTTCGAGAAAGTCATCGGCTTCGATATGGGCGGCACCTCCACCGATGTCGCCCATTTTGACGGCGAGTATGAGCGCGCCTTCGACACCGAGGTCGCCGGCGTGCGCATCCGCGCGCCGATGATGCGCATCCATACCGTCGCTGCCGGCGGCGGCTCGATCCTGCACTACGAAGCCGGCCGTTTCCGCGCCGGGCCGGATTCCGCCGGCGCCAATCCCGGCCCCGCCGCCTACCGGCGCGGCGGCCCGCTGGCCGTCACCGACGCCAATGTCATGCTGGGCAAGCTGCAGCCCGATTTCTTCCCGGCGATTTTCGGACCCGGCCAGGACCAGCCGCTGGACGTCGCCGCCGTGCATAAAAAATTCGCTGCGCTCGCCGCCGAAATCGGCGATGGCCGCACGCCGGAAGCCGTCGCCGAAGGCTTCGTCACAATCGCAGTGGAAAACATGGCAAACGCCATCAAGAAGATCTCCGTGCAGCGCGGCTACGATGTCACCGAATATCTCTTGAACTGTTTTGGCGGCGCCGGCGGCCAGCATGCCTGCCTGGTTGCCGACGCGCTCGGCATGGAGGCGGTACTGATCCACCCCTTCTCCGGTCTGCTCTCAGCCTATGGTATCGGCCTGTCGTCGGTTTTCGCGTCACGCCAGCAGGCACTCCTGAAGCCGCTTGCCGAAGAATCCAGGACCGAGATCGGCAGCCTCATCGGCACGTTGAAAAAAGCCGTCATCGCCGAATTGGCAGCGCAAGGCATCGCCGAGGACAAGATTGCGGCAAAGCCGGTGCTGCACATCCGCTATGACGGCACGGACACCACGCTGCCGGTGAATTTCGAAGGCGACTCGATCTTCCAGGCCAGGCGCGATTTCGAAGTGGCCCACAAGGCGCAGTTCGGGTTCGTCTATGACGACAAGCCGATGATCGTCGAGACCGTTGGCGTGGAAGGCGCCGAGATCGTCGAGACCACGGCCGAAGCCGTTGCGCCCGCCGGACCGGCAAGGGTTGAAGCCGGTGCGTCCGGAACGCGGCGCATCTATACCGAGGGACGTTGGCATGAAGCCGGCATCCATCGCCGCGAAAACCTGCGCCCATCCAATCTGGTCCCGGGCCCCGCTTTGATCATCGAGCCGAACCAGACCATCGTCGTCGAGCCGGGCTGGCAGGCCGAAATCACTGATGTCAATCACGTCGTCATCCGCCGCACGGAACGGAAAGTGCGCACGGCTGCCCTCGGCACCGAAGCCGATCCGGTGATGCTGGAGGTCTTCAACAACCTCTTCATGTCGATCGCCGAGCAGATGGGCGTCACCCTGCAGAACACCGCCTATTCCGTCAACATCAAGGAAAGGCTGGACTTTTCCTGCGCCGTCTTCGACCGCCATGGCGCGCTGGTCGCCAACGCGCCGCACATGCCGGTGCATCTCGGCTCCATGGACCGCTCGGTCGAAACCATTATCCGGCTGAACTCCGGCGACATCCATCCCGGCGACGTCTTTGCGCTGAACGCCCCCTATAATGGCGGCACGCATTTGCCTGATATCACCGTGGTGACGCCGGTGTTTTCCCTCCCCCTTGAGGGGAGGGTGGCCGCGCAGCGGCCGGGTGGGGTCCTCTCAGAAGGCACCACAAGAGCGTCGAGCACTGCCGCAACGACCCCCTCCGGCGGCTCCGCCGCCACCTCCCCCTCAAGGGGGGAGGAAGTAATCTTCTACGTAGCCTCACGCGGCCATCATGCCGATATCGGCGGCACTGCCCCCGGCTCGATGACGCCGCTTGCCACCACGGTCGACGAGGAAGGCGTGCTGTTCGACAATTTCCGGGTTGTCGATCGTGGAAAATTCCGCGAGACGGAGTTGCAAACGCTGCTCACCGACCACCCCTACCCCGCCCGCAATCCGCACCAGAACATCGCCGATCTCAAGGCGCAGATCGCCGCGAACGAAAAGGGCGTGGCGGAATTACGCAAGATGGTCGGCCATTTCGGCCTCGATGTCGTCGAAGCCTATATGGGCCATGTCCAGGACAACGCCGCCGAAAGCGTGCGCCGCGTGCTGGAGCGGCTGCCCGATAGTTCCGAGTACGAATACCCGACCGACACCGGCCAGGTGATCAAGGTGAAGATTACCATCGATCGGCAAAAGCGCGAGGCGACCGTGGACTTCACCGGCACCTCGAAGGTCGAGAAGAACAATTTCAATGCGCCCGAGCCCGTCGCCCGCGCAGCCGTGCTCTATGCCTTCCGTGTCATGGTCGAGGACATGATCCCGATGAATGCCGGCTGCCTGCGGCCGATCAACATCATCATCCCCGACGGCTCGATGCTGAAGCCGGCCTACCCCGCCGCTGTCGTCGCCGGCAATGTCGAGACCTCGCAGCATGTCACCAACGCCCTGTTCGGCGCCATGGGTGCCATGGCCAATGCGCAAGGCACGATGAACAACCTGACCTTCGGCAACAAGCAGTACCAGTATTACGAGACCATCTGCTCCGGTTCGCCGGCCGGACAGATGAACTCCGGCCGTGGCTTTGCCGGCACATCCGGCGTCCACACCCACATGACCAATTCGCGCCTCACCGACCCTGAGGTGCTGGAACTGCGCTTTCCCGTTTTGCTTGAGGATTTCCACATTCGCGAGGGCTCCGGCGGCAAAGGCAAATGGGATGCCGGTGACGGCACCAGGCGCACCATCCGTTTCCTCGAAAAGATGGAATGCGCCATCCTGTCCTCGCACCGCAACCGCCCGCCGCAAGGCCTCGATGGCGGCAGTGACGGCGAGGTCGGCTCGACCAAGGTCCGCCGCAACGACGGCAGCGTCGAGACGCTGAAGGCCTGCGACCAGACCGTGCTCGACGCCGGCGACGCCGTTATCCTGACGACGCCGACACCGGGGGGATTTGGCAAGGCCTGAACTCGCGTCAACAGGCTGTCACCCGCCTGTCATGCCCCTGAGTTACCCGTTTGCGGCAAAGCAATGGGGAATCACTTTGCCATGACGGACGTCTCCTCGGATCTCGTTTTTCGCCGCGGCAAGGAAGTTGGAAAGGCCGTCTACCAGAACCGCCCGCTGTCGAAGGCCGGCATCTCGGAGCGGCTGTTCGCGCTGCTGTTTTCCGGCCTTGTCTATCCGCAGATCTGGGAAGACCCTGAAGTCGACATGGAGGCCATGCAGCTTGGCCAGGGCCACCGCGTCGTCACCATAGCGTCGGGCGGCTGCAACATCCTCGCCTACCTCACCCGCTCGCCTGAACGCGTCGATGCGGTCGACCTCAACGCCGCCCACATCGCCTTGAACCGGATGAAGCTGGAGGCGGTGCGGCATCTGCCCTCGCAGGGCGATCTGTTCCGTTTCTTCGGCGCCGCCGACACCAACCACAATTCGCAAGCCTATGACCGCTTCATCGCGCCGCATCTCGACCCGGTCAGCCGCCACTATTGGGAGCGTCGCAGCTGGCGCGGCCGCCGGCGCATCACCGTCTTCGACCGCAATTTCTACCAGACCGGCCTGCTCGGCCTGTTCATCGCCATGGGCCACCGCATCGCCAAATTCTTCGGCGTCGATCCCGCCGGTATCATGGCGTCGAAGAGCCTCGCCGACCAGCGCCGCTTCTTCAACGAAGAGCTGGCGCGGGTCTTCGACAAGAAGCTGTTGCGCTGGGCTACCTCGCGCAAGGCTTCGCTGTTCGGCCTCGGCATTCCGCCGGCGCAGTACGATTCGCTGATCACCTCGGGCGATGGTTCGATGGCCAGCGTGCTGAAGGCCCGGCTGGAAAAGCTCGCTTGCGATTTTCCGCTGAAGAACAACTACTTCGCTTGGCAAGCCTTCGCCCGTCGCTATCCCAATCCGGGTGAGGCCGCCCTGCCCGCCTATCTAGAAGAGGCCAACTACAAGGCGATCCGCAACAATGTCGATCGCGTCGGCATCCACCACGCCAATCTGATCGAATTTCTGGCCGGCAAGGACGCAAGCACCGTCGACCGTTTCGTCCTGCTCGACGCGCAGGACTGGATGACGGACGACCAGCTCAATGCCCTTTGGTCGGAGATCACCCGCACCGCCTCGGTCGGCGCCCGAGTCATCTTCCGTACCGCCGCCGAGCCCAGCCTGCTGCCGGGCCGCGTCGCGACCTCCCTGCTCGACCAGTGGACCTACGAGGACGAGGCCTCGCGCGACTGTTCGGCCCGCGACCGCTCTGCGATTTATGGCGGCTTCCACCTCTATGTGAAGCGCGCGGCATGAGCGCGAGCGGGCTGCCGGCCGACCATGCCGAACTGATGGACGGCGTCTACCGCTGGCAGCGCCACATCTACGACCTGACCCGCAAATACTATCTGCTTGGCCGCGACCAGATGATAGTCGGGCTGGATGTGCCGGCGAATGGCAGAGTGCTCGAACTCGGTTGCGGCACCGGCCGCAACATCGCGCTTGTAGCCCGCCACTATCCCGACGCCCGCCTCTACGGCCTCGACATCTCGGCCGAGATGCTGGAGACCGCCGGTAAGGCGATCGGCCGCGAAGGCCTGTCCGGCCGCGTCGTGCTGGCGCGCGGCGACGCCACCGATTTCGACGCCAAGACGCTGTTCGGCGTCGAGCGCTTGGACCGCATCTTCGTGTCCTATTCGCTGTCGATGATCCCCGGTTGGGAAAAGACGGTTTCAGCAGCCCTTGCGGCACTCGCGCCCGGCGGCTCGCTGCATGTCGTCGATTTCGGCCAGCAGGAAGGCTTGCCCAACTGGTTCCGGACATTGCTGCGCGGCTGGCTCAAGAAATTCCATGTCACGCCACGTGAGTCATTGCGCGAAGTCTTGGAATCGGAATCTCGGCGAACCGGCGCAAGCTTCCGTTTCCGCACGCTTTACCGCGGCTATACCTGGCTGGCGGTCGTCAAGATCGCGCACTCTTACCTCCCCCTCGATGGGGGAGGTCGCGCCGAAGGCGCGGGTGGCCAGGCACCCCGCCCCGGCGCTACGCGCCGACCCTCCCCATCAAGGGGAGGGTAAAGGGAGCTAGCGCAGTGCCTTCATCAGCGCGCCGACCATCACCTGCGGCCGGTAGCCGAGCTTGGCCGGCGTCAACCCCAGCCGCACCACCACCAGTTGCTCCGACGGGATGATGGCGACCGTCTGGCCGTCATGGCCCTCCATCCAGTAGGTATCGTTGGGCAGTCCGGCGGCGACGCCGGCGCCGGGATTTCCTTCGTCCCCCGGGGCTTCGATCCAAAGTTGCCCCTTGCCGTAGACTTTCGAGGCCGGTGCCGGTTCGCGCATCCAGTCGACGAAACCGGCCGGCAGGATCTGGTTGCCGTTCCAGACGCCGCCCTGCAGCAGGAATTGGCCGAACCGCGCCCAGTCATGCCCCGTGGCATAGAGGTAGGATGAGCCGACAAAGGTACCCTCCTCGTCGGTTTCGAGCACCGCGCTTTGCATGCCGAGCGGCCCGAACAGCGCTGTCCTTGGCCACATCAGCGCCTTGTCCTTGTCGCCGATAGCATCCTGCCACAGCCTCGACAGCATCACCGCCGTGCCGCTCGAATAGGAAAAGACCTTGCCGACGTCGCCGGTCAGCGGCTTGGCCTCGGCGAAGCCCGCCATATCGGGTTCGAGGTAGAGCATGCGCGTCACATCGGCGACGTCGCCATAATCCTCGTTGAACTCGAGCCCGCTCGACATCGCCATCATATCGGCAAGGCTGATGGCGGCGCGCCCGTCCGCCTTCCATGAGCCGAACAGGCCCTGATTGGTCACCGCCATCTTGCCGTCCTTGACCAGCGTGCCGACGAGCGCGGCGTTGACTGTCTTGGTCATAGACCAGCCGAGCAGCGGCGTTTTCGCCGAAAAGCCGTCGCCATAACGCTCCGCAACAATGCGGCCATTTTTGACCACCACCACGGCGCGCATGCCGATGCCGGTCATCGCCGCACCGTCGAGGATCTTGTTGATTTCGGGATTTTGCGAGGCATCGACTCGATCTCCCTCGGGCCACAGATCGCCCTTGGTGGCCGCCGACGCCTCGGCAGGGATTGACGTGCGCCGTGCCTTGCCGACGTCGCCATCGGGAACCGAGGCGCAACCCAGGCCGGCGCGCGCAACGGCAACGCTCTTGCCGAGGAAGCCAAGCAGCCCGGCCGAGACGGTCCCCCTGTTCTTGTCGACCGACACCTTCATCAGCCTGAGCAGCGGATGGCCGGGCGCCTGCACGTCGATGGCCAGCACCTCATTGGGATCACGGCCGGCGATAAAAACATTCGAGCAGACAATCTTGGCGGAATAGCCGGAACCGACGCGGATCAGGTCGGGCGGAGCGATGTAGAGCCAGGCAAACAGCGCGGCTATCGCCAGCACGACCAGGCCGAGCAGCCATTTGATGATCTTCACGGCGATCCGCATCTTCCGTCCCTGCTTTTCCGCTGCCCGTGGCTTGCGGCCCGATTTATGTCATCGATTTGCCGCCATTGCTTCCGCAAAATCGGTGTTCTTGTCGAGCGCCGTCAACCTGTTATCAACCATGATCGGCGATCACTGGTGCATGTCGCCCAAAAGTGCGCAGCGGTTTTGGAACAACGACATGCACGAAAATAGCGTATCAGGCGATGCTGTGGGGCGATCGCCTGAGGGGCACCTGCAACGACAACCCAACAGCGACCGGCTGATTCCGGCTCGGGAAATGCGATGCGCCGTTTCGCGGCCCTCATCACGTTGACGCTGCTGGCCGCCTGCTCGACCGCCGGCGATCTCGTGCCCTCGATGTCGCCATCCAGCAGCCCGACGGTTGCCGTGCGCGCACCGCGTTTCGAAGATTCCAAGCCGCATGAATGGGATAGCGGCGCGCCCTGGAACTATGCCGTTCACGGCACCGACGTCTCCAAATACCAGACCTCGGTCGACTGGCCGACGGCCAAGGCCAGCGGCATCTCCTTCGCCTTCATCAAGGCGACCGAGGGCGGCGACCGTTTCGACGAGTATTTCAACGAGCATTGGTCGCGCACCAAGGCCAATGGCATTCCGCGCGCGGCCTACCATTTCTTCTATTTCTGCACGCCTGCCGCCACCCAGGCGCGCTGGTTCATCCAGAACGTGCCCGTCGACCGCTCGGCCATGCCGCCGGTGCTCGACATGGAGTGGAACCCGCAATCGCCGACCTGCCGGCTGCGCCCGGATTCGGCGACGGTGCGGGCCGAAATGACCACCTTTCTCGAGATGATCGAGCGGCACTATGGCAAGAAGCCGATCATCTACACCTCGGTCGACTTCTTCGACGATAACGACCTTGCGACCTTCCGCGGCTATCCCTACTGGCTGCGCTCGGTGGCCGGCCACCCCCGCCAGAAGTACGGCAGCCACCCTTTCACCTTCTGGCAATACACCGGAACCGGTATCGTGCCCGGCATGAACGGCAAGTCCGATATCAACGTCTTCAACGGCACTGAGGCAGCCTGGAAAAAGTGGCTGCGGCAGAACACCCGTTGACACCGGCTCTGCCGCCTGCTTTTCGACGTCCCATGCGCACCTACCTGCAGCCACTGGGATATTTACGCCGGAAACGATCGAAGAGCCGCCTGCGCTCCGGGCTGCTCGCGGCTCTGCTGCTCGGCGCTACGGCGATGCCGGCGGGGGCGCAGGAATGCGGCGGCGACTTCGAAACCTGGAAGCAAGGCGTGGCGGCGGAAGCCAGGGCAGCCGGTGTCGGCGCTGTCGGCCTTGACGCGCTGGAAGCCGCCACCATCGACGACAAGGTGCTGGCGCGTGACCGCGCCCAGGGCGTCTTCGCACAGACCTTCATCCAGTTCTCCAACCGCATGATCTCGGCCTACCGGCTGAAGCAGGGCGCGGCCAATCTGAAGAAATACGCCGAAATCTTTGCGCGCGCCGACCAGCAGTTCGGTGTCCAGGCGCCGATCATCACCGCCTTCTGGGGGCTGGAGACCGATTTCGGCGCCGTACAGGGCGATTTCCACACGCTGAGCGCCTTGGTGACGCTGTCGCATGACTGCCGCCGCCCGCAGCTGTTTCGGCCGCAACTGGTGCCGCTGTTGACGCTGATCGATCGCGGCGTCGTTCCGGCCGACGTCACCGGCGCCTGGGCCGGCGAGATCGGCCAGACGCAGATCCTGCCTTCCGACTATCTCGCGCGGGGCGTCGACGGCGATGGCGACGGCATCGTCGATCTCAGGCGCAGTGTGTCCGACGTGATCATGACCACGGCCAACAAGGTGCTGTCGCGCGGCTGGAAACGCGACCAGCCCTGGATCGAGGAAGTGCGCGTGCCCGAGGACATGCCTTGGGAGCAGACCGGCCGCACCAACAAGCTGCCGCTGTCGCAATGGGCCGCCTGGGGCGTCACCAATCCCGATGGCACGCCGCTGATCGACAATGGCCTGAAGGCCGGCCTGGCGCTGCCGATGGGCCGCAAAGGTCCGGCCTTCCTCGCCTACGACAATTTCGACGTCTATCTCGAATGGAACCAGTCCTTCACCTACGCGCTGACCGCCGCCAACTTCGCCAGCCGGCTGGCCGGGGCAAAGCAGTTCGACCCGCGCAATCCCGAAACCGGTCTCAATGGCGACCAGATGAAGGAATTGCAGACCAAGCTCGAAGCCAGGGGCTATGACGTCGGCACCGTCGACGGCATTCTGGGCACCAACACCCGCGAAGCCATCCGCAAGGAACAGATGCGGCTCGGCATGCCGGTAGACGGCTGGCCGACGCCGGAGCTTTTGGGGAAACTGTAGCGCTCCTTGCCTTCTCCCCTTGTGGGGTGAGCAGCCGGTTTCGCGGAGCGAATTCATCGGCATGAAGGCTGGCGAACGCCGGGACGCTGCGAAGCAGCGGGACCCGGCAGGTGGATCGGCCACCACCCCGGCCCTTCGCATAGCTCAGGGCGTCGAAGGCTCGAAAAGCCAAGCAATTGGCTTTTCGTCCGCTGAAGCGGAGAAGGAAGAAACCTAATCCGCCATCGTCTCCAAACTCGCGAATCCCTGCGGCGCATCGCCTTCATCGAAGGGTGTCGTCACCTCGACGAAGGTATCGGGATAAAAGCCGTTGAAGCGGGTTCTCAGCGACAGCGAATAGGCACCGATATGGCCGATCTCGATCCAGTCGCCGGTGTCGACGGTTTCCGGCAGCCAGAACGGCCGCGACAGGATGTCGACGGAATCGCAGGTCGCGCCGCAGACCTTGAACGGCACGATGTTCTTCTCCTCGCCATTGCGCGAGCGGATCGCCGGATCGGGGATGAAGCGGGCCGGCAGTGTGATCTTGCCGGTCCAAGAATCCGACAGCGACGCCCAGATGCCGTCATTGATGTAGAGCCGCTTGCCCTTGCGCAGCAGCACCCGCACGATCAGCGAGAGGCAGCGCGCCACGATCACCCGGCCGGGCTCGGCCACCAACGGGATCTGGTCGAACTGGTATTCCCTGAGGTCGCCCGACAGCCGCGACATGATCTGGCCGAGCGACGGCATCTCGATCTGCTTGCGATTGGGGTCATGGCCGTACTCGGCGGGAAAGCCGCCGCCGACATCGAGCCCCGCAATGTCGAAGGTCAGCCGGTTGCGCACCCAATCGGCGGAGGCCAGCGCCCGTTCATAGGTGTCGGGATCCTCGATCTGGCTGCCGACATGGAAGCATAGGCCGACCTTGTAGCCGGTGCGGTTGAGCCGCTCGGCGAGTTCCACCGCATAGGCCGGCCCGGCGCCGAATTTCTTCGACAGTTCATAGGCCGCCGAACCCTTGGTCTGGATTCGCACGAACACGCTGATGGAGCCCGGATCGATGTCAAGCGCCCGCACCACCCGCGTCAGCTTGGTGATCTCGTCCTCATGGTCGAGCGAAATGACGCGGATGGCGTATTTTTCCAGCGCAAGCTTGATGTCCGACTGCGCCTTGACCGGATGCATGTAGAGCATCTCGGCGTCGGGTGAGACGGCGCGCACGGCGGCGAACTCGCCGGGCGAGGCCACATCGAAAGCGGTGACGCCGGCTTCGACCAGCGCCTTCAGCACGATCTGCTCGCCATTGGTCTTGACTGCGTAGGCGGTCTTGCCAGGAAACATGCCCATGAACTGTTTGGCATCCGCCTTCAGCACCTGCGGGCGAAAGCAGTAGACCGGATCGTCCGGCCGAAGCGCCAGCGCCGCCTCGCGGGCATTCTCGAATCGCTGCATGGACGAATCCCCTGACTTCTCGGCTGCGCACAATTAATCCAAGCTAGCGGCCAAAGAAAACAATTCTGTGTCTGGCGGGCACTGACCCAGCGGCGCACCCTCCTGGCAGCACTGTTGCCAGCAATCAGGTTTCGGGTGGCCCTTGTCGCCGGACCCGATATGCCTTCTGCCTGAGTGGCTGGCATTGATGCCGCGGGGAAGGACGTTCACGATGGCAATAGCCACGACAGCCGTACAGCGCGGACCGATGACGCTGAGGGACTGGGGACAGCTTCTGCTGCTCGGCGCCATCTGGGGCGGCTCGTTCTTCTTTGCCCGCATCGCCGTTGCCGAAATGCACCCGCTGGTGCTGGTGCTGTTTCGCGTTGCCATCGCGGCCATCGCACTGCAGCTCTATCTCGGCATTCGCGGTCCGTCCTTCCGCCTCGCCTTCCCGCATGCCGGCCTGTTTTTCCTTTTGGCGCTCGCCAACAATGTCGTCCCGTTCTCGCTGATCTTTGCCGGCCAGACCGCGCTTGGCGCCGGCGTCGCCTCGGTGCTCAATGCGACGACGCCGTTCTGGACGCTGATCCTCGCCAACGCGCTGACAGCGGACGAAAAGCTCTCCTGGAACAAGCTTGCCGGCATCGGGCTCGGCATCGCCGGCACCGCTGTCATGATCGGCCCCGGCCTGCTGGCCGGGCTCGGCGGCCCGGTCTGGGCGAAATTCGCGCTGATCGGCGCCTCGCTGTCATACGCCGTCGCGCTGATGATTGCCCGCCGCTTCAAGGGCGTGCCCTCGCCGGTCATCGCCACCGGACAATTGACGGCGTCGACCATCATCATGATCCCGGTGGTGCTGCTCACCTATGGCCCGGCCGGCCTGTTCTCGGCCTCGCCGCCGGTCTGGACGGCGGTGCTGGCGCTGGCGCTGCTCTCCACTGCCTTCGCCTACATCCTCTATTTCAACCTCGTCGCCTCGGCCGGCGCCACCAACGCCTCGCTGGTCACGCTCATCGTCCCGGCCAGCGCCATCCTGCTCGGCCTCCTGTTCCTCGGCGAGCGGCTCGCTCTGTTCGAGTTCTGCGGCATGGCACTGATCGCGCTTGGCCTGGTGACGATCGACGGGCGGTTGTTTGGTCGGCGCTAATGCTGTCGACCAAAAGTGCGCAGCGGTTTTGGGACAACGACGCGCTTTAGCTCTGGTAGCGCTGCCATGCCTCGCTTTCGCCACGGCCGCGTCACAATTTATTCACAGGCTGCCAGCGGCTTTTGCCGAAGAGTTTCAACGCTTAACGACAGGTGGCAGGTCGCAAATTCCACAATCGCGTCGCATTGCAGCATATTTTCCGCTTGCCTGTGGCACAAATGCCCCTAGACTCCCATCCATAGCTCTTGAAGAGGAGACTATGACATGGGACTTACGAGGCCAATCAACGCATTGATGATCTGTGCTGCATTTGCCTTCATTGGCGCCCTTATCATAGGTGTTCTTCCGTAACCGCCGGAGCGGAAGAACAGCAGCAATAGCCCACAAATTCGAAAGGCCGGGTGTTTCGCCCGGCCTTTTGCATTTCAGATTTCATACCACGATGAAGCTCAGGCGGCGGCGGATCCAGCTGCCTCTGTTTCGTGGGAGCGGATGCCGATCATATGGCAGATGGCAAACACCAGGTCGGCCCGGTTCATGGTGTAGAAATGGAAGTCGCTGACGCCGCGCTCGACGAGATCGAGCACCTGCTCGGCCGCCACGGCAGACGCCACGAGCGCATGCGTCTGCGGATCGTTGTGCAGCCCTTCGAAACGCTCGGCCAGCCATGCCGGCACCAGCGCGCCGCAGCGTGCCGAGAAATTGGCGACCTGGGTGAAATTGTGCACCGGCAGGATGCCAGGCACGATCGGGATGTAGATGCCGGCACGGCGCGCCTTCTCGACATAACGCTCGTAGAGATCGTTGTCGAAGAAGAACTGGGTGATCGCCCGCGTCGCGCCATTGTCGGCCTTGCGCTTCAGCATGTCGAAGTCGGTGGCAAAGTCGGGGCTTTCCGGATGCTTTTCGGGATAGGCCGAGACCGAGATGTCGAAATCGCCGGCGTCCTTCAGCGCTCCGACAAGTTCGGCGCCATTGGCATAGCCATCGGGATGCGGCCGGTAGGCCGTACCGACACCCGCCGCCGGATCGCCGCGCAACGCAACGAAGCGCTTCACGCCCATATTGGCGAATTCGCGGACCACGGCATCGACCTCATGGCGGGCGGCGTCGACGCAGGTCATGTGAGCCGCCGGCGTCAGCGTCGTCTCGTTCAGGATGCGCTTGATCGTGCGCGCCGTGCGTTCACGCGTCGAGCCGCCGGCGCCATAGGTCACCGAGACGAATCTCGGCTTCAGCGGCTCCAGCCTGGTGACGGTGTCCCAGAGCCTGGCTTCCATCTCGTCGGTCTTCGGCGGGAAGAACTCGAAGGAAACGCGCACCTTGTCGCCGATGTCGGGACGGCGGGAAAAGCGGAACTGGTTCATCAGGCGATTTCCCCCATAGGGTACGCTTTGGTGGGTTGGGTGTCATTTGAAGGCTCGGCCATCAGCATGCGGCGGTCGCGGCCGAGCCACAGCTTGACGGTCAGCCTGGCTTCGTTGCCGCCGCGCGGCTCGAATTCCTGGGCATCCTCGAGATCGAGCCCGGCCTCGGCAAACCATTCGGAGATCTGGCGGTCGGAAAAGCCCAGCCTGACATGCGCATGCTGGTCGCGCAGGAATTCCAGCGCATGCGGCGCGAAGTCGACGATCACCAGCCGGCCCGCCGGACGCAGCAGCCGCGCCGCCTCGCGAATGGCGCGTGCCGGATCGTCGAGATAGTGCAGCACCTGATGGATGGTGACGAGGTCGAAGGCGTCGCGCTCGACCGGCGGCGCGAAAATGTCGCCTTGGCGGACCTGCGCATTGGCGATGCCTGCCTTGTCGAGATTGGCCCGCGCCACCGTCAGCATTTCCCGCGACATGTCGATGCCGACGCCGCGCCGGTAGAGCGGCGAAAATATCTCCAGCAGCCGCCCGGTACCGGTGCCGAGGTCGAGCATCGACTGGAATGGCCGCTTGCCGACCAGCTTGAGGAGTGCGGCTTCCACGGCGCGGTCCGGCACATGCAGCGAGCGGATGTGATCCCAGCTGGCGGCGTTCTCGGAGAAATACTCGGCGGCACGGTCCTGCCGCTTGCGCTTGACCGATGCCAACCGCTCGAGATCGCGCTCGACCTGCGGATCGGCGCCGCGAATGCCGGAGACCAGCCCCATGACGAAGTCGCGCGCGGAATCCGTATCCGACAGCCGAAAGAAGGCCCAGGAGCCCTCCTGGTAGCGGCCGATCAACCCGGCCTCCAGCAGCAGCTTCAAATGCCGCGACACCCGCGGTTGCGACTGGCTGAGGATCTCGGTGAGGTCGGACACGGTGAGATCGCCGCGCGACAGCAGCGCCAGGATGCGGAGCCGGCTCGATTCGGCCGCAGCCTTCAACGTATCAACCATCGTTTCGAGCGAAACATGCATCGGCGCGTTCTCGTTGAAAAAGATATAAACATATGTTTATGTCAGCTTTGACGACATGGCAAGGCCTATGTCGCTTCCTGACAAGAAAATGCCGCACACATGGTCCCCGCCTGAGAGAACCGCTTTTCCCTGACGATCGGCTGGAAACTTGTGCTAGGGCGAAAGCCATGTTCGAGACGCGCGACGGCGAAAAGCTCCTGCAGGCCGACCCGGCTGACATGCCGGCGGATGGCCATATCGTGTTTATCGGCCGCATCGCCTCGCCATGGACCACGCGCGAAAGCTGCCCGAAGAACATGCGCGCCGCCCGCGAGACCGGACAGGCGGCCACGGTTCTCATCGACCCTGCCTATCGCGACGGCCTGCTTGCGCTGGAGCGGGCCAGCCACATCGTCCTCCTGTCCTGGCTGCATCACGCGCCGCGGGCACTGATTGTCCAGAGACCCCGCCATGCGGCTGAGCCGAAAGGCGTTTTCTCGCTGCGCTCCCCTGCCCGGCCGAACCCAATCGGGCTGCATATCGCCGGCCTGATCGCCGTCGACATCGACCACGGCCGCATCGCCATCGACGCCATCGATGTGCTCGACGGCACGCCAGTGATCGACATCAAGCCCTATTTCGCCTCGACCGACGCCTTTCCCGAGGCGACCATTGCCGGGCGTGACGAAAAATGAGCGCGCCCCCCGGCCGCCGCCGCGCCATCGCCAAGGCGCTGACCGCACTGCTGCCCCTGGCGCCCTATGCCGATATGGAGAAAATCCGCACCGAGGCCGGCGCCGTGCACATGAAGACGCTGCCGCCGGGCATCGCGGTCTGGCTGGCGACGATCGCCCATATCAGGCACGGCCATACCGACTATGAGAAGCTGCTGGCCGAGGGCTATGACCGCGACTCGGCGCGGTTCTTCGTCATCGAGCAAACAAACATGGTGCTGACCCGTTGGCGCGCCACGCGCCTGCTCGATGCAGAGGACGAAGAGGAATAACTTCAGCTACCGTCGCTTCAATACGGCAACCGCATTGTAGGGCTGGCCGTCGGCCTGGCCAACCCAGGTCCAGGACAGGTTCCCTTTGAAAAATCGGACGGTGATGCCGCCACCGTCGATGCACTTGTCCCGGCCGTAGCTGATGTTTTCCCGGTATTCCGCCGAACTGTCGTCGCGAGAAATCTGGGTCAACGATCCGCCGCAGCCGAGCGACGGATAGTCGATCGATGCGGCGCCATCGCCGATTGTCATTGCGATCGCCCAATCGGCGCCGGCAGCACCGGCCGGACTTTGATGACCGCTGCCGGTCCAGACGCCGTTGAGCCCCGCCGCGTTGACCACGCAAGGCACGTTCTGAAAAATCGGCGTCAGCTCGCTGCCCGCCTTCTCGCAACGATAGGTCTGGCCGTTCTGGCACAGCGCCTCGCCCTCGCGAGCGCATTGCGCGAAGGCATGGCCAGTGACGAAGACGAGGAAAATTGCAAAGCTGATGGTCCGAAAAGATCTGCCCATTTTGCCCCTCCCGGCCGGATATTTTCAAGCCGGACCATAGGGCATATCGAATGTGCTACCTAGGACAAACAGCGATGGTTGGGTGGCCCTATGCCGCCTGCAGGGGACCACTAGCTTGAATCTGCCGCATCAAGCCGAAGGAACCAATCGCCATGAACCGAAGCGCAGCAGCCGGTAGCATTGTGCCATTGCCGGCTTTGTCGGATCGCCATATCGATCCGCATTCCTATCCCGACGGCATCGCCTTTCTCGATGGTCAGTATCTGCCGATGTCGCAAGCCAAGATCTCGGTGCTGGATTGGGGCTTTCTGCATTCCGACGCCACCTACGACACCGTGCATGTCTGGGACGGGAGCTTCTTCCGACTCGACCTGCATCTCGACCGCTTCTTCGCCGGCTTGCAAAAACTGCGCATGACGATCCCGTCCGACCGCGATGGTGTGGCCGAGATTCTGCACAATTGCGTGGCGCTGTCGGGCCATCGCGCCGCCTATGTCGAAATGCTGTGCACACGCGGCGCCTCGCCGACCTTCAGCCGCGATCCGCGCCAGGCGGTCAACCGCTTCATGGCCTTCGCAGTTCCCTTCGGCTCGGTCGCCAATGCCGAACAGTTGCGGCGCGGCCTGCATGTCGCCATTAGCGACAAGGTGCGCATTCCGCCGGTCTCGATCGATCCGGCGATCAAGAACTACCACTGGCTCGACCTCGTGCGCGGCCTCTACGACGCTTATGACCGTGGGGCCGAAACCGCATTGATTCTCGACTTCAACGGCAATGTCGCCGAAGGCCCCGGCTTCAACGTGTTCTGCGTCAAGGACGGCAGGCTGTCGACGCCAGCCGCCGGCGTGCTGCCCGGCATCACCAGGCGCACCGTCTTCGACCTCTGCGCCGAGGCAGCGCTTCCCACCACGGCCGTCGACGTCAGCGTTGCCGCGCTGAAGGCTGCCGACGAAGTCTTCATCACTTCCACCGCCGGCGGCATCATGCCGGTGACAGTGATCGACGGCGCTGCTGTCGCCGACGGCAAGATAGGCGGGATCACAAAGCGCTTGATGGCGCTCTACTGGCAAAAGCATGACGACCCGGCCTGGTCGAGCCCGGTGCGCTATCCCTGACCGGCGAAGGTCCTGCTCCACACGATGTCGTGACCAAAAAGATTCCCCCTCGCCTCTGGAAAATCGCTCGACGCACCGTATATCGCGGAAGCGGAGAAGCCTCCGCTTCCCAGTTCACGGCCCGCATGGGCAAGGATTCCACGTCATGACAAGCAAGGTTTGGTTCATCACCGGATCGTCGAAAGGCTTTGGCCGAGTCTGGGCCGAGGCCGCACTCGCTCGCGGCGACCGTGTCGCCGCAACCGCGCGCGATGCCGGCACGCTCGCCGATCTCGTCGCGAAATACGGCGATAATGTCGCCGCGATCAAGCTCGACGTCACCGACAAGAAGGCCGTCGATGCGGCCATCGCCGAGGCGCACAAGCGCTTTGGCCGGCTCGACGTCGTCATCAACAATGCCGGCTATGGCCATTTCGGTGCCATCGAGGAAGTCAGCGAACAGGAAGCCCGCGACCAGATCGAAACCAATGTGTTCGGCGCGCTCTGGGTCACCCAGGCGGCTTTGCCTATCATGCGGGCGCAGCGCTCCGGCCGCATCATCCAGATCTCGTCGATCGGCGGCGTCAACGCCTTTGCGTCGCTCGGCCTCTACCATGCCTCGAAATGGGCGCTCGAAGCCTTCAGCCAGTCGCTCAGCATCGAGGTCGCCGAATTCGGCATCCATGTGACGCTTGTCGAACCGGGCGGCTTCTCCACCGATTGGTCCGGCGCCTCGGCCAAGGTCTCCAAAGCGATCGAGGCTTACGCGCCGGCCCGGGCCAAGATGGCGGAACGCCGCGCCAACTCGGTCGCCGGCGACCCCGAGGCCACCGGACCGGCGATGCTTGAAATCGTCGACGCGGCCGAGCCGCCGCTGCGCGTCTTCTTCGGCGATGGCGGCCTGCCGATGATCAAGCAGGAATACGCCAACCGCATCGCGCTGTGGGAAAAGTGGGACCACGTTTCCGTCGAGGCGCAGGGCGCCAAGAAGAACCGCAAGGCGGCCTGAGCGCGTCTTGAAATCCGGCTGCGTCGCCCCGGCGGCGCAGCCCTTGCCCTAGCTCGGTACTACGATCGATAAATCCACTGCTCGGGCACGCGCACCGAGATCTCTTCCCCTGTTGTCATACGACCCGGTTTCTCGACCCAGGCAACGAGGCCGCGCAGCCGTTTCGCCGCCTTCGGGAAGGCCAGCGCGCCGGCCTCCCGATCGGCCATCCCGGCGTTTTCGGCGATCGCACGTCCAGCAAGCCGGCAAGGCCCGTTCTGCGCATCGACCTTGATCGTCACGCCACCTCTAAAGAACAGCAGCGTGCCTGACGGCAGCATCGAGAGATGCGGCACGCCTTCGATCAGCAGATTGGCGCCGATCCATTCCGGCTTGATCTCGGCCAGCCCCATCCGCTCGGCAACGACGGCGAGTTCATCCGCTGCTACGATTGATATCTGCCGCTCGTTGCGGATTTCGGTGCCGCGCGGATACCAGGGTTCGCGACCGCCGGAACGACGGGTGGCGCCGGCGTGGAAGTCGCCGTCGATGCCTTCGAAACCGAGTTGCCATGCTTCCACTGGGCGCGTCTGGAAGTGATCTGACGGTGCGACGTACAAAGCGGCCACTTTGGCGGACAGCTTCCTGGCGGGGATGATGTCGACCGGCTTCTCAGACTCCGGGAAGAGGTCCAGCATGGCTTCGTTCCTTCTGCAGGATGACGTCGCATTAGCCGTAGCCGTGGGCTCGGGTCCAGTCGAAAGCGATGATGATTCGATCAAACCGGCTGATGGCGTCCATCGGCATCGTCATGAAGGCAAGGCTGGAGGAACGCTTTCTGCGCGGAGAACTCGGCAACGCCTATGATGACTATGCCCGCAGCGTACCGATGCTGGTGCCGTTCATGCCGGCCTGATTACAGCATCCGCAAAAGCGCGCCACCGATCGAATAGCCGGCGCCGAAGGCGCACAGCACGCCGAAATCGCCGGGCTTCATGTCGGCGTGGTTTTCCGACAGCGCGATGATGGCGCCGGCGCCGGCGGTGTTGCCGAGCCGCTCCAGCACCATCGGCGCGCGGTCGTGGTCGACCTCGTGGCCGAAGGCCAGTTTCAGGATCATGGCGTTCATTCGCGCATTGGCCTGATGCAGCCAGAAGCGCCTGATGGCTTGCGGCGTCAGCCCGTGCTCGGCGAGGAATTCGACAATGAATTTGTGGCCGGCGACGGTGACTTCCTTGAACACCTTGTTGCCGACCTGTTTGATCAGGTTGCCTTCGAGGTTGATCATGTAAGGATCGTCCTGGGCGGTGCGGGTGTGATAGCCCAGATTGGTGCGGATATTGTTCGACATCTGCGTCCAGGTGCGCGTGTCCAGCACCTCGAAACGCCCCGGCCGCCTCTCGCCCTCGCCCAGCCCCTCGACCACCATCGCCACCGACGCATCGCCGAAGATGAAATGCGTCTGCCGGTCGCGGAAATTGAGATGGCCGGTGATGATCTCCGGCGTGACCACCAGCACGCGCTTGTGCGCACCCGCCCGCACGAGATTGGCCGCAATGTGCAAGGCGGCCGCGGCCGATGAACAACCAAGCCCCATGTCGAAGCCGGCGCCCTTGGTGCCCAGCGCCTCCTGCATTTCGATGGCGATCGCCGGATAGGGCCGTTGCTGGTGCGAGGCCGAGCAGATCACCAGGTCGATGTCGGACGGCTTCAGGCCGGCATGGTCGAGCGCCTTCCGGGCCGCGGCCACTCCAAACTCGGCCTGCAGCGACAGCGCATCATCGGGCCGCGCCGGAATGCGCGGCGCCATGCGGGTCGGATCGAGAATACCTTCGCGCTCGATCACATGGCGGGTCTGGACGCCCGAGGCATGGACGATGAAGGCGCTGTCGGATTTCTGCAGCAGCGTTTCATCCGTGCCTTGCCGGCGCGCATTCTCGGTGTCGACCCAGGCATTGAAGCTGGCGACCAGTTCTTCATTGGTGATCTTGGCTTCAGGGATTTCAACGCCAATGCCGCTGATGATGACGCGATGCATATCCAGTCCGTCCATGCGCAGGCGTTGTCGTTCTCATGTGAACGACGAAGGGGCGCGACACAACACTTTTCTCACCCCACCGGTTTACGCCGGCTTAAACCATAGGCTGTGGCCGGATGTCATCGGGAGTGCTAGCCGGCCCGCTTGGCGACGATGAAGATACGCGGAAAGCGCAGCAGCACCTTGCCGTTTGCGGTCTTCGGATAGGCCTCGGTGATGTTGGCCGTGTAGCTGTCGAGGAAGGTCTTGCGCTCGCCGGCGTCGAGCGGATCGAGGAAAGGCTTCAGCCCCGTCGACTTCACCCATTCGACGATCGCCTCGGCGTCGGTCAGCGGATGATTGTAGGCCGTATGCCAGATATCCACCCGGGCGGAGAGCGGCGACAAGAGATCATAATAGAACGACACCGCCGGCAGCGGTCCGCGCGCAGCACCTGCCATCTTGGCGGCGAACGGCATTTCGGCGGCCGTCTCGTGCATCACCTGATGCGACGGCTCAAGCAGATTGTCGGGCATCTGGACGGCGAGCGCGCCACCGGGGGCGAGAAAGCCCATCAGCCGCTGAAACACAGCGGGATGGGTGGGCAGCCACTGGAATACCGCGTTGGCGAAGATGACGTTGACCGGCTCGGCCGGCCGCCATGTCGAGGCATCGGCGAGGTCGAAATTGACGCTGGGCAGGCGCGCCTTCGCCTTCTCGATCATGTCGGGAGAGGTGTCGAAGCCGCTCACCTCAGCGCCCGGCCAGCGCTCGACCAGCAGCTCGGTCGAATTACCCGGGCCGCAGCCGATGTCGACCACCCGGCGCGGGAAATCCACCGGCACCTGCGCAACAAGATCGCGCGCCGGCCGTGTGCGCTCATCCTCGAATTTCAGATATTGGGCGGCTGACCAGTCGGTCATTCAAGCTTTCCTCGTATCAGTTGAGAAATTCGCCGCCCCGGTTGCTCCCTTACCGCGTCAGCCTCTTGTAGGTCATCCTGTGCGGGTTGACGGCCTCGGGGCCGAGACGACGGATCTTGTCCTGCTCGTAGTCCTCGAAATTGCCCTCGAACCATTCGACATGGCTGTCGCCCTCGAAGGCGAGGATGTGGGTGGCCAGACGGTCGAGGAACATACGATCGTGCGAGATGATGACGGCGCAGCCGCCAAAGTTTTCCAGCGCGTCTTCGAGTGCCGCCAGCGTTTCGGTGTCGAGATCGTTGGTCGGTTCGTCGAGCAGCAGCACATTGCCGCCGGTCTTCAGCATTTTTGCCAGATGCACGCGGTTGCGCTGGCCGCCAGAGAGGTTGCCGACCTTCTGCTGCTGGTCGCCGCCACGGAAGTTGAACGATGCGCAATAGGCGCGGGTGTTGGCTTCGAACTTGCCGAGCTTGACCACTTCGGCGCCGCCCGAGATTTCTTCCCAGACGGTCTTTGACGGATCGAGCGCATCGCGGCTCTGATCGACATAGCCGAGCTTCACCGTTTCGCCGATGCGGACAGAGCCGGCATCCGGCGTTTCCTGGCCGGTGATCATGCGGAACAGCGTCGTCTTGCCGGCGCCGTTCGGGCCGATGACGCCGACGATGCCGCCTGGCGGCAGCTTGAATTCCAGACCCTCGATCAACAGCGTGTCGCCAAAGCCCTTCGACAGGCCTTCCGCCTCGATCACCACATTGCCGAGCCGTTCGCCATGCGGAATGACGATCTGCGTATCGCTCGGACGCCGCTTGTCGGCTGCATCCAGCAGGTCCTGGAACGCCTGGATACGCGCCTTGGACTTGGTCTGGCGAGCTTTCGGGCTGGACTGGATCCACTCGCGTTCGCGACCGATGGCACGCTGGCGGGCGTCGTCCTCGCGGCCTTCCTGCTTGAGGCGCTTGGCCTTGGCTTCGAGGTATTTGGTGTAGTTGCCCTCATAGGGGATGCCGCGGCCGCGATCGAGCTCGAGGATCCATCCGGTGACATTGTCGAGGAAGTAGCGATCGTGGGTGATGATCATCACCGCGCCGGGATAGGCGCGCAGGTGCTTTTCCAGCCACGCCGTGGTCTCGGCGTCGAGATGGTTGGTCGGTTCATCGAGCAGCAAGAGGTCGGGCTGACGCAGCAGCAGCTGGCAGAGCGCGACGCGGCGGCGCTCACCGCCCGAAAGCTTGGTGACCTCGGAATCCTTGGGCGGGCAGCCCAGCGCTTCCATCGCCATCTCGACCTGCTGTTCGAGATCCCACAGGTTCAACCGGTCCATCTCGTCCTGGAGCTTGGCCGACTCGTCAGCCGTCTCGTCGGAGTAGTTCATCATCAATTCGTTGTAGCGCTCGATGATGGCGGTCTTGGCGGCGACGCCTTCCATGATGTTCTCGAACACCGTCTTGTTGGCATCGAGCGCCGGCTCCTGCGCGAGATAGCCGACGGTGGCGCCTTCGGCGAGCCAGGCTTCGCCGTTCCACTCCTTGTCGAGCCCGGCCATGATCTTGAGGATCGTCGACTTGCCCGAGCCGTTGGGGCCGAGGATGCCGATCTTGGCGTCGGGATAGAAGGAGAGATGAACATTCTCAAGCACCTTCTTGGTGCCATAGGCCTTGTTGAGGCCGGCCATGTGATAGATGAACTGGCGTGCCACGCGCGCTTTCCTTGATGATTGACCGAAATGTCGGATTGAATGGAGGTTGGCCGCTATGTAGGCGATGCCGGGCCGAACGGCAATCGCTTTTGCCATTTCAAGCCGGGTGTACACCGCACGTTAAGTTTTCCGCCGGTTGCGGGGAGCGTTGAAATCCCCGGTTAACCCTTCAGCGTCAAAACAGGATCGATCGCTGGCCTGTCGCGATCGAAAGTAAAGATCGGACCGAAGGTAGTGCTGAACAGTTTCCTGCTCCTTGCCGAAGCGGTCGTCTACTTCAGCGTCATGGTCACGCTGTTCCGCTTCAGGGATCGCATCGGCCTCGGCGTCTTCGTCTGCGCGCTGGGCGCCATGCATTTCCTCGAAACCTATCTCGCCAGCGTCTTCTACGTCGCCCTGCCCTTCGGCATGGTCTCGCCAGGCTCGGCGGTGCTGTTTTCCGGCAAGCTGGTGATGCTGCTTCTGCTCTACATGAAGGAAGATGCGGCCACGGTGCGCCAGCCGATCTATGGCCTGCTGCTCGGCAACGCCTTGATGATCGGGCTGGTCCTGATCCTGCGCCTGCACGATATTTCAGCCCTTTCCGACGGCAAGCTTCCCGATATCGGTTTCATCGACCAGTTGGGCTGGCTGATGGTGTGGGGCACGACGCTGCTCTTCATCGACGCCATCCTGATCATCCTGCTTTACGAAAAGCTCGGGCGTTATCTACGCAGGGCGCCGTTCTCCCGCATCCTGATTTGCGTCGCCTGCGTGCTCACCTTCGACCAGGCCGGATTTTTCAGCGCCCTGCATTTCGTCGCCGGCGCGCCGATTGCGGTCTTCTTCGGCGGCTGGTTCGCCAAGATGGGTGCCGCTTTTGCCTACAGCGCCATGCTTGTCGCCTACCTCAGATGGTTCGAAACGCGTCAGGTCGTGGCACCACGTGGGTTGTCCGACGTCTTCGACACCTTGACCTATCGCGAGCGCTACGAAGCCCTGGTCGAACATGTCGGCCGCGACGGCCTCACCGGCCTGTTGCACAGGGGACGCTTTGACAGCGACGGCGAACGTCTGGTCGCTGTCAGCCTGCGCACGGCCCAACCGCTCAGCCTGCTGATCGTCGACGTCGACCATTTCAAGTCGATCAACGATCGCTTCGGCCATGCCGAGGGCGACAGGGTGCTGAGATCGATCGCCCAGGTGCTGACCCAGGCGGCCGGCGCGCACGATCAGGTTTTCAGGATCGGCGGCGAGGAGTTCGCCATCCTTTGCTCGCAACCGCATGCGGTCGCCAGGTTGCTCGGAGAAAACCTCCGCCAGGCCGTCAAGGCGTGCGTAAACCGGTTCGACATCAGCGTCAGCGCCGGCATCGCCACTGTCGACGAGACCGTAGGCTCGCTTGCCGATCTCTTCGCCCTTGCCGACGAGCGTCTCTACAAGGCCAAGTCCACCGGGCGCGACCGCGTCATCGGAGAATCGAGGGACGATGCCGAAGACCTCAGCACGCGGACAGTGTCCACGGGCGGCGTCAGCGGATAACGCTGTCAGCTCCGCTTGCGTTGATGCAACGCGCCGACCGCAACTGAAACGGCTATCAGCGCGATGGCCAGCCATTTCAGCGTGGTGATGATCGGACTGGCATCGATGTCATAAGCGATGAACAACAGAATGCCGGGCACCAGCAGGCCGCACATGACCAGCATGATGCGGTTGATCTGCCAAGACACTTTTGCTGCCAGCGCTTCGTCACCGGCTTCGCCGACAAGACCGGCGCGCATCTCCCGGGAGATGGCCAACGCGCTCGACAGGCGCATCGAGATCGGCAAGCCGAGCCCGATTATGAGGAAGGCACACGCCGCCAGCAGAGCCGAGAATTTGAGCGCGCTGGTCTTGGCCGGCACCGGAAACAAAAGTGTCGCCAGCGGCAGGAAGACACAGACGATCCCGAGCGCGGCAATGGCGATGAAGATCGCGGCATTGACCCAAGTGAACAGCTGGTAGCGGCCTGCCCCGATCGGCGCGGCAAGCACGCGCATGCGCGCCCACTCGGCATCGGTATAGGAAAAGCCCGGCCATTCCATGCGGCCGTCTTTTATGGCTGTCATTCCCCTGGCCCAGAAAGCCAGCCGCGCCAGCGCGCCTGATGTCATGCCACTCATCGCCACCCCCGCCGAATGAAACACATCCAGACCATATCACCGCGTCACTGCCAAGCGACAGACGGATATCCTACTGGAACCCGGCCGCATCGACCGAGCCCTTCGGACAGCCCGCCTTGGTCGTCGGCGCCGAGGCGAGCATGAGAGTGCTCAGCGAACTGTCGGGGCCGATCGGGCCGGTCAGGCCGAGCGTCAGCTCGCCGATCAGCCGCCTGCCGCTCGACGGATCGACCAGGCAGGAGACACGCACCCGCGCGCCCGACCCGGCGCCGAAGGCGCTGTCGAAGGCGCTGCGGATCTGGTCCGAAGTCAGCTGCTTGCCGACATTCCTGGTGAAGAGCTCGCGCACCGGCGACGCATTCACCGCCCGCATCAGGTTCAGCGCCTCGGCAAAATACTCCTGCTGGCTCTTGCCGTAGCAGGTGCCGTGCTTGATCCATTCATGCCGCTCGAGCTTGGAGGCGGTGCCAGGCATCACCTGGTCGAGTTCGGCGCGCGTATTGGCATCGAGATCGACCGGCGGCAGGTCGGCCCAATGGGCCGGATTATCATTGGCCTTGTCGCTCGTCGGCACCTGGCAATAGAAATTGCCGTTCGGCTGCGGCCAGAGCCCATGCAAGGTGAAATGCGACGCGTCGAAGCCGCCCGCCGTCTGCGCCTGGCATTCGGGCTTGCTTGCCTTGGTTTCGCAGAAGGCCGGCTGCCAACTCAGCGCAAAGACATATTCGGGCTTTCCCGAAGCCGCAGGCTTGCCCTGATCGGCGGGCGCGGCCGGCTGGGCGGCTGCGCTGCCGCCGGCGACATGACCGCAGCTGATCTTGACCCAGCGACGCTCAGGATCGGCGCCCGGCACGCGGATGAGGTAATGCGTCGGCGCATCCTTGTTGCCGGCCAGGAGGTCGTAGCTCTGTCCAGCCGTTGTCGCGATATTGCCGGGGTTCTTGCCGCTTTTGATTGCCTGCGTCGCCGGGCAAGCCGCATCGGCCACGAAGGAGCCGCCCATCTTCACATCGGCGCGCGCCATGCCGACACCGGCCAGCGCCACCAACACCGCACCCCAAATCGCCGATATCCGCATTCCAGCACTCCTAGCGTTTCATAGCGCAAGCTAGAAACGTGTGACATGTCAGAATTACGATTTCTTTCGTCCGCCGCAAAAAACAATCGCTCGGTCGATCAGACCCCGCCCTCCTCGACCCGCTTCGTCAACATACGCAGCAGATCAAGCGCTGTCTCGAGCGCGCGAGCCTCGATGCCCTCGCTGATGCGGTTGGCCCAGACATGCTGGCGCGTGCCGATATCCCGGATCGCGGCCCGGCCGGCATCGGTCATCGCCAGGAGCTTCGCGCGGCGGTGCGCCGGGTTGTCCGCATAGGCGGCAAGCCCTTCGGCGGCCAGAATGTCGGCAAGGCGCTGCACGCTCTGGCGGGCAAGCCCCATGTCGCGGGCAATGTCGGCCACCGATTTCGGCTCCTTCAGCACCGCGCCCAGAACCTGCCAGCGCGCCGCCGTCAACCCGGCAGGCTCGGCCAGCCGGTCGGCCGCGTCGAGAAACCCGCCATTCAGCCGGAACACGGCAAGCACCAGTTCGCTGAGCACATCTCCGGCTTCGGTCCTGCTTGTCATTTCTGGCCGGCCTCGATGGTGGAAACGAAAGTGTTGACGGCTTCAGCCACCGCCTCCGGCTTGTCAAGCATCACCCAATGGCCGGAACCGGCGACGGTTCTGTGGCCAATTCCGATGCGCAGCCGAAACAGGGCCGCCGCATTGTCATTGGCCTCCGTGGCCAGCACGAAGATCGGCCCATGATAGGCGTCGAGCGTCGGCTCGGGATTCCATTCCGCCAGCGCCTTGCCGACGCCTGCCCGAGCCGCCGGATCGACCACCGCCGCATCGGCGATGACCTGTTTGCGGACATCTTCATTGGAGCCGGCGATCGAGATGTAATAAGCGCTCAGGACATCGCCACCGTTTGGCCCCGCCAGATCGCGCACGAACCCGTCGCGAATCTCTTTGGGCAGGGCGCGCGGATCGGTCGCCGGATCGACCAGCAGGATGCCGGCAACACGGTCGGCATGGCCGGCGGCATAGGCGAGCGCGGCCCCACTGCCGCCGCTATGTGCAACGAGGACAAACCGCTTCAGGCCGAACGCATCGGCCACCGCACCAATATCGTCGGCACGGCCGTCATAGCCGTAGTCGGCATCAGCTGCAGGCGCCGATGCGCCATGGCCGCGAAAATCGAAGGCGACCGCCTCACGGCCACCTGCGGTGAGCTGCATCACCCGGTTCCACTGTGTGGCGCGGCTGCAGTCGCCATGCGCGAACAGGATCGGCAGGCCGTCGCCGGATTTGATGTCGTAGCCGGCAAGCTGGCCCTGCGGGCCGGCAATGGTTGAGGTCTTCATGGTCATCTCCCTGGTCTGGCTGGAAGCAATGCCGGGCAGGAGCATTGCGGATGAAAGGCTCGCCAGCAGAAACGCGCGGCGCGAAACGGTCGAAACGGTTTCATGCTCATGTTCCCGATGTAATTTGACAGCATGCTGTCATATAGCCAAATTGACAGCACACTGTCAATAGTGACGCCGGCTGATTTCGACATCCCCTTGACGTCGGTCACGCCGTCGCCCAACAGTCGCCAAGGGAGCGAGACATGGCATTTGACAAGCAGACGACGCTGGCCTCACCGACCGGGGCCACGCTCAATCTCTATGTGAAGCACGCGGGGGGCTCTCCACGCGCGGTAGTCCAGGTCAATCACGGCCTGGCCGAACACGCCGCGCGCTATGCCCGCTTCGCCGATTACCTCAGCACCCGCGGCTTTCATGTCTACGTCCACGACCATCGCGGCCATGGCGCGACCAAGGCGCCCGATGCCCCGCTCGGCAGATTCGCCGGCACAAGCGGCCCGGCCAAGGTGATCTCCGATGTCGACGCAGTCCACGATTTGATTGCGAAGGAGCAGCCCGGCCTGCCGGTCATCCTGTTCGGCCATTCGATGGGTGCGTCGGTGGCGCTCAACTACCTGCTGGCGCACTCGCCGCGCGTCCACGCCGCGGCGATCTGGAACGGCAATTTCTCACAAGGCCTGCTTGGTCAGCTTGCACTCGCCATCCTCGCTTATGAGCGCTTCAGGCTCGGCTCCGATGTTCCCTCACGCGTCTTGCCCAAACTGACCTTCCAGGCCTGGGGCAAGGCGGTGCCCAACCACAAGACGCCGTTCGACTGGCTGTCGCGCGACGAGGCTGAAGTGGCCAAGTACATTGCCGACCCGCTGTGCGGCTGGGATGCCTCGATCTCGATGTGGCGCGATGTCGTGGAGATGGCGCAGAAAGGCGGCAAGGATGCGGGCTTTGCCGGCATCAGGCGCGACCTGCCCGTCAGCATCGTCGGCGGCGAGAAGGATCCGGCCTCCGACTATGGCAAAGGCATCGATCATCTCACCAAGCGGATGCGCGCGATGGGCTTTTCGAATCTGGTTTCAAAGGTTTACGCCGACACCCGCCACGAAAGCCTGAACGAGGTGAACCGCGACACCGTTATGGACGATTTCGCTGCCTGGGCCGATAGCGTGCTCAAAGAGTGACATCGCTGGCCTACCGCAAGGCCCGTGACAGCGGCATCCCGGGTTGATAGAGGCTGCGGTTCCGACCCGTTTTTGGTGATTTATGGCTGAACCTCCGCTGAAAGGCGTCCGCGTCGTCGAACTCGCCCGCATCCTGGCCGGCCCCTGGGCAGGACAATTGCTGGCCGATCTCGGCGCCGATGTCATCAAGGTCGAGAGCCCCGACGGCGGCGACGATACCCGCAAATGGGGTCCGCCCTTCGTCATGAGCCATGATGGCGAGAACCTGTCGGCCGCCTATTACCATTCCTGCAATCGCGGCAAGCGTTCCATCGCCGTCGATTTCTCGACATCGGAAGGGGCCGAGACGGTGCGCCGGCTGGTTGCCACGGCCGACATTCTGATCGAGAATTTCAAGCTCGGCGGCCTGAAGAAATACGGGCTCGATTACGAGAGCCTGAAGGCGATCAATCCAAAGCTCGTCTACTGCTCGATCACCGGCTTCGGCCAGGACGGGCCTTACGCCCCACGCGCCGGCTATGATTTCATCATCCAGGCCATGGCCGGCATGATGTCGATCACCGGCGAGGTCGGGCGCGAGCCGCAAAAGGCCGGCGTCGCTATTTCCGACATCTTCACCGGCCTTTACTCTGTGATCGCCATCCAGGCAGCGCTTCGCCATGCCGAAAAGACCGGCGAAGGCCAGCATATCGACATGGCGCTGTTCGACACGCAGATTTCCGCACTCGGCAACCAGAACCTCAACTATCTCGTCTCCGGCAAGGCGCCGGTGCAGATGGGCAATGCGCATATGAACATTGCGCCCTATGAGGTTGTCCCGGTCA
This sequence comes from Mesorhizobium sp. M0037, assembly GCF_040323635.1. Taxonomy (NCBI): domain Bacteria; kingdom Pseudomonadati; phylum Pseudomonadota; class Alphaproteobacteria; order Hyphomicrobiales; family Phyllobacteriaceae; genus Mesorhizobium; species Mesorhizobium sp. M0037. The sequence continues at coordinate 2,360 of NZ_JAMYVB010000008.1, read as the reverse complement.
GGGACGGCCACATCATCCTGGCGGTCGGCAATGACGGCCAGTTCGCCAAATTCTGCGCTGCCGTCGGTCTCGACCATCTCTCAGCGAATCCCGATTTCGCCACCAATCCGGCCCGCGTCGCCAACCGGGTGAACTTGCGCGAGCACTTGATCGAGACGCTGAAGAATTGGGATCGCGACCCGTTGCTGGCCAGGCTCGAAGCGTCAAGCGTGCCGGCGAGCCCGATCAACGACATCGGCCAGATGTTTGCCGACCCGCAGACGATCGCACGCGGCATGCGCCTCGACCTCGACGATGGCCATGGCAATCGTCTGCCCTCGGTGCGCGCGCCGATGGTGATGTCGGGCACGCCGCTCGTCTATGAGCGTCCCTCGCCTCGCCTTGGCGAACATACCGAAGAAATTCTTGCCGAACTGGAGAAGTCTGGACGATGAAGACCGGTGGACAACTGATTGTCGACGCACTCGAGGCGAACGGCACCGACCGCATCTTCTGCGTGCCTGGCGAATCCTATCTCGCTGTGCTGGACGCCCTGCATGACTCGCCCATCCGCACCATTGTCTGCCGCCAGGAAGGCGGCGCCGCCATGATGGCCGACTGCCAGGGGCGGCTGACCGGCCGGCCCGGCATCTGCTTCGTCACCCGCGGCCCCGGCGCCACCAATGCGTCGGCCGGCATTCACATTGCCATGCAGGATTCGATACCCGTCATCCTGTTCATCGGCCAGGTCGCCAGCCACGCCAAGGAGCGGGAGGCTTTCCAGGAGGTCGACTACAAGCGCTTCTTCGGCGACATCGCCAAATGGGTGGTGGAGATCGACGATGCCGCGCGCATCCCCGAACTCGTCACCCGCGCCTTTGCTGTCGCGACATCGGGCCGCCCCGGCCCCGTCGTCGTCTCGCTGCCCGAGGACATGCTGACCAGTCTTGTCGACGCGCCCGCGGCCTTGCCGCACACGCCGGTCGAAACCCGGCCCGGCGAAGCCGAACTCGATGCTTTGGAAAAGCTTCTGGCCAAGGCCAAGCGTCCCTTCGTCATCCTCGGCGGCACACGCTGGGACGAGGAAGCGGTGGCACGTATGCGCACCATTGCCGAGGCCTGGTCGCTGCCGGTCGGCTGCTCCTTCCGCCGCCAGATGCTGTTCGACCATCTGCACCCGAACTATGCCGGCGATGTCGGCATCGGCATCAACCCGAAGCTGGCCACCGCCATCAAGCAGGCCGACCTGGTGCTGCTGATCGGCGGCCGCATGGGCGAGATGCCGTCCTCCGACTATACGTTGCTGAAGAGCCCTTACCCCGACCAGACGCTGGTCCATGTCCATGCCGATGCCGGCGAACTCGGCCGCGTCTACCGGCCGACCCTGGCGATCAACGCTTCGCCTTCGGCCTTCGTCGAGGCTTTTGCCAAGCGCAAGCCAACCTCCACGCCAGCCTGGGCGGGTGAGACAGCGAAAGCACACGCTGCCTACCTCGACTGGTCGACGCCTCCTGAGACCGGCCCCGGCCCGGTCCAGATGGGGCCGATCATGAACTATCTGGAAAAGATTTTGCCCGATGACGCCATTTTCACCAACGGCGCCGGCAATTACGCCACCTGGGTGCACCGCTTCCACCGCTTCCGCCGCTTCGCCACCCAAGGCGCGCCGACCTCCGGTTCGATGGGTTACGGCACCCCGGCTGCGGTCGCCGCCAAGGCGCTCCATCCCGACCGCACCGTGATCGCCTTTGCCGGCGACGGCTGCTTCCTGATGAACGGACAGGAATTCGCTACCGCCGTGCAATACGACCTGCCGATCATCGTTATCGTCGTGAACAACGGCATCTACGGCACCATCCGCATGCACCAGGAGCGCGACTATCCCGGCCGTGTCGTCGCCACCGATCTGAAGAACCCTGACTTTGCCGCTCTTGCCCGCGCCTATGGCGGCCACGGCGAGACGGTCGAGAACACGGCAGATTTTGCCCCTGCCTTCGAGCGTGCCCGCGCCAGCGGCAAGCCGGCGATCGTCGAAATCAGGCTCGATCCCGAGGCGATCACGCCGACGCGGACGATGACGCAGATCCGCGACAAGAGCTGAGACGTTAGCAGCGAAAGCCGAGTTCCGTCACACCCCCCTCTGTCCTGCCGGACATCTCCCCCTCAAGGGGGGAGATTGGATGTCATGTCGCCCTTCGCCAATCTGCAGCGTTGCAGACAGGGCGCTATGGTCAGAGCTGCTGATCTCCCCCCTTGAGGGGGAGATGTCCGGCAGGACAGAGGGGGGTGCTGTCCCGCCGACGCTGCCAAGACGATCGCCCCTTTCCTGATATCTACAAGCGAGCTATCAGACCGCTGCCAGCGCCTGCGTCAGGTCGGCG
>NZ_JAMYVB010000007.1:0-254126 GCF_040323635.1 Mesorhizobium sp. M0037 | reverse complement strand
CCGTCGAGACCAATGAAAACTGGATGGAGGCCAACCGATACATCAACATGGACGACCTGCGCGAGCACAAGAAGCTCGCTCTGCGTCAAGCCGCATGACCAGCATCATGGCCGCCCCATTTTGCAGAACTTGACGCACACAACCTTCCGGTGCTGCACGCCTGCATGGCGAGGACGGCGCGGTGGCTGGTGCGCGTCGGGCGGTCATGATGCAGGGGCAGATTCCTAACAGATATTGTTAGATCTTGTTGGATGCATTATAATGTGGGTATGAAAAACGAACCTATGCGCACCCTCACCATATCCCTTACCGCGCAGCAGATAGCTCGCCTGCAAAGCGCTATCGAAGGTGGCGGTTATGCTTCCAACAGCGAGATTGTCCGCGACGCCCTGCGCTTATGGGAGCAGCGCGAGGAATTGCGCACGCTCGAACTCCAGCACTTGAAGCGGGCCTATGCCGACGGGATGGGCAGCGGCAAGCCGGTGGCTGTCGACCCCACCGAGTTCATCGACAGCCTGAAGGCAGAACGCCGCGCCCGTGGCTAGCTATAGGCTCACACCGCGCGCTTCGCAGGATTTGCGAGACATCTGGCACACCATCGCCGCCGACAATGAAAGGCAGCAGACAGACTGTTGATGCGCATTTTCGAAAGACTGGAGCTGGCGGCGCAGCACCCCAAGATGGGCTGCGCACGGCCCGAGTTAAGCGCAACGGCCCGCGTGCTCGTCGAAGGCCGTTATATCATCATCTACGAGCCGCAGCCCGATGGTGTTATCGCTGTGGCGATTGTCCACGGGATGCGCGATCCAGACCATTGGTTGTAGGCCGGCAGGCTTACGATCAAATGAAAAGAGCGGCCCATGCCGCCCTTCGCATCTATCAGACGACCGATCCTACTTCGCGTTCGGGTTCGGCATCCAGGCCGGCATGGCGACATCGGCATGGGCGAATTGCGGCAGCTTGGCCGACAGGTCCTCCATGTTCTTGATGTCCTTGTCGATCAGGTCCTTCTGGGTGATCAGCGTCGGCGGCACGATGACGTTGTGGCCGGGATCTTCACCGGCGAGCAGCTGCGCCAGCGCGCGCACCGAGACCTGGCCGACGACGGCAGGGTTGGTGGCGGCGGTGGCGGCCCAGGCGCTGTCAGTCTCGCGCATGGCCGCGATGTCCGAGGTAGAGATGTCGGCGGAGTAGATCTTGATCTTCTTGTTCAGCCCCGCCTCGTCGACGGCGATCTTCACACCCTTGGCGAACTCGTCATAGGGCGCGAACATCACATTGATGTCGGGATGCGCCTGCAGCACCGAGCGCGCCTGGTTGGCGACCGAGTTGGCGATCGGGTTGTCGAGCGTGCCGAACATCGCGACTTCCTTGATGCCGGCATGTTTCTTCTTCACGTCGACCCAGGTCTCGTTGCGGCGGTCGAGCGGCGCGATGCCAGCGACATAGACATAGCCGGCGTTCCAGCTCTCGCCATTGTCCTTGACCGCCTGCTCGAGCGCCAGGCGCGCAAGGTCCTTGTCGGACTGTTCGATCTGCGGGATCTTGGGGTTTTCGACATTGACGTCGAAGGCGACGACCTTGATGCCGGCATCGACCGCGCGCTGGGCGGCGTCCTTCATCGATTCCGTCAGGCCGTGCTGGATGATGATGCCCTGCACGCCGAGTGCGATGGCCTGGTCGACCATGTCGGATTGAAGGGCGGCGTCCTGGCGGCTGTCGAGCACGCGCAGATCGATGCCGAGCGCCTTGGACTGGGACTCGACGCCCGAGAGATAGGCCTGGAAGAAATCGCCGGTCGAGAGATAGCGCACCAGCGCGATCTTGACGCCGGGCTTGTCGAACGGCGCCGGCTTGTCGGCGGCAAAGGCCGGGACCTGCATCAGCATTGTTGCGCCGGCCAATCCGAGCGCGACCTTCCCCAAAAGTCTTCTTGTGATGTTCACGTTCTTTCCTCCGTTTGTTGAACCCAAAACTGTCCCGGCAGCCATTCTATCTCCTGCCCCGGCCGGAAAGGGCGAAGGTAAAGACAAGGGCGACGACGAGAACCACGCCCTTGACGAAATCCTGCGTGTAGTAAGGCGCGTTCATCATCGTCAGGCCTTGCAGCAGGATGCCGACGAACAGCGCGCCGATGGCGGTGCCGAAGGCGTTCGGCTTGGCGGCGCCGAGCACCGCGTAGCCGATCAGCGCCGCGGCAACCGCATCGAGCAGCAGATTATTACCCGACGCGATGTCACCGCGTCCAAGCCGTGCGGCCAGCAAAATCCCGCCGATCGAGGCAAAAACTCCTGAAATGACGTAGGCCCAGATTTTGTATGCCTTGACAGGCGCGCCGGCGAGTTCGGCGGCCCGTTCATTGCTGCCCACGGCATACATCATGCGGCCGAAGCGTGTGTATTCGAGGAAGAACCAGATCAGCACGGCGAGCACGATCAGCACGACCACCGAGACCGGAATGAGGTTCGGGATGAAGAAGTCGAAGCGGTGGCGGCCGAGCGCCAGGAAGGCGTCGGAGAATTTGCCGTTGGCGACCGAGCCGTCCGGCATTGTCATACCGGTGGCGATGGAGCGTCCTTCAGTCGGGATGCGCTGGAGGCCGACGAGCAGGAACATCATGCCGAGCGTCGCCAGCAGATCGGGCACGCGCATATAGACGATCAGCCAGCCATTGATGAGGCCGACAAGGGCGCCGATGAGCAGGCAGATGAGGACAGCGACGACAACGTTCTGCTCCAGCACCACCATGACATAGGCAGCCGCCATCATGGCCGATGTGGCGACCGAGCCGATCGAGAGATCGAAGCCGCCGACAACCAGTGTGGCGGTGACGCCCAGCGCCAGCACGCCGGTGATGGCGACCGACTGGAAAATGAAGACGGCACTTTGCGGCGAGACGAACCCGTCGGCGGCGATGGCGAAATACGCGATCAGCCCGAACAGAAGCACGATGAACCCGTAGCGGATAGCGTAATCGCGCAGCGTCATTCAGCGCCCGCCGTCAATACCCAACTCAAACCCGTGCACTCCATTCCAACCCTCAGTTCTTCAATCATCGTGGCTCAGGCCGCACTGTGCAACGGCCCGCCCGCGACTTCGGCCAGCAGACGGTCGAGATCGACATCGGCGTTGCGGTGTTCGCCGACGATGGTCTGCTCGGACATCACCAATATGCGATCGGCCGTCTCCAGTGCCTCGTCGAGTTCGGTGACGAACAGCAGCGTGGCGCGGCCATTGGCGCTGGCCCTCAGCTTGGCGGCGATGTCGCGCCTGGCGGAGATATCGACGCCCTGGAACGGTTCGTCGAGAATGAACAATCGGGCGTCCTGCGCCATCCAGCGGGCCACCATCACCTTCTGCTGGTTGCCGCCCGACAGAGTGGTCATGTCGTCCTTCTCCGAGCGGCAGACGATGCCGAGATCCTCGATCTGCCGGCGGGCAATAGTGCGTTCAAGGCCGCGTTTGAGAACTGAAAAGCGCGACATGCGCTTGTGGAAGGGCAGGCTGATGTTTTCCTGGATGTTGAAGCCGCCGACGATGCCGTTTTCGCCACGGTCCTTGGCGACCAGAAACACGCCGGCGGCGATGGCTTCGCCCGTCGACCCAGGCGCATAGGGCTTGCCATATAAAGTCATCGTACCGGACAGCGGCTTGCGCAGGCCGAACAGCGTCTCGGCGAGCGCTGTCTTGCCGACGCCGACGAGGCCGGTAATGGCAACGACCTCGCCGTCGCCGAGAGTCAGCGAGAATGGCCGGGCACCAGGGGCGATGCGGAAGGCATCGACGGTCAGGATCGGCTCGGCAGAACTCCTGGCTTCGATGCGGTCAAGATGGATCTTGCGGCCGAGCATGGCGTTAACGGCGCCCTCATAGTCGAGAGGCTTGCTGTCGAAGACGCCTGAGATGACGCCATCGCGCATCGAGACGATGCGGTCGGCCAGCCGCCTGATATCCGACATGCGATGCGAGATGTAGAGGATGGCGACGCCCTGCTCGCGCAAGCGGTCGAGCAGCGCAAACAGCCGGTCGGCCTCGGCGCTGGACAGCGACGAGGTCGGCTCGTCGAGGATCAGCACTTTCGGCTGGTGCGCCATGGCGCGCGCGATGGCCACCATCTGGCGATCGGCCAGCGACAGGTCGCTGATGCGGGCCTTGAGGTCGATGGCGAGCCCCATGCGGTCGGCCACCGCTTTGGCTTCGCGGCGCACCCGGCCGGGGTTGAACAGCAGCGGCGCGCCCTTGCCGCTCAGCCGGTCGAGCGTCAGATTGGTGGCGACATCGAGATCGGCGACGACGCCGTCATTGATGTTTTGGTGCACGGTAACGACACCGGCGCGGATCGCCTCTGCCGGCGTGTTCGGCACAAAGTTGCCGCCAGCGAGGTGCATGATGCCGCCGTCATGGTCGTAGACGCCGCTGATGATCTTGACGAGGGTGGACTTGCCGGCGCCGTTGGCGCCCATCAGCACGGTAATCTCACCGGCATGCAGTTCGAGCGAGACGCCGCCAAGCACCTCGATATGGCCGAAGGATTTCCTCAGCCCGTCCACGCGGAACACGGCATCATTGCCCATTCGTTCCTCCCTGAAGATGACGCTATGGGCTACGTCATCAATTGTCAACTCGATTGACAATTGCCAGTCAGCTTCCTAGCTTGGCCTCACCGCCATCGCTCCACTATGATTGGAGCGAGCAAGCGGGAGGGTGAGGATGACTGCGAAATTGCCGTTTGAAGCACTGTCGGTGGAGACGCTTGCAACGCGCCTCGGTACGAACGAAGCGCTGTGCGCCAAAATCGGCAAGGGCCCTTGGAAGGTGCGCGAGGTCGGCGACGGCAATCTGAACCTCGTCTTCATCGTCGAAGGCGGCTCGGGTGCGGCCGTGGTCAAGCAGGCCCTGCCCTATGTTCGCCTCGTCGGCGACAGCTGGCCGTTGCCGCTCAAACGCTCCTTCTTCGAGTATCACGCGCTGACGCGGCAAGAGGCGCGCGCGCCGGGCTCGGTGCCGGCGATCCTCCATTTTGACGAAGCCCAGGCGCTGATCATCATGGAATATCTGGCGCCGCCGCACATCATCCTGCGCCGCGCCCTGATCGACGGCCGCGAGTTGCCAAATATCGCCCGCGACATCGGCCTGTTCATGGCCCGCACTTTGTTCCGCGGCTCTGATCTCTCCATGCCCACCAAGGACCGCAAGGCCGACCTGGCGCTGTTTGCCGACAATGTCGAGCTCTGCGGCATCACCGAAGACCTGGTGTTTTCCGACCCATATTTCGATGCCAAGCTGAACCGGCATACGTCGCCGCAACTGGACGGCCTGGTTGCCGAACTGCGTGCCGACCGCGACCTCAAGGTCGAAGCGCAGCGGCTGAAGCATATCTTCGCCGCCAATGCCGAGACGCTGCTGCATGGCGACCTGCATTCGGGCTCGATCATGGTCACCGACACCGAGACGCGGATGATCGATCCGGAATTCGCCTTCTACGGTCCGATGGCCTTCGACGTCGGCATGCTGCTCGCCAATTTCTGGATGTCCTACTTCTCGCAGCGCGGCCATGAACACAAGGGCAAGCGTGACGCCATGCGTGCCTATCTGCTCGGGGTGACCAATGACACCTGGACGGTGTTCCGCGCCGAGTTCTCGCATCTATGGCGCACCGAGCGCACCGGCATGCTTTACCAGAAGAGCCTGTTCGAGGATCAGGGCGACATTCTCGCCTCGGAGCAGGCGCTCGACCATGTGCTGCACCAGATCTGGACCGACCTCTTGGGCTTTGCCGGCATCGAGGTGCACCGGCGCATCCTCGGCCTCGCCCACAATGCCGATTTCGAGACCATCGAGGACGAGGATCTGCGAGCCTCCTGCGAGGCCAAGGCGCTGAAATTCGGCCGTCACATCGCCGTCAACCGGCGCCAGATTCACGGCATGGACGAGGTCAATAATCTGGCCGCTTTGATCGAACGGGAGAGCAGGATTTGAACGTCGGCGAGCGCCACTACCGCACCATCTGGCTGAGCGACGACCAGCGTTCGGTCGAGATCATCGACCAGCGCTGGCTGCCGCACGAGTTCCGGGTCGAGACGATCGGGAGCGTTGCCGGCATCGCCACCGCGATCCGTGACATGTGGGTTCGTGGCGCGCCGCTGATCGGCGTCACCGCGGCCTACGGCGTCGCCATCCAGATGGCGGACGATCCGTCTGACGAAGCGCTCGACGCGGTCTGGGAGACGCTGCACAAGACGCGGCCGACTGCGATCAATCTACGCTGGGCACTGGACGAGATGCGGCGGTTCCTCAGGCCGATCGTATTGGGACAGCGCGCGGAGGCGGCCTATAAGCGCGCCGCGGAAATCGCCGACGAGGATGTCGATCTCAATCGCGCCATCGGCGAGAACGGGCTTGCCATCATCAAGGAGATCGCGGCACGCAAGAAGCCGGGCGAGCCGGTCAACATCCTCACCCATTGCAACGCCGGTTGGCTGGCGACGGTCGATTACGGCACCGCCACGTCGCCGATCTATCTCGCCGTCGAGGCCGGCATTCCGGTCCATGTCTATGTCGACGAGACGCGCCCGCGCAACCAGGGCGCCCAGCTGACCGCCTGGGAGATGGCCGGCCACGGCGTGCCGCACACGCTGATCGTCGACAATGCCGGCGGCCATCTGATGCAGCGTGGCGCGGTCGACATGGTGATCGTGGGCACCGACCGCACCACGGCCAATGGCGACGTCTGCAACAAGATCGGCACCTATCTCAAGGCGCTCGCCGCCTCCGATAATGAGGTGCCCTTCTACGTCGCTCTGCCCTCGCCGACCATCGACTGGACAGTGGGTGATGGCCTCACCGAAATCCCGATCGAGGAACGCTCCGGTGACGAGGTGTCGCTGGTCTGGGGCAAGACGGCGGACGGCAAGATCGCGCAGGTTCGGGTTTCGCCCGAAGCGACGCCGGCGGCCAATCCGGCGTTCGATGTGACGCCGGCACGGCTGGTGACGGGGCTGATCACCGAGCGCGGTGTGGCCAAGGCTTCGCGCGAAGGGTTGAAGGCGATGTTCCCCGAACGCGGATAATCTCCCCCCTTGAGGGGGAGATGTCGCCAAAGGCGACAGAGGGGTCGGCGCGTCCTGACGCGACCTCCCAGCACCGACAGATGATGCTAGCGCTCCAGTCGAACCGACCCCCTCTGGCCTGCCGGCCATCTCCCCCTCAATGGGGGAGATTAGCGCCTCACCGGCTGGCTACCGGATTTCAGCCCTGCAACAAGAATTGCGGCCTCGATGGCCGCTGACGGTTGCGGTTCTGGCGAAATCCGGCCAGAAGCATCTAGGCCGGCAATCGGCCGGCCCGCGACGTTGCGCTTGAAACCAGATACGGGAGACTATTGGGTGGCTCGCATAACACTGAGACAATTGCTCGATCACGCCGCCGAGTACGGCTACGGCGTACCCGCTTTCAACATGAACAATATGGAACAGGGCCTCGCCATCATGGAGGCGGCCGAGGAGACCAAGTCGCCGGTCATCCTGCAGGCCAGCCGCGGCGCCCGCGCCTACGCCAATGATGTGGTGCTGGCCAAGCTGATCGACGCGCTGGTCGAAATCCACCCCGACATTCCGGTCTGCATGCATCTCGACCACGGCAACAACGAAGCCACCTGCGTCACCGCCATCCAGTACGGCTTCACCTCTGTCATGATGGACGGCTCGCTGAAAGAGGACGGCAAGACGCCGGCCGACTATGCCTACAATTCCGGCATCACCCGGCGCGTCGTCGACATGGCGCATTGGGGCGGCGTGTCGGTGGAAGGCGAGATCGGTGTGCTCGGTTCGCTTGAGAGCGGCGGCGGCGAGCAGGAGGACGGCCACGGCGTCGAAGGCGCCATCAGCCACGACCAGCTCTTGACCGATCCGGAACAGGCGGTCGAGTTCGTCAAGGACACCCATGTCGATGCGCTGGCAGTCGCCATGGGCACCAGCCACGGCGCCTACAAATTTTCGCGCAAGCCAGACGGCGCGGTGCTGGCGATGAACGTCATCGAGGAAATCCACCGCCGCCTGCCCAACATGCATCTGGTGATGCACGGCTCGTCCTCAGTGCCCGAGGACCTGCAGGAAATCATCAATAGATATGGCGGCCAGATGAAGCCGACCTGGGGCGTGCCGGTGGAAGAGATCCAGCGCGGCATCAAGCACGGCGTGCGCAAGATCAACATCGACACCGACAACCGCATGGCGCTGACCGGCGCCATCCGCAAGGTGCTTACCGAAAACCCGTCGGAGTTCGATCCGCGCAAATATTTGACGCCGGCCATGGCTGCGATGCGCAAGCTGTGCAAGGAGCGCTTCGAGCAGTTCGGCACCGCCGGCAACGCGCAGAAGATCAAGCCGCTGCCGGTGGCCGAGATGGCCAAGCGCTACAAGTCGGGGAGCCTTGATCCGAAGTTTGGGTGAAGTCCCCTGGCGCCTCTTCCTTCTCCCTTGTGGGGAAGAAAGAAGAGCTATTGACATAAAAAAGGCCGGGCGCGAAAGCGGCCCGGCCAAAAGAAGGTCAAGAACCTTCAGAGGGGAACACCGCTCGGTGGAATGGGAGGAAACCGCCGAACGATAATTCCTATATGCGCGTATTCGCCGCATATGGCGACGAACGGCTTTCTAAAACAACGCGAGATTCGGAAATTTCGTTCTCGTTTTGAAAGATTTCAGCCGGTGAGGCGTCGGTTTCCAGAAGATCGGCATAGTGCCGGCGCGCCACGTCGGGATGCGAGCGCAGGCGGCTCTTCAGCACATTGGTGCCGACATTGCGAAACAGCGGGTTGTCGGGATCGCTGGCCGGCCCCCGCGCCTCGGCCGCTACATCCTCGGGCAGGTCGAGCAGCGGAATCGTGGCGTCGAGCCGGGCGCTGAAGAAGAACGGGACCGAGACGCGCTCGACGCCGGCCGGCGGTGTCACCACACGGTGGACTGTCGCCCGGAGATAGCCGTTCGACGCCAGTTCGAGCAGTTCGCCGATGTTGACCACCAGCGTGTCGGGCAGCGGATCGACGTCGACCCAGGCGCCGTCATATTCGACCTGCAGCCCCTTGTTCTCGTCCTGCAGCAGAAGCGTCAGGAAACCGCCATCCTTGTGCGCGCCGACGCCCTGGTTGTCGCCGGTGGCGTCGCGGCCGGGGTAGCGCACGATCTTCATGCGATGGTTGGGCTCGGCCCGGTAGATCGGATCGAAGGCGTCCTCGGCCTGGTCGAGCGACAAAGCGAAGGCCCTAAGCAGCCGGATCGCCACCGCGGTCGCCTTGGCCTGCCATGCGAGCAGCGCCGGCTTCAGCTCGGGCAGCGTGGCCGGCCACTGGTTGGGCCCTTGCAGCCGCGTCCAGGCGGGCACGCCGGGGCCTTGTTCGATGGCCGCGCGTTCGACGCCGATGTCGAGCTGTTCGCGCCAGTCGGCCTTGCCTTTGGTCAGCTCGCCGCCGGCGCGCGTGTAGCCGCGGAACTGCGAGGACTTGACCATTTCAATTGCCAGTTTGTCGGCTTCCGGCAGGGCAAAGAAGCGGCGCGACGCGTCGAGCACTTCTGCGGTATCCGCAGCCGATATGCCGTGGCCGGTCAAATAGAAGAAGCCGACATCGCGCGCGGCCGTGCGCAGGTCGAAGAGAAACGTTCGCCGTTCCGAAGCGCCCTGCTCGAGGCGGCCGAGATCAAGCACGGGTACGATCCTGGGCATGGTCAAGCTCCTTGTTCCGCTGTCACGGTGGCACGCAGGCCGGTCCGATCAAAGCAACGCGCAATCCAATCTCGGCGCCGATAGAGAAAGCCGGCGCTGCGTTTGGCAGCCTGCCGGCAAATAACGTTCGTGGCGCTCATCCGCGCCGGTCCAGCCTGGCGACCAGCCGGTCGCCGACCCACTGGATGCCGCAAACGAGGATGATCAGCACAATGACCACGGCGACCATGACGCTGGTCTCAAAACGCTGGTAGCCGTAGCGGATGGCGAGGTCGCCAAGCCCGCCGGCACCGATGGCGCCGGCCATGGCCGAGGCGCCGATCAGCGTTACCAGCGTCACCGTGAAACCGGCGACGATGCCGGGCAATGCTTCGGGCACCAGCACCTCGCGGATGATCGTCCAGCGATTGCCGCCCATGGCGCGTGCCGCCTCGATCAGGCCGCGATCGACCTCGCGCAGCGACACTTCGGCGATGCGGGCATAGTAGGGCGTCGCCGCAATCGACAACGGCACGATCGCCGCCCAGGTGCCGATCGAGGTGCCGACGATCAGCCGCGTCACCGGGATCAGCGCCACCAGAAGGATGATGAAAGGCACCGAGCGGAAGCCGTTGATGACGGCGCCGAGCGCGCGGTTCACCCACAGGCTTTCGGCAATGCCGCCGCGCTCGGTGGCAATCAATGCCAGGCCGAGCGGCAGCCCGAAGACGAGCGAGATAAGGCCCGATGCCGCCGTCATCAGGACCGTCTCCCAGATCGAGCGCAGCAGAAGTTCAAACAGAACCGGCGACATGGCCAAGCACCTCCACCCGTGCGTCGCGGGCCTTCAGGAATGCGATTACTTTGGACAGATGTTTCGGATCGTTGCCCGCGACCGCAAGGAACAGCGTGCCGACCGGCTGCTGCTGGACATGGTCGATGCCACCATGGACGAGGCGGAACCGTCCCGGCACGGCCACCGCAAGATCGGACAGCAGCGGACCGCGCGCGGCCTCACCGGCGACGTCGACCCTGAGGATGAGCTCGGCGCCGCCTCCGGGAGCAAGCCGGCCGGCAATCTCGGCCGGCAGTTGCGGGCGGATGCCGCCGAGCAGGCTCCTGGTGATTTCGGAACGCGGCTCGGCAAAGACCGACCACACCGGGCCTTGTTCGACGATGCGCCCGGCATCGATCACCGCGACGCGGTCGGCGATCGAGCGGATCACCTCCATCTCGTGGGTGATGAGCAGGATGGTGAGGCCGAGCTGCCGGTTGATGTCTTTCAGCAAGGCCAGGATGGAGCGCGTCGTCTCCGGATCGAGCGCTGAGGTCGCCTCGTCGGACAGCAGCAGCGCCGGCCGCGCGGCCAGCGCCCTGGCGATGCCGACGCGCTGCTTCTGGCCGCCCGACAGCGAGGACGGATAGGCCTTCGCCTTCTCCGACAGGCCGACGAGGTCGAGCAATTCGGCGGCGCGCGCCAGCCGTTCGGCCTTTGGGCGGCCCTCGATCTTCAGCGGCAGCGCGACATTGTCCTCCACGGTCTTGGCCGACAGCAGATTGAAGTGCTGGAAGATCATGCCGATGCGACGCCGCAGCGGCTGCAATTCACGCTCGCCGAGCCGGCCGATCTCGCGGCCCTCGATGAAGACGTCGCCGGAGTCCGGCCGCTCCAGCCCGTTGAGGCAGCGGATCAGCGTCGACTTGCCGGCGCCGCTGCGGCCGATGATGCCGAGGATCTCGCCCTTGCGCACCGTCAGCGAGACGCCGTCGAGCGCAGGTGTCGCGCCGAAGCGGCGCTTGAGGTCGACCAGGCGTACGACATCTTCCTGCCCGGCCGATATATTGACCGGACCGGATGCTTCGGCCGTGACGTGCTGGTTCATCTCACTGTCCGTTTCGACGCTCGACAAATGCGACGGCGGCCCGCTCAACAGCGGGTCGCCTGCTCCTGACAACCAGGCGCCGATCAATAGGCGCTGATCCCGGTGCCCTTGTAGACCTTGTCGAACTCGGCCTTGACCTTCTCGTTCTGGTAGGACGCGACCAGCGTCTTTACCCAGCCCTCGTTCTCGTTGCCGGATTTGACGGCGATGAAGTTGCGGTAGGGGTTGTCGGCCACCGGCTCCTGGGCGATGCGGTTATCCGGGCCGAGACCGCTCTTCAGCGCCCAGTCGGTGTTGACGACGGCCGCATCGAGATCCTCGACCGAACGCCCGACAATGCCGGCATCCAGTTCCTTGATGACGACCTTCTTAGGGTTCTCGGCAATGTCGGCGGTAGTCGCCAGGATGCCGGTGCCGTCCTTCAGCTTGATCACGCCTTCGTTCTGCAGAACGCGCAACGCGCGACCCTCATTCGAGGGGTCGTTGGGCAGGCCGATGACGGCGCCTTCGGGCAGGTCGGCAACCTTGGTGTATTTCTTGGAGTAGAGGCCGATCGGCCAGACGCCGGTGTAGCCGACGCGCACGATGTGGTACCCTTGGGTCTTGATCTGGTTGTCGAGATAGGGCTGGTGCTGGAAGGCGTTGGCGTCGATCTCGCCGCGCTCGAGCGCCTCGTTGGGCTGGGTGTAGTCGTTGAACACCACGGTGTCGACGGTCAGGCCTTTTTCGGCGGCCTGGGCGACGACGACGCGCCAGACATCCTCATCCTCGCCGCTGATGATGCCGACCTTGATAGACTTCTTGTCCTCGGCGAAGGACGGCGTCGGCTGAGCCAGACCGGCAAGCGTGACGGCCGAGGCAAAAAGTGCCGCAAGGGCAGCTCGCCGGCTGATGGCTGAAAAAAGAAGAGAGCTGGAAGCGTTTCCGCGTTCGGACATTGTCGATCCCTCGTAATCCTGAAGTCATTGCGGCGAGGTGGAATACCAAGCCTTGACGACATCATCGGCAATGCTGCTTGCCGGATCAAAGAACCGCATTTCTTCTCAAACACGAAGCCGGGAATATTCTCTCAAAGATTTCGCAATTGCGAGAACGGTCACGCCGGACCGGTCAGAATGTCTCGACAAAGGGCCGCAGCTCGACCTCGAAGCTCCAGGCGCTGCGATGCTGGCGATGGGTCGCGAGATAGGTCTGCGCGATCGCATCGGGCGACAGCTGGCTGTCCGGTCGCTCGGGCTTCGTCCCGACCGGCTCGATCTGGCCGTCGATAATGAAATGGGCGACATGGATGTTCTTCGGGAAGAGTTCGCGCGCCATCGACTGAGCCAGACCGCGCAGGCCGAATTTCGGCATGGCAAAGCCGGCGGAGTTGGGAAAGCCCTTGGTGCTGGCCGAAGCGCCGGTGAACAGGATCGAGCCGGAGCCGCGCGAAAGCAGCCGCCGCGCCGCCTGCTGGCCGACCAGGAAGCCGCCATAGGCGCCAACCAGCAGCGCCTGTTTGACCGCATCGGGTTCGACCTCGGCGATCGGGCCGCGCGTGCGGCCGCTGGCGTTGAAGACCGCAAGCGCCAGCGGACCTTGCTTGTCGGCGGTGTCGAACAGGCCGGCGACGGAGGCCGGGTCGGCGACGTCGGTTTCGACGGCCAGTGCGCCGGTTTCCCCGACCAGCGCCGCGAGCTTGGCCGTGTTGCGGGCGGCCAGCACCACGCGGAAGCCTTCCTTGGTGAGAAGACGGGCCAGCGAGCCGCTCAGGCCCGCGCCCGCGCCCGCGATCACTGCGACTTCGGATGCCATGCCGTTTCTCCCTGGCGATTGATGTGCTTGTTCCATAGCTGGCGTCTTGAACGGCAAGAGGCAAGAACGGCGTTGCTCGATTTTCGCTGTTCGGTGAAAAACTCTGCCGGCAGGTTCGGAGCAATCGACCGCGGCCAGGGTCTTGCCTGGCGAGACAATCCGTCCGACAGGTGATTGCGTTGGAATCGCAAACGGTGTCGCAAGGGAGTCGACCGTGGAACCAATCTGGGCCGTCGGCCTGATGACCGGCACCGTGCTTGACGGCAATATCGACGTGGCGCTGATCAAGACCGATGGAGAGCGGATCGCCGATTTCGGCACCTATACGCTGGCCCCCTACCCCGCAGCGATCCGTGCCTTGCTGGAGGAGACGCTGCGTCAGGCCCGGGTGTGGAATTTCGACGGGCCGGAGCCGGCGATCTTTGCCGAAGCCGAGGAGGCGCTGACGCGGGCGCAGTCGGCGGCGGTGAAGGACCTTGTCGAAAGCTACGGCCTGACCATGGGCGATATCGGCGTGGTCGGTTTTCACGGCCAAACCGTGCTGCATCGTGCCCCGCAACCCGGGCGGCGCGGCGATACGCGCCAGTTGGGCGATGGCGCGCTGATGCATTCCATTTTGGGCGCCAAGGTCGCCTATGATTTCCGCTCGGACGATGTGCGCGCCGGCGGCCAGGGCGCACCGCTGGCGGCTGCCTACCACGCGGCGCTTTTGAGGGAAGCCGACGCCAGCGGGGACACCGCTGTGCTCAATCTCGGCGGTGTCGGCAACGTCACTTGGTGGGACGGCAAGGACAACATCGTCGCCTTCGACACTGGCCCGGCCAACGCGCCGCTCAACGATTTCATCAAGGCAAACGGCCTCGGCGAGATGGACCGCGACGGCGCACTGGGCGCGGCCGGCACCGTCGATGAAGCGCGGCTGGCCAAATTGCTCCAGCATCCGTATCTGACCAAGCCCTATCCGAAATCGCTCGACCGTTTCGACTTCGGCGCCGCCATGGCCGACGGCCTCAGCGCAGAGGATGGGGCGGCGACGCTGACGGCCTTCACCGTCTCGGCCGTCGGCAAGGCGCTCGATTTGTTGCCGCGCCGGCCGAAGCGCCTAGCGGTCAGTGGCGGCGGCCGCCGCAACCCGACGATGATGGCGATGCTGGCGAGGCGCGCCAACGTCGAGGTGGTGCAGGCCGAGACACTGGGCTGGAAAGGCGATGCGGTGGAGGCCGAATGCTTTGCCTTCCTTGCCGTGCGCGTGCTGCGCGGCCTGCCGATCAGCTTTCCCAGCACCACCGGCGTGCCGCGGCCGATGCAAGGCGGGCGGCTGGCAGGTTAGAGCTTCTTCTGCAGGAAGATGCGGCTGCGGCCGATGGGAAAGTCAGGCAGCTCGCCGAAACGCCGGTAGCCTTGCCGCTCATAGACTTTGGCCGCTGTCGGATTGAACGTGTCGATCCAGGCGTTCTGGCAGCCCCGGGCGACTGCTTCGCGCTCGGCAGCGTCCAGCATGTCGCCGGCCATATGCTGGCCGCGCAGGCGTTCGTCGACCCACAGCCATTGCACATAGAGCCAGCCCCAGGCGGTGTATCCCGAAATGCCGGCGACGACAGCGCCGTGCTCGTCACGAACGAAGACCGCGATCGGCTTGCGGCCGGAGGGGCCGACATCGCCGTCATTGAACGCCGTCAGCCGCTCGGCCAGGAAGGCGAGGTCGTCTGACGAGGGGTCGGCAGTGGTTTCAAGCGTCGTCTTCATCCGGGCGGGGCTCGCATGGCAAGCCAAGCTCTAGCGAAGGACGGGATGAGGACGCAAGCTTTACGGCTTGATGGGCGGAGGCGACCGCCATGACCCCGCTGCTGCCGCAACCAGCATCAGCACGGCGGCGACGATCGCGCAGATGGCAAAGCCGAACGATGAATAAAGCGGCCCGAAGCTGGTGGTGCCGATGAAGACGGCGAGGTAGGTGACCGAACTGTTCAGGCCCATGATGGTGCCACGGCGCGACGGATCGAGCGCGGTAAGGCGCATCACCAGCACGTTCAGGCCGAAATGATTGGCAAGGCCCCATATGGCGATCATAGCCAGGATCAGCACGAAATTACTGCTTGCGAGCGCGATGGCGACATAGACGACGGCGACCAGCAGATAGGCGAAGGGCATGACGCGCCGCGCGCCGATGCGGTCGATGACGCCGTCGAGGAAGGCCGCGGCGCCGAAGCCGGCGCCATAGGCGAGCGCGGCCAGCGCATTGGCGCTGACGGGCTCGCCCAGATCCTGGTGCAGATGATCGCCGAGATAGCCGTACACGCCGTAAAAAGCGGTCATGAAGGCGGTGCAGGCGATGAGCAGCGGCACGATCCCCGGAATGGCCAGCGCAACGAACGGCGACGGCGCCGGGCCGCTCTTCCTGACGTCGCTGAGCGAGGTCATCGACAAGGCAGCAAGCGCAATGGCGGAAAGCACCGCGACGGCGGCGAAGACGGCGCGCCAGTGCACGAGATCGGCAAGCACGGCCGACAGCGACACGCCGGCCACCATGGAGACCGTCCAGCCGGTCAGCACGACGCCGATCGTGCCGCTTTCGCGGCCGGGCGGCGCAATTGCCGCTGCACTGGCATAGATGGCCGGCATGGCGACGCCGGCGGCGATGCCGGCGACGGCCTGGGCCGCGACCAGCATGATCACCGTCGGCGCCAGCGCGCTGGCGAGAAGCCCGACCGCCAGCAACAGCAGAGCGCCCTGCAGCATGCGGCGGGCGCCGACGCCGTCGATATAGCGGGCGAGGAACAAAGCGCTGGCGGAAGTGCCGAGACCGAAGGCAGCCGACGCGGCCATCACCGCCGGCACGCTGGTGCCGAAGGATGCGGCGACTGCCGGAGCAATTGGACCCAGGACCAGCGAGTTCGAGCCCATGACGGCGATGCAGCCGGTCAGGAGGTAGGCCAGCGCCGGGATCGGCTGATGGAGCGTTGCAGCTTGATGCGCGTTCGTCATCGGGTCATAATGGCCGAACTGAATTCCGCGACAACAAGGAATTTCGATATGGACGAAGAAACAGATGGGGTTCTGCAGAACAAGGTAGCTCCCCGCGAGCTCGACGCAATCGACCGAAAAATATTAGGCGTGCTGGTCGAGGATGCGACGATCAGCTACGCCGAACTTGGCGAACGCGTCTGCCTTTCGCCGCCTGCGGCGCATGAGCGGGTCAAGCGCCTGCGGCGCAGCGGCGCCATCCGCGGCACCGCTGTGATCATCGACCCGAAGGCGGTGAAGAAGCCGCTGCTCACCTTCGTGCATATCGATACCAAGGGCTGGGGCAAGACACCGGAGCTGATGGCCGTCTCCCAATATCCTGAGGTCGAGGAAATCCATTCGGTGGCCGGCGACACCTGCATGCTTCTGAAGGTCCGCACCGAGGACACCAGGGCGCTCGAAGGCCTGCTGGCGCGTCTCTACGAAACGCCCGGCGTCACCTCGACGCGAAGCTATGTCGTGCTGTCGACCTATCTCGAGCGCCCGGTGCAGCCCGAGATCACGGCGCAATGGCCGACGCCCCGGCATATGGCCACGCCGTTGTACTGATCTGCGCTATCTTCGTCTTGCCGGGGCCACAACAATCCTTCACAAACGGCACCCTATATTGATGCCAGGCATTGATTTGGGGTGACGAGAGGCGCGGCTTGGAATTCGAACTGAAAACCATCGAGGCGCTGGCCCCCGATCAGGCGTCGCTAAGCGCCGCCTCGAAGCTCACCAAGCGCTCGAACTGGCCGCGGCTGGAGAAGAACGAGCAGCAGGCGCTGATCTGGGGCGAATGCCAGGGCTCGGGATCCAACCCCTATCGCACCGTCGTCGACACCGGCGACCACGGCTACAAATGCACCTGCCCGTCGCGAAAATTTCCCTGCAAGCACACGCTGGCGCTGATGTGGATCGCCGCCACGGCGCCGGCCAGCTTCACATCAGCCGAAACAACGCCGGAATGGGTCAATGACTGGCTTGGCCGGCGCAGGAAGACTGCGCCCCCGCCGGTCGACGCAAAGCCTGGCAGGGGCGCGTCTGGCAAGAGCATTGGCGAGGCCTCGCAGGCGGAGGAAAGCACCGTCGATGACGCCGCCGCGACGGAGCGCCGCGAGACGGCGCAGCGCAAGCGGGCGGAAGATACGCGCACCGCGGTGGCAGGCGCGCTGGACGAACTCGACCAGTGGATTGCCGACCAGCTGCGGCTCGGCCTTTCCGCCTTTGCCGACGCCAGCAGCGAGCGCTGCCGCCGCATTGCCGCGCGGCTTGTCGACATGAAGGCGACGGCGCTTGCCGGACGCATCGACGAAATCCCGGCCCGGCTAATGGCGCTGCGCAGCGAGGAACGGCCGGACGCGGCGATCCGCGAACTCGGCAAGCTGGTGCTGCTGGCCAAAGCCTGGCGCTCGGCGCCCGACGATCCCGAGCTGAAGCGACTGGTGTCGGCGTCCGAAACCCGCGACCAGGTTCTGTCCAGTCCCGACGCGAAGCAGGTCGACAGCCATTGGGAGGTCGTCGGCGAGAAGATCGAGACCCGCCGCGACGGTCTCGTCAGCCATTCGACCTGGCTGCTCGATCTGAAAAGCCCGACGCCGCAGTTTGGGCTGCTGCTCGATTTCTTTCCGGCTTCGGCCGGCCGCCGCTCGGCGGCGTTCACGCCCGGTGACCGGTTCCACGCCCGCCTGGTATTCTACCCGTCGCGCCAGCCACTGCGGGCCTTGGTGGCGGAGCGCAAGGGCGACGTCGTGTCGGGCGCCTGGCCGGATTTCGGCCTCGACGCTGTCAAGGACCCGCTCGCGGCGCATGCGGCGCACCAGGACGCAGCGCCCTGGTCGACCGATAGCCCGCTGATGCTGCCTGCCGGCGCGATCCTGCTCGATGAGCGCGGCACCGCCTGGTGGCAAGCGGCGCACGACCCGCAAGGGATCGCCCTGCCTGTTAGCGGGACCGTCGATCAGACCGTGCTTGGCCTCGACCTCGCGGCCACGGCAGCGCTTTGGAACGGCGCGCGGCTCGATCTGCTGGCCGCGCAAAGCGGCTTCGGGAGGCTCGATCTGTCATGAACGAGCTCGAACTAACCGGCCTGGCGACGATGCGCGACTGCTGGATCACCGGCGGAACCGCGTTCGATCTGGCGCCAACCGCATGGAAGGAGATCGCGCGTGGCGCAAGCCCGGACGAACGGGAGCGACGTCTGCTGGCGATCGCGGCGCAGGCGCTCGATGTCGGCCTGCGGCCGTCGGCGCCGAAGACGCTGAAGCGGCGCCCGCCGCTGCCGAGGCTTGGCCTGCCACTGCTGCCGGAGCGGTTGCGGCCGCTGTTGCGGGCGGCCCTGAAGAACGCCGCCGATGCGCGGCGCAAGTCGCGCGTCGCGACGCTCGTCGCCAGCCGCGGCTACGTGCTGCATCCGATGGACTGGATGCCGTCGGCATCAGACCAGAACAGCCCTGACATCTATGCGCCGTGGATCGACTGGCAGGCCAGCGTCGAGGGGCTGAAGATTGCCCCGCAGGAGCAGCTGACGGCGCAGAACTGGGATGACTTTTACCCCGCCGCGCGCCGTATCGCGTTGGCCGAGATGCGCCGTCGCGATCCGGCCACGGCCCGCAGCCTGATGGAAGCCAAGGCGACGGGCGAGCCGGCTGAAGTCCGGCTGGCGCTCATCGAACTCATGCATTTCAACCTGACGCCCACGGACGCGCCGTTCCTGAAAAGCCTGGCCACTGACCGCTCCGGCAAGGTGCAGGAACTGGCGAGCCGGCTGCTGGCGAGGTTGGGCGAGCACGGTCGTGTTGGTGGCGGTGCCGACGATCCCGTTGCCGAACTTGCGGCCTTCATCGCAGAAGGCAAATCCGGCTTCATCCGCCGCCGCACCACCTACACGCCGGCAAAGCTCAAATCGCCGGCGCAGGAAAAGCGCCGCGCCGAATTGTTCGAGACCTGCAACCTGGTCGACCTCGCTTCCCGATTTGGGGTCAGCGAACCCGATTTCATTGCAGCCTGGCAATTCGGTGCCGACAAAAATGCGGACATCCAGATCTCACGAATGGTCGCAGCGTCGGGCAGCGACGCTGCCGTAACGCAGATGGCCGACACACTAGTCGCCGGGGGAGGCAAGCCGGCACTATTCGTGCTGCACCTGACACCGCGCCTGGATAGCCGCAGGAAGCGTGTCCTGGTCAGACTGATCCTGAAAGATACGCCGCAGTATATTGGCGCGCTCACCCTTGCCGAGGGCTTCGAAGCCAACTGGCTGGAATGGCCCGACCTGACGAACGGCCAGGGCTTGGCGGCATTGCGTTCGGCTGTCGCCCGCGATGATGACGCTATGAAGCGAACCGCCGACGACCTGCTGGAAACGATGGGCTTTCTGGCCACTGCGGCGACAGCGGAAAAATTGATCGAGCATGTCGTT
The DNA here is from genome assembly GCF_040323635.1 of Mesorhizobium sp. M0037. Lineage (NCBI taxonomy): Bacteria > Pseudomonadati > Pseudomonadota > Alphaproteobacteria > Hyphomicrobiales > Phyllobacteriaceae > Mesorhizobium > Mesorhizobium sp. M0037. The sequence continues at coordinate 234,326 of NZ_JAMYVB010000007.1, read as the reverse complement.
GCGGCTGGCATGCCGCCGGCGGCAGCCTCGCTCGCTTTCCTGCGCCTCAACGCGGCCCTGACGGGAACCAACACATGACAATCCGGAGAACAGCACCATGAACGCAGCCATCCGCCTCCCTGTCGAGCAGGCCTATGCCGCTGAACTGCAGGCGCTGGCGCGCAATGACGAACGCCAGAAGCCGGCCGGATGGAGCCTGTCGCCGAAGGCCGTGCTGACCTATCTGCTCGGCGGCAAGGCAAGCGACGGCACCGTGATATCGCCGAAATATGTTGGCCGCCGCCGGCTGATGGAAACCGCGGTGGCGACACTCGCTACCGACCGCGCGCTGCTGTTGCTCGGCGTTCCCGGCACCGCCAAGTCCTGGGTGTCGGAACATCTGGCCGCCGCCATCATGGGCAACTCGACGCTGATCGTGCAGTGCACGGCCGGCACCGACGAGAACCAGATCCGCTACGGCTGGAACTATGCGCAGCTTTTGGCCAAAGGGCCGAGCCAGGAGGCGCTGGTGCCGACGCCGCTCTACCGCGCCATGGAGAGCGGCAAGCTATGCCGCCTGGAAGAGTTGACGCGCATGGGCTCCGATGTACAGGATACGCTGATCACCGTGCTGTCGGAAAAGATGATGCCGATCCCGGAACTCAACACGTCGCTCTATGCCCAGCGCGGCTTCAACATCATCGCCACCGCAAACAACCGCGACAAGGGCGTCAACGAGCTGTCCTCGGCGCTGAAACGCCGCTTCAATGTGGTGGTGCTGCCGCTGCCCGAGGACATGGCGGAAGAGGTGGCGATCGTCTCCAAGCGGGTCGACGAGATGGCCGGCGGGCTCGACCTGCCGGTGCCGAAAAATGTCGGCGAGGAGATCGCTCGAGTGTTGACCATTTTCCGCGAGCTGCGCTCGGGCGCAACCGCCGACGGCAAGGTGACGCTGAAGACGCCTTCGGGTTCGCTCTCGACCGCCGAGGCGATCGCCACCATGGTCGGCGGCCTCAGCCAGGCGGCGTGGTTCGACAGCGGCAAGCTCGGCGCCGAAGGCCTCGCCGCCAGCCTTGTCGGCGCCATCGTCAAGGACCCGGTGCAGGACAAGGTGGTGCTGGAGGAATATCTCGAAACGGTGCTCAAGAAGCGGCCGGACTATGCCGGCTATTACGCGGCGCTGAACGCAGCGATCTGAGGTCATGAGCGACGTCGCCTATTTCGGCATCCGCCATCACGGGCCGGGCTCCGCCGACAGCCTGGTGCAGGCGCTGCGGGACTTGCAGCCGGTCGCGGTGCTGATCGAAGGGCCGAGCGACGCGTCCGCCCTGCTGCCATTGCTGGCGCGCCCGCAGATGCAGCCGCCGGTGGCGCTGCTCTGCTACCCCGAGGACGATCCGGCCGCGACAAGTTTCTGGCCGTTCGCCGAGTTCTCGCCGGAATACCAGGCGGCGGTGTGGGCGGTGGAGAACAAGGCGGCATTGCGGTTCATCGACCTGCCGTCATCGGCACGGTTCGCGGCACCGGCAACCGACGACACCGAGAAAACGGCTGACGCCGACAAGCCCGAACCCAAGGACGAAACCGGTGAGGATGGCGAGCCCGCATCGCATCGCGACCCGATCGGCACGCTGGCTGCGGCCGCCGGCTATGAAGATGGCGAAAGCTGGTGGGCCGACATTATCGAGCAGAATCCGCAGCCGGGTCCAATCTTCGCTGCCATCACCGATGCGATGACGACGCTGCGCGACGGCGAAGGTGCGATCGCGCCGTTCGAGGCCAAGCGTGAAGCGCATATGCGATTGGAAATCGCCGCCGCGCGCAAGGAATTCGCCGGACCGATCGCCGTCGTCTGCGGCGCATGGCATGTGCCGGCCCTGCAGGCCGCGCACACGCAGAAGAACGACCAGGCGCTGATCAAGGGAATTGCCCGGCGCAAAAGCATCATGACATGGGCGCCATGGACCGGGCCGCGTCTTGCGCTGGGCTATGGTTATGGCGCTGGCGTCGTCGCGCCCGGCTGGTGCAAGCATCTGTGGCGCACACGAGGGCGGCGCGACGCCGCGACGCTGTGGCTGGCGACGATCGCGGCGGTGCTGCGGGCGAAGGGCCATCTGGTGTCGACCGCGTCGCTGATCGAGGCCGAGCGGCTTGCGCGCACACTGGCTGCCATTCGCGAGCGGCCGAAGCCCGGCTTCGAGGAATTGCGCGATGCCGCGATCGCGGCGCTGTTCAACGGCGAAGCGGTGCTGTGGGCGCTGGTCGAGGCCGAGCTGCTTTTGGGCGCGGATGTCGGCGAGATTCCGCCCGACACGCCGCTGGCGCCGCTGATCGAGGACCTGCAGCGCAACCAGAAGGCGGCGCGGCTGAAGCCGGAGGCGCTGGAACGCGAGCTGTCGGTCGATCTGCGCAGCGAAAGCGGACTGTTTCGTTCGACATTGCTGCACCGGCTGAACGTGCTTGGCGTGCAATGGGGCAGGCTGGCCGACGCCGGCCGCAGCCGCGGCACCTTTCGCGAAAAATGGACGCTGGCCTGGGAGCCGGAATATGCCGTGCGCCTGGTCGAGAACCTGATCTACGGCCCGACTATCGAAAAGGCCGCCAATGGCCGCCTGATCCAGATGCTCGGTGCGGCCGCGAGCCTCGACACGCTTGCCGCCCTTGTCCAGAGCGCCATTACGGCGGATCTGTCGGAGGCCGCGAGCGCCGGCCTTGTAGCGTTGGAGGCGCGCGCAGCGCACAGCAGCGAATGCCTGGAGATGCTGGCCTCGGTGCCGCCGCTTGCCGACATCATCCGTTACGGCGAGGCGCGCAAGACCGAAACCAACCGGCTGTCCGGTTTGTTGGAACGGTTGATCGTCGAGGGCGCGATCGCGCTGCCCTATGCGGTGCGCGACCTGGACGAGCAGGCCGCCACCACGCTGGTCGGTGCTGTGCGCAAGGCCGACACGGCGATCCGGCTGGTCGAGCCCGGCGAAGACGTGCTCGATGCATGGCGCAACGGCCTGACCGGCGTGCTGGAAGGTCCGCGCTCGACGGCGCTGCTCGCCGGCTGCGCCGCGCATCTGCTCTATGAAGCCGGCCAACTGTCGGCAGAGGACGCCGCCGGGCTGCTCGGACGCAGGCTGTCGCCGGGGACGCCGGTCGCCCAGGCAGCGGGGTTCTTCGAAGGTTTCTTCAGCACTGCCGGCCAGCGGCTGATCTACGACGAGGGCCTGCGCGGCGCCGTCGATGGGTGGCTTAAATCGCTAGGCGAGGACGCTTTCATCGCGCATCTTCCGTTGCTGCGCCGCGTCTTCTCCAATCTGGACTCGATGGAGCGGCGGCGGTTGATCGAGGCCGTGCTCGGCCGCACCGCAAGGTTGCCGGCCGGCCTGACGCCGGCGCCGGATGGCGGCGAGGGCTGGCGCCGTCACCTGGAGCGGCTTGGGCCATTGCTGGCGGGCGGAGTGTGACAATGGATGACGAAGCCGAAGTGCCCGAACCCGGCCCAGCATCCTCCGATAGCGGGCGCGAGCGCCGCTGGCGGCTGGCGATCGGCGCCGATGACGAGGCTTCCTCCGCCCTTTCCAGTGATGACAAAAAACTGTCTTCGGCGCTCGATGCGCTTTACGGCGACGGCGCCAATGCCGATGCCGACCCGCGCAAGCGGCGCGGCGGGCTCGGCCGCTCGGCGCCACGCGTGGCGCAATGGATGGGCGATATCCGCTCCTTCTTTCCCGCCCAGGTGGTCCAGATCGTCCAGAAGGATGCCTTTGAGCGGCTGAACCTGAAGCAGATGCTGATGGAGCCGGAATTCCTCAAGGCGATCGAGGCCGACGTCAACCTCGTCGCCGACCTGATCTCGCTGCGTTCGGTGATGCCGCCCAAGACCAAGGACATCGCCCGCACCATCATCGCCGACATCGTTGCCAAGCTGATGCAGCGGCTGGAGCAGAAGACCGCCGAGGCGATCCGTGGCGCGCTCGACAAGTCCCGACGCACCAACCGGCCGCGCCAACGCGACATCGACTGGCCGCGCACCATCTCGGCCAATCTTCGCCACTACCAGCCTGAGCACAAAACCGTCGTGCCGGAAAAACTGGTCGGCTTCATGCGCAAGCAACGCCGGCTGGTCGATCTCGACGAAGTGGTGCTGTGCGTCGACCAGTCCGGCTCGATGGCGAGCTCGGTGATCTACGCCTCGATTTTCGCCGCGGTGATGGCGTCGCTGCCGGTCGTGCGCACCAAGCTGGTCTGTTTCGACACGGCCATCGTCGACCTGACCGAAGAGCTCAGCGACCCGGTCGAGGTGCTGTTTGGCGTGCAGCTCGGCGGCGGCACCGACATCAACCAGGCGGTCGCCTATTGCGCCGACCGCATCGAGCGGCCGACCAAATCCCACTTCGTGCTGATCACCGACCTCTATGAGGGCGGCAACGGCCAGGACTTGCTGCGGCGGCTTGCGGCGCTGGTCCGGTCCGGCGTCAATGTCGTCGTGCTGCTGGCGCTGACCGATCAGGGCCGGCCGGGCTATGATCCGGCGATGTCGGCTTCGGTCGCGGCACTTGGCATACCGGTCTTCGCCTGCACGCCGGACCTGTTTCCCGACATGATGGCGGCGGCGCTGCGGCGCGAGGATATCGGCGCCTGGGCAGCCGGCGCCGACATCAAGCTGATCCGCGCCGAGACGGAGCCGAGCAGTCAGGCCTGACTATTCGAACGAATAGGCAAATCCGTCGGCCGAAGCGCTGACCGTCACCTTGGTCATCTTCTCGCCGTCGAGCGACCGGTTCAGCACGCCGCGGCTGAGTTCCGGCAACAGCGTGTTGGTTAGGATGGCGTCGATCATGCGGCCACCGGACTCGATTTCGGTGCAGCGCGCCTTGACCAGCGCCATGACGCCGTCGCCGATCACCAGTTCGGCGTCGTGGCTGGCGCGCAGCCGTCGCGCGATCTTGCCGAACTGATGGCGCGTGATGGCCTCGATCATCGAATCCGAGAGCGGATAGTAAGGGATGGTCACGACGCGGCCGAGGAACGCTGCCGGAAAGACTTTCAGCAGTGGAGCGCGCAAGGCTGCATCGAGGCCGTCGAGCCCCGCCCTCACCGTGCCGTTTTGCGTCCGCTCCATGATGACTTCGGAGCCGACATTCGATGTCAGCAGGATCAGCGTGTTCTTGAAGTCGATGCGCCTTCCCTCGCTGTCATCCATCATGCCCTTGTCGAAGACCTGGAAAAAGATCTCGTGGACGTCGGGATGGGCCTTCTCGACCTCGTCGAGCAGGATCACCGAATAGGGTTTTCGGCGCACGGCCTCGGTGAGAATGCCACCCTTGCCGTAGCCGACATAGCCGGGCGGTGCGCCCTTGAGCGTCGAGACGGTGTGCGCCTCCTGGAATTCGGACATGTTGATCGAGATCAGGTTCTGCTCGCCGCCATAGAGCGTCTCGGCCAGCGCCAGGGCCGTCTCGGTCTTGCCGACTCCCGAGGGGCCGCAGAGCAGGAACACGCCGACCGGCTTTTCCGGCGCTCCGAGCCCGGCGCGGCTGGTCTGCACGCGCTTGGCAATCATCTCCATGGCGTGATCCTGGCCGACGACACGTTCGGACAGCGTGGTGGCCAGCTTGAGCGCCTTTTCGGTCTGGCTGGACAGCATCCGTCCCGTCGGGATGCCGGTCCAGTCCTGGACCACGGCAGCGACCGCATTGCGGTCGACCGACGGCAGGATCAGCGGCGTCTCGCCTTGCGCGGTGGCAAGCTCGGCCATGAGTTCACGCAGCCGCGCCAGATCGGCGACAGGATCTGACGGCGCAGCTTCGGCCGCCGGCGCTTCGGTCTCGGACGCTTTGGCCTTCCGCTTTTCAAGCTTGGACGTTTCGGCCTTGGGCGGTTCAGCCTTGGGCGTCTCGGCCTTCGGTACCTTGGTCTTTTCTTCGTCCGGCGCTGCTGGTTCGGCATCGGCCTCGGTTGTCGCCACCGCATCGAGCGGGACGCCGTCGCCGCGCAGCCGCGCGCGCAGTTCGAGGATCTCGGCAACCAGCGCCTTTTCGCGCTCCCAGCGCTCCTCGGCGGCGGCGAGCATGGTCCCGGCCTCAGTGAGCCCGGCCTCGACCCGCGCCTGCCGGTCAGTTACTTCGATGCCGATCGCGGCCTCGCGGCCGATGATGCCGCTTTCGACTTCCAGCGCCTGGCGGCGCCGCAAAATGTCCTCGACCTCGGCCGGCGTCGCATGCTGCGAGATCGCCACCCTGGCGCAAGCCGTGTCGAGCAGGCTGACCGCCTTGTCGGGCAATTGCCGCGCCGGGATGTAACGATGCGACAGGCCGACCGCCGCCTCGATCGCCTCGTCCAGGATCTGCACTTCGTGATGCTGTTCGAGCACGCCGGCTACACCGCGCAGCATGAGCACAGCGACCGCTTCCGACGGCTCATCGATCTTGACCACCTGGAAACGGCGGGTCAGCGCCGGGTCCTTTTCGATGTGCTGCTTGTACTCGGCCCAGGTGGTTGCGGCGATGGTGCGCAATTCGCCGCGCGCCAGCGCCGGCTTCAAGAGATTGGCGGCATCGCCGGTTCCGGCGGCACCACCGGCGCCGATCAGCGTGTGCGCCTCGTCGATGAACAGGATGACCGGCGTCTCGGATGACTGAACTTCGTCGATCACCGCCTTCAGGCGCTTCTCGAACTCGCCCTTGACGCTGGCGCCGGCCTGCATCAGGCCGACGTCGAGCATAAGCACGCTGATGCCCTGCAGGGGCGGCGGCACGTCGCCCTGGGCGATGCGCAGGGCAAACCCCTCGACCACCGCGGTCTTGCCGACACCGGCCTCGCCGGTCAGGATCGGGTTGTTCTGCCGGCGCCGCATCAGGATATCGATGATCTGCCGGATCTCCGGGTCTCGGCCGACAACCGGGTCGATCTTGCCGTCATGGGCGCGCTGGGTGAGGTCTGTGGCGTATTTGGCCAGCGCGGAGTCCCCGCCCGGAGCTCGCCGCGGCGCCTCCGCGGTGGGAGCCACTGCTGCCGTGGCGCCGGCTTCGAGCGAACCGTCCACCACCTCGGCAAAGCGGGCGATGACCCCGTCGGCGTCGATCTTGTCGAATTCGCCGCTGATCTTCGCCACCAGGCCTTCCAGCACCGGCGTCTTCAGGCAGGCGAGCACGATATGGGCGCTGCGGACCTCCTCCATGCCGAATTCCAGCGTCGCCAGGTTCCAGGCCTCCTGGATGGCGTGAAAGATGTGGTCGGAAAATTCCTCGATCGAGGTGGCGCCGTAGGGCAGCTTGTCGACGGCGCGGGTCATTTCGCTGGTAAGCCGGCTGGCATCGACGCCGGCATCGGCAATGATCATCTGCACATCCGAACGCTCGGACAGCACCAGTTGTTCTATGAAATGGACGAGTTCGACGTAAGGATTGCCGCGCAGCTTGGCGCTGTCGGCGGCGGCCTTGAAGGCGCGCAGGCAGACCGGATTGAGCTTGCCAACCAGTTCCTTGCGTTTGAACCCCTGCGACGACCGGCGCTGTTCCATCGAACGTGCTCCTGCAATCTGCCCGTCGACAGCCTGCCACATAAGCAGCCGCTTGACAAAGCGCTTGATGCAGCCGGCCTTTTCCCTTTGTGGAGAGTCCCGCGCCGCCAAATGCAGACAACCACGATTTTTTCTAATCCTATGCGATGCGCTTCACATACGAGGTTGGCCAAGCACGCCATGAATTGCGCTATCCGAGACGCAGTTGCACCGACATTCATTAGCGCTCGTTAACTTTTGAGCGGATGGCGAATTGTGGGAATATGCAACCGTGTGCTAACGTTGGGTCACGTACGGTTTTAGAGCCGGTCGCCGGGGGTATCTGTGATCGATCTCGCACTCTGGCTTGCTCCGCTGGACGGTGAAAATCCGTCAGGCGAAGACTTGCGCAACGATCCGGCTTTTCATGAGCTGGAGCGGCTCACGGAGCCGCAGGTCAAGGTCGTCCATGACGGGCGCAACAAGCCAGCCGCGCAATCGACCATTCCGGTCGACTGGCCTGCCGTGCTCGGCAAGGCCGAGGAGTTGCGTTCGCATGGCCGCGACCTGCGCCTGCTTGTCATTGTCGCCCGGGCGCTGGCCAATGAAGAGGGATTGGCCGGACTGGCACAGGGCCTGACCCTGATTGCAAGGACCTTCGAGACGCATTGGGAGACGATGCACCCGGCGCTGCGGGCCAGCCCCCAACCACGCGAGGCCGCCTTGCGCCGCCTCAACGCGCTGGCCGACCTGCAGAACGGCCAGGAAGGCCTGCTGGCGAACCTCAGGCAGATGGTCTTCTTCGCGCCGCGTCCCATCGGGCCGATCAGTGGACGCGATCTCGAACAGGGTGCGCTCGACGATCGCGTCATGCTTCAGGAAGCGGCGTCGGGATTGAATGCCACGGAGAAGGCAGCGCTGGTCAGCGCGCACGGACAGCTCCTGAACCGGGTGGGCAGCGGTTGTGCCGCCCATCAGGACCAAGCCGGTGAACAGATGACAGCGCTCATCGCCGGGGCGCACGCAGCGATCGAGGCGCTCGACGCGGTCGATACGGCCCTGAATGCCCGTCTTGACAGCAACGGGGCTGCCGTCCCGGACCTGAAACGATTTTTGCAGCGCGTGCTGACGACGCTGGAACGCAACACGGCGGTCGAGACCACGGAAGAGGCAGCGACGAAGGGGGCTGCCAGCCCGGCTGCGCCCCCGGCAAGCCCGGCCGCGCCGGTCAGAAACGGTCATGGAGCCGAGACGATGGCAAGCTACGCGGAGACCGGTGCGGGGCTCCCGGACAGGATTTCCTCGCGCGACGATGTGGTGAAGTGCCTCGACCTTGTGGTCGCGTTCTACGACCGCACCGAGCCGTCGAGCCCGATCCCGCATCTCGCCCGCCGGGTGCGCAGAATGGTGCACATGGATTTCGTTGAACTGATGGAAGACCTCGCCCCGTCGGGGCTCAAGGAATTCCGGCTGCTCGCCGGCGTTCCCGACGCCAAGAAGACTGCCCAGAAGGATGAAAGGTAGCAACACATGCCAGCCGAAAGCAAAGCGAAGGTCATCGAGCGAAATCGCGCCCCGCGCGTGCAGATCGCCTACGATGTCGAAACCTACGGCAGCCCGACGACGATCGAACTGCCGTTCGTCATGGGCGTGATGGCCGACCTGTCGGGCGCATCGCAGACCAGGGAAGCGTCCAAGACGGTGCTCGACCGTTCCTTTGTCGAGACCGATGCCAACCGCTTCCCCAAATTCATGGAAGCGCTGGGGCCCAGGGTCAAGGCGCGGGTGAAGAACACGCTGCCGCAGGCCGAGGGACAGGAGCGCGACGAAGAACTGGCGCTCGACCTGACCTTCACCAAGATGGGCGATTTCGCCCCCGACAAGATCGCCGAACAGGTCCCGCAATTGGCCGAAATCCTCAAGATGCGGCGCCAGCTCGAGGAGCTGCTCGGCTTCATGGACGGCCGCGTCGATGCCGAAAAGCGCATCGCCCAATTGCTGAACAACCAGCCGCTGCTTGGCCAGATCGCCGCCCAGGCGCTGTCCGACGACAAGGGTGAGGAATAGATCATGGCCGAACAGCAAAAGACCGCAGCATCCGTCGCCGAGGCCGAGGCCGTCGATCTCGGCGAATTCAGCCAGCTCTTGGAGAAGGACTTCAAGGTCAAGAAGGACGACAGCGAGAAGCTGCAGCAGCTGGTTCGCAACCTGGCTCTGGCGGCGCAGTCGCGCTCCGAGACGACGACGATTTCGTCCAACTCGATCAAGTCGATCAAGTCGTTGATCGCCGGCATCGACAAGATGCTGACGACCCAGGTCAACGAAATCCTGCACGCGCCGGAAGTGCGGCAGATGGAAGGCACCTGGCGCGGCCTCTGGTATCTCATCAATAACACCGAGACGGATCAGAAGCTGAAGATCCGGGTGATGAACATTTCCAAGGAGCAGCTGGCCGATACGCTCGAAGACTATGAAGGCCAGATGTGGGACCAGAGCCCGATCTTCAAGAAGGTCTACACCGACGAGTATTCGATGCTCGGCGGCGAACCGATCGGCTGCGTCATCGGCGCCTACGAGTTCTCCAACCACCCGCGCGACGTCGGCCTGTTGCGCAACATCTCCGGCATCTGCGCCTCGGCGCACACGCCGTTCATCGCCGCCGCCTCGCCACGGCTGTTCCGCATGGACAGCTGGCAGGAACTGCCCAACCCGCAGGACCTGCAGCAGATCGTCTCCAACCCGGCCTACGCCTCGTGGCAATCGCTGCGCGAGAGCGAGGATGCGCGCTATATCGGGCTGACCATGCCGCGCGTGCTGGCGCGGCTGCCCTACGGCTCGGAGACAGTCCCGGTCAAGGGCTTCTCCTTCGAGGAGGAAGTGCAGGGCGATCACAACAAATATGTCTGGATGAACGCTGCCTTCCCGATGGGCGTCAACATCAACCGCAGCCACAAGCTCTATGGCTGGGGCACCCAGATCCGCGGCGTCGAAAATGGCGGCACTGTGCTTAACCTGCCGGTGCACTCCTTCCCGACCGATGACGGCTCGATCGCGATGAAATGCCCGACGGAAGTCGCTATCGACGACCGGCGCGAGGCGGAACTGGCCAAGCTCGGGCTGATGCCGATCCTGCACCGCAAGAACACCGATCTCGCGGCCTTTATCGGCGCCCATTCGCTGCAGGATGACGAGACGCGGGCCGGCCGCCTGGTCGACCCCGACGCCCAGTCCAACGAGCGGCTCTCCGCCAACCTGCCCTATCTGTTCCCGGTCTCGCGCTTCGCCCACTACCTCAAGGCGATTGCGCGCGACAAGGTCGGCTCGTTCAAGGAACGCACCGACATGCAGATCTGGTTGACCGAATGGATCAACCGGTACGTGCTGGCCAACCCGGCCTTCGCCGACGACAAGGCGCGCGCCAAGCGTCCGCTTGCCGCCGCCGAGGTGCAGGTCGACAGCGTGGAGGGCCGGCCGGGCTACTACAACGCCCGCTTCTATCTGCGCCCGCACTACCAGCTGGAGGGCATCAACGCCTCACTCAGGCTGGTGTCGGAATTGCCCTCCGTGAAGACCTGATTGCAGCAACCAAACCTTTGTTTGAAAGCGGTGGAGAACGAAAATGCCCACAATGAAGATCGACGGTTTTCTGAAAGTTCCGGATATCAAGGGGCCCAGCACGCGCGACGGCCATGACGACGAGATCGAAATCCATGGCGTCGATTACAAGATGGTCGCGCCCTACGACCCCAATTCCCTCTCGCGCCGAGGCCGCGTGTCGATGGGCATGATCAAGTTCACCAAGCACTATGACAAGGCCTCACCCTATCTGGCCAAGGCCCTGTTCGAAAACAAGGCGCTGGACGAGGTAAAATTCTCCGCGCGGCGGACCATCGACGGCGAGAGCAAGGACTATCTGGTCGTTACCCTGACCGACGCCTCGATCATGGAATACGACATGTCGCAGGCCGATGATGAAGCCGACCTGATCCAGGAGGAAGTCTCCTTCGCCTACAAGAAGATCAAGTTCGTCTATGACGACAATGACGAAGCCGAAATGGATGTCTATGTCGGCAAGTGAGGGGCGAGCAAAGCGCCCTGCCGCCGACAAGGTACAGGCGGGCGGTTCACGGGCCAAGCGCGAGGCGGTACAGCCTTCGCTGTGGGACCGCCTCGTCAACGACCTGCCGGGCCTGAGCTCGGAGATAGACGGGCTCAGGCAGGCTCTGCAGGAGGAGCTTGGCGCAGAGCATCTGGACGAGCTGCTGGCGGACGGGCCGCGGCGCATCGACGCCGACGACGCGCTGAACCCCGATCAGAAACGCCGGCTGCATCGGCTGGCGTTTCAGAACCGGCATCGCGGCGACCTTGAAAGCCGGGGCATCGTGGTGTCGCCCGATGTGCTGCGCGAGGCCGTGCGGCGCGACATCGAGGCGCTGTTCAACACCGAGCGTTTCGAATCCGCGCCGCTGCTATCCGATCTCGAGGCCGAGCAGATGACCGACAGTCCGACATCGCTGGCCGACTTTCCGGAGGTGCGCCGCAGCGTTGTCAATTATGGCGTGCCGTCCTTCTCCGGCCGGTCGTCGCGCGACTTCGATCGCGATGTTCTGGCACGCGAGATCCGCGCCGTGCTCGCCACATTCGAGCCGCGGCTGAAGGAGAGCGCGACGAAAGTCACGGTCAACCTCGGCGACAAGACCGGCCTGAAGATCGAGATTGACGCCGTGCTGATCATGACGCCGACGCCCGAGCGCATGCGCCTGCGCACGACGATCAATCTCGACAACGGACTGGCGCGCACCGAGTTCAGGGAAGCCTGAGAGATGGACCGGGTCTTCGTAGAATATTACGAGGAGGAACTGTCCCACATACGCGGGCTGGCGGCGGAGTTCGCCGACATGCATCCGGCGGTTGCCCGCAATTTGTCGCTGGATACGGTGCCGTGTCCCGATCCTTATGTCGAGCGACTGCTCGACGGCGTCGCCTTCCTTGCCGCGCGCACGCGGCTGAAGGTGGATGCCGAGCGCTCGCGGTTCTCGCGCAGCATCCTCGACGTGCTTTACCCCGATCTGGTCACACCGGCGCCGGCAACCGCCATGGTGGTGCTGAAGCCCGGCCAGCAGGTGCAGACGATGCTTGCCGGCCATGTCGTCAAGCGCGGCACGCGGCTGGTCTCCAGCTTGCAGGCCGGCCTGTCGACACGCTGCACCTTCACCACCGCGCAGGACATGACGCTGTTTCCGATCGCGATCAGTTCGGTCGGCTATTTCCAGGACCGCAGCGCGCTTGCCGCCGCCGGCATCGGCCCGATCGCCGGCAAGGCCGGCGAAGCGGCACTTCGCATCACGCTGGCGCGGACCGGCAAAGGCAAGCTCGACGAACTGGCGCTCGACCGGCTCGACTTCTATTTCGCCAACCGCACCAAGGCGCCGCTGATCTTCGACGCCATCTTCGGAGTCTGCTCTGGTGTCGGCGCTCGACCGGAAGGCAAGACCAATCCATTGTCGCCGCTACCGCCTCCGGAGATGGTCGGCATTGCCGATGCCGAGGCGCTGATGCCGCGCACGCGGCCGACCTTCGAAGGCTACCGCCTGCTGCGCGAATATTTCATGATGCCCGAGCGCTTCCATTATGGGCGCGTCACCGGCTTGCTGCCGGTCGTGCGCAAATGCCAGGCCGGGCTCGAAATCATCTTCCTGTTCCGGCGTCCGGTGCCCGAACTCGCCGATCTGACGCCGGCGGATTTCGATCTCTTCGCCACCCCGATCATCAATCTCTTCGAGCGCGAGTGCAACATCGTCGAGCTCGACCAGCGCAGGACGCGCCAGGTGCTGCATGCCGACCGCACGCGGGCGCGCGACTTTGAAATCTACCGCGTCATCCGCGTCGAAGACGCCGATGCCGAGGGACCCGACGCGGAGATACCGGAACTCTTCAGCCTTGGGCAAAATCGCGGCAGCGGCTGGGTCTATTCGACGGAGCGGCGGCCGCGCCGGCCGACCGAGGACGAGCGGCGCCAGGGCGTGACGCGGACCTCCTATGCCGGCGACGACGTCTTCCTGGCGGTTTCGCGCCCAGTCAACAGTCAGGCCAACCGGCCGCTCAAGCGCGTCGACGTCGTGGCACTGTGCACAAACCGCGATCTTGCCATCCTCGACGACACGCCAACGCTGACGCTGGAAGCGGGCGACCCGGTGGAATCGGTCAGGCTGCTCGGCGCGCTGCGTTCGCCGCAGCCGGCCATCCCGGCAGCGCTGCCGACCGGCGCCGACAGCGAGTCGCGCGCCGACGACCTGGCCTGGCGGCTGGTCTCGCAGCTGGCGCTGAACTTCCTCAGCCTGGCCAAGGAAGGCCGCGGCGTCGATCCGCTGCATGCGCTGCTCGATCTCTATGCCGAACGCGGCGATCCCGGGCTTGCCCGCAATGTACGCTCGATCGTGCGCATCGATTCGCGCGCGGTGATCGAAAGGCTGGCGATCGAAGGGCCGATGTGCTTCGGCCGCGGCACGGAGGTGACGCTGCATGTCGACCAGTCGGTGCTGGCTGGGCAGAGCACCTTGCTGATGTCGGGGCTGCTGTCGCGGCTGTTTGCCCGTCATGCCGGAATAAACGGGTTCGTGCGCACGCGCACGCGATTGCTCCAGAAACAGGAGGATGTGCCATGGCCGATGACGCCCGGCAATCGCTACCTCATCTAGAGCGAGCCGCAACCCTGTCCGAGAGTTTCGACTTCTTCGAACTGCTGCGCCGGCTCGAGCGGCAAGGCGGCCTGTTCGGCCATTCCGGCCGGCCGGACCGCGAGCCGGCAAGGCTCGGCCAGAATGTGCGGCTGTCCTTCGCGGTGCAGGACGTTGTGGATTTCCGCGAGCCGACCGACAATTCGCCGGCGCGGGTGACGGTCAACAATCTCGGCCTGCTCGGGCCTGAAGGGCCGATGCCGCTGCATCTGACGCGCTGGGTGCTCGATCGGCTTTCGCAGCGCTGGTATGCGGGCGCCGAGGCGCGGCAGACGAGCGACACGACCTTCGTCGATTTCGTCAACATCCTGCAGCACCGGATGATCGCGCTTTATTATCGCGCCTGGGCGGATGCGCATCCGGCCGTGCAGGTCGAACGCGGTGTCGGCGGCCGCGTCCGTTCGATGCTGGAAGCCATGGCCGGCATTGGGCTGCCGGGCACGCAGGACGCCGAACTCGATGCGGTAAAGCTTCGCCAGGCCGCCTCGCTCGCCAGCCAGGTCGACGGTCCCGAACGGCTGACCCTGTTCCTGGCCGAAGCCTTCAAGGTTCCGGTGGTGCTGAAGGAATTCGTCGGCGCCTGGATGACCATTCCCAAGGCGCTGCAGAGCCGGCTGGCCGGCAGCTATGCCACACTCGGCCGCAGCGCCACCATCGGCCCGCGCAGCTTCAGCCGGCAAAGCCGAATCGAACTGCGCATCGGTGCGCTCAGCTATATCGACTACAAGGCGTTCCTGCCCGGCGGCGAGCGGCTGAAGCTGTTGAAGCAGGCGGTGCGCGACCTGATCGGCGAGACCATCGATGTCGATCTCAGGATCGTGCTTGCGGCAAAGGCAGTGCCGCCGGCGAAGCTTGGAACCGTCCAGCTTGCCCGCACCACCTGGCTGGCGCGCAACCCTGCGCGAGGCGATGCCGAAGACATGCGGCTGCGCACCATCGTCGGCTGGCGGGAAGAGGTTGCCTGATGAGCCTGCTGCTGACGCTCGAACAGGGACCCCGCGCGCAAGTCACGCGGCAGGCGCGGCTGGACGAGGGTGAGCTGGTGATCGGCCGCAGCGCCGACGCCGACTGGCAGATCATCGATCCCGACATGTTCGTCTCGCGCGCCCACTGCAAGATCACCAGCAAGCAGGGCGGCTATTTCGTCACCGATACTTCCAGCAGCGGGCTGTTCATCGACGATGCCAGCAGCCCACTCGGCGCGGGAAATACCGAGCGGCTGCAAAGCGGCATGCGGCTGCGGCTGGGCGACTATGTGGTGTGCGTCGATTTGCAGACGGCGAAGACCGAGGCGCCGGCCTTGAGGCCTTCGATGCCCGCCAGCAAGCCGGTGGCGTCGCGGGCGCCGGTCAGTCTCGGTGGCGACGATTTCTTTTCGTCCACGACCCAAGAAGAGCCGGGACGGCCACGCCCTGCCGACCTGCCCGATCCGTTCGAAAAGCCGGTGCCCGGGGCGTTCGCGCGTGCGGATGAACGCAGCTCGCAGGCGTTCGATGATCCATTCAGCCTCGACCCGGTGGCGACGCCTGCGCCCGAGACCGCCCCCGACAAGGGTGTTGGCAAGCCGCTGTTCGACGATCCCTTCGGCCTCGATTCCGCACCGCTGTCGCGAGAGCCGAGCAGATCCAGTTCCGAGAAGCCGCCGGCCTACGATGACGGGTTTGGTTTTGGCCCGGCCGAGTCCACCAGTCTCGACGCAGGCGCGACGGATGGCGGCGCAATCGATGCGCCCTCGCCTGCCCCGGCGCCGTGGGATCTGCCGGTCCGCGCGGCCGAGCCATCGCCACAGCGGCCACCGCCAGCCCCGCCTCCACCGCCACCACGCGCGCCTGTCCGGCAAGCTGCGGCGCGGCCGTCGGCCGGACAGGCGGACGCGGAATTGCGCGCCGCTTTCCTGCGCGGCATGGGCATGGACGAGGCCGATTTTCCCGGCAGCGATCCGGTGGCCGACATGGAGAAGTTCGGCCGCGAATACCGACTGATGATGGAAGGGTTGATGCAGCTTTTGCGCAAGCGCGCCGAAGAGAAGGGCAACGCCCGCGTCGCCCAGACCGTGGTTGGCGCGTCCGAGGTCAACCCGCTCAAATTCCTGCCCTCGGTCGACGATGCGCTGGTGACCATGCTGGCCGAGCGCAGCCCCGGTTTCCTCGGCGCCGAAGCGGCGATCAAGGACGCGGTGCGCGATCTGGCGCAGCACCACGTTCGTGCCTGGCGCGGCGTGCAAGGCGCGCTCAAGCGCATGATCGACCGCTTCGATCCGGCGGCAATCGAGCAGGAACTGAAGTCAAGTTCGGCGATCGGCAATCTGCTGACCGGCGGGCGCGGCGCCAAGCTCTGGGAATTGTACCAGAAACGCCACCGTGAAATCGCTCACAGCGCCGAGACGCGTTTTCTGGGCGAGATCGGCGCTGATTTTCGTGATGCATATGAGGAGGACTGAGACATGATCGACAGACGCGAATTTATTTTTGCCATCGGAGCGACGGGACTGCTGACTGCTTGCCAGAGCGGCCCGCCGAAACCATCCGTCATCACCGTAAACCTCGCCGGCGGCGCCGGCATGAACCCCGGACCGGGCGGCGGCGACAGACCGGTGACTGTAATGATCCTGCGCCTGAAGAGCACCGGCGCTTTCAATTCGGCCGACTACTTCGCCCTGCAGGGCGGCGCCGGCGCGGCACTTGGCGGCGATCTCATCGGCTCCGATACGATTTCCGTCGGACCCGGCAAGACCGCATCGAAGACCATCACGGTCGAGCCGGAAGTGGCAGCACTCGGCTTCGTCGCGCTGATCAGGGAACCCACCGGACGCAACTGGCGTACCACCAAATCGGTTTCGTCGGGATCGAAATTCACCGTCAATGTGAAGCTCGGCAGCGGCGGCATTTCCGCCTAGCGGCGGCGGGTCCGCAAAGCCGCGCCAAGGTGATGAGCAGGAAGCAGAGAGTGCCGGCATGAGCGATGCAAACAGGGTGCTGTGGTCGGAGGGGCTTTTCCTTCGCACCCAGCATTTCCAGCAACAGGACCGCTTCTTCGAAGCGACGGTGCGCGGCGCCTTGCAGGCCGGGCATCTGCATACGTTCGGCTTTCGAACGTTGACGCTCGATCAGGCACAGCTCGATGCCGGCCAGATCTCGGTGCTTTCGGCGCGCGGCATCTTTCCCGACGGGACGCCGTTCGCGATCCCTGAGACGATGGATGCGCCGCGGCCGCTGGCGGTGACGCCGGAGATGGGCGCGGGGCCAGTGCTGATCGCACTGCCGCTCGAACCGCCCGGCGGCGTCGGCTTCGACCCGGCTCACGCCGAGCCGTCAGGCGCACGCTATCGCGGCCGGATCGTCTCGGTGCGCGACGCCGTGCATGGCGGCTCCGACCCCGAGGAAATCGAGATTGCGCGGCCGCAGGCGCTGTTGCTGGCGCCGGGCACGGCCGTCGGCGGTTACACCGCGCTGCCGGTGGCCGAGCTCAAGGGCGTGCGCGCCGATGGCGGCGTGGCGCTCGACGACACCTTCCTGCCGCCGACCTTGGTCATCGGCGCGGCCTCCTGGTACAGCCGCCTGCTGCAGGAAGTGGTCACCGGCCTCGACCAGATCGCCGAGGCGCATGGCAAGATGGTGCTGGGCGGCCCCGGGCGCAGCGTCGAAGACCTTCTGATCCTGAACCTGGTCAACGCCGCGCGGCCGCGGCTGGCGCACATGCTGGCGCAGGACGTTTTCCATCCGGCTGAGGTCTACATGGAACTTGCCGGCCTTGCCGGCTCGATGGCGACCTACGGTTCGAGCGCAAGGCGGCTCGGCGAACTGCCTGTCTACGACCACATGGCGCCAGGCCCGGCCTATTCGGCGCTGGCCGACGCGCTGCGTTCGCTGATCCTCAGCCTGCGCTACATTGAGCCGAAATCGCGCGCCCTGCCGGTCATGCGCCATGCCACCAATGTGTGGAAGATCCGCATCGACAACCCGAAACTTCTGGTGGCGAGCCGCATCGTGGTGCGGATCGGCTCCGAACTGTCGGAGGATGCCTTGCGCAAGATTTTCGTCAACCAGGCGACGGTCGGCTCGGCCAGCGAATTCGAAGGGCTGTGGAAATCACGCCTGCCCGGCATTCCGCTGAAGCCCCTTCATTCGCAGCCGCGCGAAATTCCCTATGACGGCGACCGGCTGTGTCTCGAACTGGACCAGAAAAGCGAGCACTGGGCCTCGCTGCTCGAAGCGCCGGGTTTTGTGATCGGTGTTTCGGGCGTGCTGCCCAGCGAACCGCAGGTCGACTGCTACTCGGTCAACAGGTGAGATGATGAGCAGGGACGATCCGTTCGGACTGTCCGAGGATCGGGAGCGGACGCGCATCCGCCTGAGCGGAGCGCCGACGCCGCGCGCCATGCCGCTGCCGGCGTCGGGCGTCACCGCGAAGCGCTCCGCGCGCGCGCATCCGAACGTGCTCGTCAATGCGTTCTCGCCGCTGCTGGAGTTTGCACCCGAACTGGAAAACGCGCAGCCGCCGGAGAACCCGGAAGCCCTGCGCACCAGGCTGCTCGACGAACTTGTGCGCTGCCGCGACACCACCATGGCGCAGGGCTCCTCGCTCGAGCGCGCCGACCAGGCCGCGTGGCTGGTGGCTGCGTTGCTCGATGATCTGGCGCTGAATACGCCGTGGGGCGGAGCCAGCGCCTGGCCACGCCAGCCGCTGGTGGTGATGCTGCGCGGCGACGTCGATGCCGGCGCGCAGTTCTTCGCCCGGCTCGAAGAGCTTGAACGCCATCCCAATCGCGACCGCGAAATGCTGGAGTTGCAGTATCATTGCATGGCGCTCGGCTTCCGCGGCAAATATCGAGTGCCGGGCCGCTCCGGCGACCGTTCGCTCAATGCGGTGCGGGTGGCTGCAGCGCGTTTCCTGCGCGACAGCGACGCCGAAGGCGCGCCGCTGTCGCCCAACTGGAAGGGCGTGATCGCCTCCGACGAACCGCAGCGCTTCATCGTGCCGATCTGGGTGATGGTTGCGGCGGCGGCGGTGATCGCCACCGCCATCCATATCGGCCTGTCGATGAGCCTGAGCAGCCAGGCGGTCGAGCTTTCGGCGCTGGTGCGCGCACTGCCGCCGCCGACGCGTACGGATGTAACCCGCGCTTCGCCGAAGGTCGACGCGCCGCCGCCGGTGGCGGTCGATTTCGCGCTGCTGCCGGAATTCCAGGCGGCGGCGCCGGACGAGCTCAAGAGAGCGCTGAGCGGCACGGAGAGCGTGTCGCTGGCGCGGCTGGTCATCCAGGCCTCCAATCCCGAACTCTTCCAGTCGTCGCGCGCGCAGCTGACAGACGGCTTCGATCCGCTCATCGCCTCGGTCGCCAAGGTGATCCTCGAGAACCAGGAGCTGATCGGCGATATCACCGTGGTCGGCCACACCGACGGCGTTCCCTTGCAAAAGACCAACCCACTGTCCACCAACCAGCGGCTGTCGGAAGCCCGCGCCGCGGAAATTGCCGATATCCTGATTCAGAACGGCGTGCCGAAGGAGCGCGTGCGCTCCGAAGGCCGGGCCGCCACCGATCCGGTGGCCGACGACGGCACACGCGAAGGCCGGGCCTTGAACCGCCGCGTCGAAGTGCTGGTCGAGAAGAGGCTGTGACATGTTCATCCTGCGCTTCCTCTGGGCGGTCCTGACATCGCGTTTCCTGTGGACGCTGATCGGTCTGGCGCTGCTGTCGCTGATCATCTGGGTGTTCGGCCCGATCGTACGGGTCGGCGACTATGTGCCGATGGCGTCGGAGACGGTGCGCATCGTCATCATCGCGCTTCTGGTGATCTTCTGGCTGATCTGGCTGATCGTCGCCCAGCGCCGCGCGATCCGCGCCAACCGCATGTTCGTCGCCGAGATTTCCGCACCTGTCGAGGAAAAGCGGCTCAGCCCCGGCGAGGAAAACGTCGCAGCGGTCGGCGCCAAATTCCAGGACGTCATGGTCGAGCTGAAGCGCCGCAAGCTCGGCGGCCGCAAGTTCCTGCGCGAGATGCCGTGGTATGTGATCGTCGGCCCGCCGGCGACCGGCAAGACGACGGCCTTGCGCCAATCCGGCCTCAACTTTCCGATCGACCTCACCGACGATCTGCAGGGCATCGGCGGTACCCGCAACTGCGACTGGTTCTTCTCCGAAAACGCAGTGATGATCGACACCGCCGGGCGCTATGTCCAGCAGGAAAGCCAGCCCGAGGTCGACGCCGTGGAATGGCTGGGTTTCCTCGATCTGTTGAAGAAGCATCGTGGCCGTCGTGCGCTCAACGGCGTCATCGTTGCGCTTGGGATCGACGCGCTGTCCGAGGGCGACGAAGCCGTCAAGGCGCATGGCCGCAAGATCCGCAGGCGCTTGGCCGAGCTCGAGGAGCGGCTGGAAATCCGCTTGCCGGTCTATCTCATGCTGACCAAGGCCGATCTGATCAGAGGCTTCGAGGCCTTCTTCAGCGGCCTGTCGACGGCGGCGCGCGAACAGGTATGGGGGACGACCTTCCCGCTCGATGCACGCGTCGACGCCAAGACGATCGCGGGCGAAATCACGACGCTGTCGAGGGAGCTGGAAAAGCGGTTGGTGCCGCGGCTGGAAGACGAGGACAAGCTGGCCGAACGGGCCGAGATCTTCCGCTTTCCCGCACAGCTGCAAAGCCTGTCCGAGCCGATCCAGGTGCTGGTCGAGGCGATGTTCGGCGAGAGCCGCTACGAGGAGGCGGCCTGGCTGCGCGGCCTCTATCTGACCTCGGCCACCCAGGAAGGCGCGCCAATCGACCGGCTGACCGCGGCGCTCGCCTCCTCCTTCGGCCTGCCGGCACGACGCTCGATGCCGGCGCAGCGTTTCGAGAAGCGCAGCTTCTTCCTCAAGAACCTTTTGACCGAGGTGATCTTCAAGGAGGCCGGGCTCGGCACCTTCGATCCGCTGGCGCAGCGCCGCCGCAGCTGGATCTGGCGCGGTGCCGCCGCTGCCTGCGCGGCTGCGGCCATACTCGCCGGCGGCCTGTTCACCTGGTCCTACTACGACAATCGCAACGCCATCGCCGCGCAAGCCGGCCAGTTCGAAGCGCTGCAGGCGCCGCTGACGTCGACCGCGGCGACGCCCGCCTCGGTGCTGCAGCCGGCGATGGACGTTGCCCTGACCGCCATGGACGAAGTCGTCAATGCCAGGACTGCGCCTCCGAACAAGGCGCAGGACCTGCTCGGACCATCGGCTTCGGCCGAGATGATGCGGGCGCAGACCGACACCTATGACCACGCTCTGCGCAACGTGCTGGAGCCGCGGATGGTGGCGCTGCTCGAAGCGACCATGTGGCGGCAGATCCGCGATCCGGACTTCATGCTGGGCGCACTCAAGACCTACCGCATGATGACCGGCCTGTCTCAGATGGACTCCGACTTCGTCGAGAATTGGTGGGTGAACGACCTGCCCGAATTCGCGCCGGCCGCGCCCTTCCCGACCGCCGATGCGGAAGAACACCAGTTGGCCGCGATCCGGCGCATGGCGGTCGACGACAGCTACATCGCGCCCGACCAGGCGCTGGTCGCCGAAGCGCTGAAAACGGTCTGCACGATCTCGCTGCCGGCGCGGGCCTACAAGCAATTGCTGGCCGATCCGGCGGTGGCCGGATTGAAGGAATGGATCCCCGCCAATTTCGCCGGGCCGAACGGCGCCAAGGTGTTTTCGCGACGCTCCGACAAGACGCTGCGCGTCGGCATATCAGGCGCCTTCACCTATGACGGCTTCCACGATGCGATCCTCGACCGGGTCGAGGATGTCGCCGCCCAGGCGGCACTCGACCGCGCCGTGTTTGCCGGCGGCTGCTCGGAAAATTCCGAGACGTCGGTGTCGGCGCTGTCGGAAGATATCCTGAAGCTCTACTATGACGACTATATCGCGCAGTGGGACAGTTTTTTGCGCGACATGCGGCTGGCGCCGCTCAGCGACCTCAACATTGCCAGCGAGAATCTGAAAGACCTTTCCAGTGCCGATTCCGCGTTGAAGCGGCTGTTGACGGCGGTGGTCCAGGAGGTCGACCTCACCCGCTCGGACGACGCGCCGGCCGGTGACGACAAGGCGGCGGCGAAGGGCGGCTCGAAACTGCTGGGCAAGCTCGGCAAACTGGGCAAGATCGTCAAGACCGGCGCCAAGCTGTTGCCGCGCGCAGGATCGGCCAGCGAAGTCGACCTGACCGGCACGTTGGTGGCCGAACACTTCAAGCCGCTCAAGAGCACGATTGCCGAGGTCGACGGCCAGCCGCCGGCGCTCGATGCCGCGGTCGTCGCGCTGACGGCGCTGTCCAACGTGCTGCAGACGGTGACCGCCAATCCCGACCCGCAGGACGCGATCAAGAAACAGGGCGGGCTTGCCGAACTGACCGGCGCCGTCGCCCGCCAGGCGCAAATCCTGCCCGACCCGGTCAACACCTGGCTGAGCGGCATTGCCGGCGACACCAGCGGGTTGACGCAGAAGGCCGTGGCCTCCGAGCTCAACGCCATCTGGCGCGCCGACATCCTGCCCTTCTGCCAGGCCGCGCTCAACGACCGCTATCCGTTCAGCCCCGACAGTGCCGTCGACGTCAACGTGCGCGACTTCGCCCGCCTGTTCGGACCGGCAGGGATGATCGACGGCTTCATCAACGACCATCTGATCGGCTATGTCGACACCTCGGCGCAGCCTTGGAAATGGCGTGCCGATTTCGGCCTCGACCCATCGGCGCTCGCCGCCTTCGAGCAGGCGCGGCGCATCCGCGACGATCTCTTTCCCGGCGGTCAGGGCCCGGTGATGGCCTTCACGCTCGAGCCGACCGACCTGTCGCCCAACGTGACCCGCGTCACCCTCAACCTCGATGGCCAGAACCTGGTCTATTTCAACAATGCGACGCGGCCTCAGCCGATGACGTGGCCCGGCAAGGACGGCACCGGCGTCATCTCGCTCGCTTTCCAGCCGATCGACGGCTCGCCCGAAATCATGCTCAACGAGACCGGCAGCTGGGCATGGCTGAGGATGCTGCGAGGCGGCCGCTTCACCGGGACGTCGCTGTCCGATGTCTACAGCCTGCGGCTGGGGACGAAAGGCATGTACGCCGATTTCAAGCTCAAGGCGGCGAGTGTCGAAAATCCCTACAACCTCCAGATGTTCAAGAAATTCTCATGTCCGCCGCAGATCTGAACATCGGCTTCTTCGGCAAGATTCCGGCGACCGGAGATTTCGTTGCCGTAAACCTGCCGCGGACCTTCATCGACCGCTGGGACCGCTGGATGTCGATGGAGTTGCGCGAGAGGCCAGACGAGGGGGAATTGGATTCGCGTGTTTGGCGCTTCATCGTCAAGAGCGGCATTTTCGGCGACCGGCCCTGTGCCGGCGCATGGCGCATGAGCGAGGACCGCGTGGGACGCCGCTATCCGTTCGCGATCATCGGGATTGGGGCTACACCGGCACCTGACGATGCATGGTTCGACGGCGTTGCGTCAATCGTTGATGAAGCGGTCGAATTGCAGAGGACGCAGTCCTGGATAGCCGAAGGCTTGGCCAACCTTGCCGCGCCCAGCAACAGCCATGGCGATCCGAACCGGATTGGCTTCTGGCTCGACGACTGGTCGGTGCATGAGTTCGCGTTCTCGGATATTCACGACCTGGCGGCCAACGCCCTGCCGAAAATGCGCGCCCCGCGCCCTGAGACGGAATAGCTCTGAT
The DNA here is from genome assembly GCF_040323635.1 of Mesorhizobium sp. M0037. NCBI lineage: Bacteria > Pseudomonadati > Pseudomonadota > Alphaproteobacteria > Hyphomicrobiales > Phyllobacteriaceae > Mesorhizobium > Mesorhizobium sp. M0037. Next base: position 210,433 of record NZ_JAMYVB010000007.1, on the reverse strand, counting down.
GGGCAGCACAGTCTTTGCTGAAGGCATGGGCTTCTTCCACAAAGGAAGCGGCGGCAAGGGCGTGGCGCCGGGAGATGTGTGCTTGAGCCCGCCTTCCCCGCCGGCAGGCCCGGTTCCGGTTCCATACGTCAACATGCTGTCTTCCAGCGATCTCACCAAAGGCAGTAAGAGCGTCAAGATCGAAGGCAATCCGACCGCGCTCGAAAGCTCGTCGGAGGTTGCGACCAGCACCGGCAACGAGCCGGCCACCCAAGGCCTCGGCGCGGGGGTCATAACGCACAAGATCAAGGGCAAGGGAGTGTTCAAGCTCTGGTCGTTCGTCGTCAAGGTGGAGGGTAAGGGTGTCTGCCGCCATGGCGACACCATGGAGCAGAACACGGCAAGTCCACTCCCGAACACCATCGATACCGCCGCCTTGGTCAACTTCCGCAATGCTCTTCTGGTGAAAGAGAAGAAGAAATGCACGACCGATTATTGCTACGACGATCATTACACCCAGCCAACAGGCCCGCAGAAAGCCAAGGTTCAGAACCGGCCATGCTGGGAATGCAAACGTAACCTTGACAGGTTGAAGAAACGCACGACCGGCAAGAACAAGACCGCGATCAAGCGACTGGAGGCCAAGGTCAACCGGCAAATTTCGGGGAAGGAAGCCCCGCTGATCGCCGATCACCAGCCGACGCAGAAGGCAGCGTGGTACGCGGGTGGATGCAATATAGAGATCGTCCCACAAGGCTTCAAGGATGCGATGAAAGCGCTTTACGTCAGGCCGCATTGCTCCAGCCACAGCAACAGCCAGCCGGGCCGGCAGTCGAAGGTGGACAACAAGGCGATTAGGAAGTTCATGAACGCTCGGGGGATCTAGGCGATGAGTGCAACGGGTTTTGCCGATCTCGACGCTGACTATACGGCGATAATCGATGCGTGGACCGCAGAGCTCCACGCCGTCATGCCGGCGATCGAGGAATGGTGGGGCGCACTGCAGCAGCGCCTGAACGCCTCCGGTGAGAACATAGCCAATCTGCATTGGCCCGCCGGGCTGGTGGCCCATCCACGGATTCTGGCGATCTACCGCAAGCACTACTTCAAGGTTCACGGCCTGAACCTTGAACGGTACGCCCGACAGACCGATGATGACGACGAGGACGATGAATCGAACTGGGGTGAGGATGGCGACGAAGCGGACGCCAGCGGTCCCGTGCCGCCCAATCTGCTGCTGGTCGAAATGATGTCCGAATACGACACGGAACTATTCAAGTACTTCAAGTACTTCGTCTATGTCCCGATCGGCGAGGATCCATCTCTCGAAATGTGCTGAGGCTAGAAGAAGATGGCAATGCGGATTGATCATAGTGTCGAACTCGGCCTGAACCGGCTTCTCAACGCACCCCAGGACGTTGTCGGTCCCGATCATGGAATCCGCCTTTCGCGCCGCGAGGCCTCTGCTGCCTATAGGTCCCTGTTCAAGGCCTACCTCGCTGACTTGCAGGAGACGTTCGAGGTGGCTTCCGAGATCTGGGAAGCTGGCCTCGACGAACTGGTCGATGGCGGCCTGACCGTCAATCAAGCGATCACGGCCCAGCTGGATGATGCAGCGGCCGGCCCGGCGAATCATCCGGCGGTGGTGTGGCTCGTGCGGGAATACTGGCTGCGATGCGTTGCGGTGGGGGAAACGCTGCCCGCGGCCGACCGCCTCGCGCCTGAGGTGTTCCTGCTGCAATGGGTCGTCGATGAAGGCAACAAGGAATATGTAGAACTGCTGACGGCCATGCCCTATTGGCCGATCGGGCTTGATGAAAACGGCCGGTGGTGCTGAACGATGGCCTTCGATGTCTGGCTGGAAAACAGGACACCCTTCGCCGCCGCGACGCACGTCCAATTGAATGCTGACGGCCAAGAAACTCTGATTGTCATGCTATCGGCAAGTTTCACGGCGACGGATGAAGGAAAGGAATTCCAGCCAGCGGCCGAACAGGTGCCGGTGATCTTTGGCGATGAGCCTTTTGGCGATCCGGCCCTTTCATCGACCCGCTACGAAGCGGACATCGCGCCCGTCAAGCCTGGCGCCGAGGTGATCGTGAATGGCGTCGCGCACGCGCCGGATGGAAGGCCGGTACGCGAGATGCAGGTTGGCCTGCGTGTCGGTAACTCGATCCGCAAGGTATTGCAGGTCGTCGGGGACCGGATCTACGACTCCGGCGGCTACAGCGCACCGGCGCCTTTCCGGACCATGCCGATCGTCTATGAACGCACCTATGGCGGCACTTTGGAAGACTTGCGCACGGACCAGCGCAATCCAGTCGGCGTGGGGTACCATAACGCCCGGTCTGCAGATCCTGCGGTCAGAACCGAGGCGCCCAACGTCATGTATCCGGGCGAAGCGCAAGCCCGACCTGGGGAATCCCTGAGGCCGGCGGGATTCGGGACGATTGGCCGGGGCTGGCAACCGCGCCTGGCTTTCGCCGGAACCTACGACAAGGCTTGGCTCGAATCCCAATGGCCGCTCGCTCCCAAAGACTTCGACACGCGGCATTATATGTGCGCCCCAGCCGATCAGCAGATGGCCGGCATCGGCAACGGCGAGGATATCACGGTGATCGGCATGACGGCTTCGGGCAGATGGGATTTCCGCCTGCCGCGCATCACGGCCCCGCTTCGGCTCATTTATGACGATCGTGTAGAAGAAAACGCGTTCAAGCCTGACACCGTGCTCATCGAGCCTGACTTGAAGCGCGTGACCCTTAAGGCTCGTTTGGCAGTGGTAATCCGGCGCAACGTGCCGGCGCTGCGGGAAATCGCCTTCGGCCACATTTCTCCTGTTTGGATCAATGCGCGCCGCAAGCGAAAACTCTATCTCAATCTTCTCGGCGGCGACGGGGCCCTGCGCGATCGCTCGGCGTGGCAGCCGTGAAGCGGCCGCTCTACATCTCGGTTGGTGGCGCCGTCACGCCTGCTGGATTGAACGCGCGCCAGACCATCTCAGCCATTCGCGCCAACCTGTCAGCATTTCAGGAGGTGCCTCTTTCAGAGCCGTTTCCCACCACACAGATCGTGGCACGCATTCCAGCCAAGGCGGGCCTGCGACGCAATGACGGGGTATGGCTCGCCAGCATGGGCGCCCGCGCTCTCAAGGAGGCGATGCTCGACAACAAGGCAACGCCGGACCACACCGCTGTTCTGCTCGCGCTGCCGGAGAGTTTCCGCGACCATCCGGCGTATGAAGAGGTCGAGCGGGGGCGCCTTTTGAATGCCATTTTCGAGCGATGCGGCCTGCGCTTCAATGCCGGCTCGCGCGTATTTGACGGCGGTGCCGCAGCCAGCGCCGGACTGCTCGACTATGCCGGCGACATGCTAGAATCCGGGACCGTCGCGCAGGTGCTGCTGGGTGGTGTGGACAGCCTCGTCAACGGGACCGACATTGCGCGCTTGATGCGAGCCAATCGTCTGAAATCCGAAAACAATGCTCAAGGGGCAGTCCCTGGCGAGGGCGCTGTCTTCGTGCGCCTGACGCGAGCGCCGGGGAGCGGGCCGGCTGCAATGATTTGCGGGGCGGGCCTGGCTCAAGAGATCGACAGCGTTCTTTCCGAACGCCAGAGTCAAGGCCGTGCGATGGTGGCTTCGCTGCTTGCTGCCTTCAGCGGGTCCGGACCCAAGGAACCCGATATCGAGTTCCTTGTCAGCAATGGAAACGGGGAACGGTACAGCGGGCTCGAACAACTGGTCGGTCGCTCGCGATTCTACCGCACGCACCGCGAGATATTCCCGACAGCCTACCCTGCGATGACGGTCGGTGACATTGGAGCCGCTAGTGCGGCACTTGTTCTGATGCTGGCGGCCGACAGTTTTATAAGCGGTTACGCGCCGGGCCGCGTCGCAGCCTGCGAGCTTGCATCCGAGGGTGGCAACCGGTCGGCGATCGCGCTTACCGACCTCCGCCAACGCTGAACGGAGGGACAAGCCTTCCCTCGGCGAAAGCGATCACATCCACGCCGGGAACTTGCGTGTCCTGCGCCAGTCTGCCAGCGGCGCCTCGGGCGTGGCGATTGCCGCGCGCAACGCATCCACCCTGAGCCTGCGCATCGAACGGAACAGACGATGGTTGCGCCCGCCGCGCCCTTCGTCCCACCATGCTTCGACGCGATCGGCGGCCGGCAGCGAGCTGTCGTCGAGTTGGGCAAAGCCCTCGCCAAGAACAGCTGGATCGGCAACGAAAAGGTCGGTGTCGCCGAAGTCCACCTCGAACAGATCGCGAAGTGCTGCACCCGCTGCGGATGCCAGTTCCGGCTCGCGCATCTTCTCGATCAGCCACGGCACCACCGCTTGGTCGCCGAGCAGCCCGATCGATGCCGTGGCCGCGATGCGCAAGACAGGCTGTCCGAGACGTGATTGCAGCCAGGCCTTGCCGGCCTTCGGCGGCGTCGTCAGCAGGCGCAACTCGATCGCCGCCTGCGCATGGTCCGTCTCCGTCAGCACGATCTTGTCGATCACCGAGTGCGCGGACCGAGCCTCGCCAAGCAGGCAAGCAGCGAAGGCGGCCGCAAGACGTTCTTTCGTTGTCTCGCCGTCAAGCCCAGCCAGGACTTCCGGAAGCAGGTCGCGCCGCCTGAGCACGCCGGCGAGCCGGACGGCGCGCCAACGCACGTTCGCATTGGAATGGCTGGCCAGATCATGCAGGCGCTGTCCCGGATCGACGCGATGATGCCAGAGCGCAGATAGCCCAAGACAGCGCAGCCGCGCGTCGCGCGTGTCCAGCCACTGCGCCACGAACGGGCGCAGGTTTTCGCCCGGCGTGCGCGCGATCGCGGCAGACAGGCTCGATATGCCGGCGTCACCTAGGCTTGCGCCCGCGTCGATTGCAGAGGTCACCAATTTGGCATCGCTCCAACGCATTGCCAGAGTGCCAAGCACGAAAATCTCGCCCGGTTCGGCGTAGTCGGCGAAGCGCGCTTGAGCAGCTTCCCAACCGGCCTTGCCGGCTGCCATGAGCCCTTCGAGATTGGCTTCGAGACGCTGGTCGATGCGGCCGATATCGGTCTCGTCGAGGATTGGACCGTCGATCTCCAGACGACGTCGAAGCCACAGGAACGCCGCGTCCTCGGCGTGTTGGTCCACGATCGCCGCAATGGTCGCGATGCTGTGCATCGGCAATGCCTCAGTTAAGATGCACGGCCCCGCCGCGGATGCGGTTGGTGCCACTGGCCTGGCTGGTCAACTGGGTGCCACGAATGGTCACGCGTCCATTCTTCTCCAGAATGATCGATGCCAGGCCGCAGCGCAGTTCAATGCGCTCATCGCCGTTGATGACGACACGTTCGCCGTCGCGGACGACTTCGAGGCTCCTGCCGCGGGGCGCAGGATCGACGATGCGCCCGACCACCAGCGGCCGCGCCGGGTCGCCGCCCTCGAAGAGCAAAGCCAGTTCGGATCCGACGGCCGAAACGTCCAGCTCCGTCAGGCTGCGCGCCGCTATCGCGGTCTCGCGCGGATTGCCGACGAAGACAACCAGCGGCGCCCCGCCTTGGAAGCCGATCAGCAGGCCGATCACGACGCCGTCGATACGCTCCAGCACTTCCATGATGATGCCCTCAATTGTTGTTGATCGTGCTGCCCTTGACGATCACCTCGCCGTCGGCCTTGACGGTGATCTTGCCGCTGCCCTTGAGGGTAATATCCTTCCCATCAGCGACAATGGTGCCATCCTTTTTCATCGTGATCGAGGCCGAACCGCATTTGAGCGTGATCGAGTCGGCCGCCTCGATCATCAGATTCTTGCCGACCTTGATCACACTGTCTTCGGCTATCTGGATTCCGCTGCCTTTGCCGACCTTGAGCGCGTGCCCGCCGCCGACATCGGTTGCGTCGTCCGCAGCGATTTTTGCCGACCTGCCCTTGCCGATCTGCGACGACTGTGCCCCGCCGATGGTGAAACTCTGATCGGCGCCAACATTGACGCTTTGCGCCGCCGCGATGTTCCAGCTATCAGCCGCGCCGATATCGTGGCTCTGCGCAGCACCTACGGTGACCGACCGCGTCGCACCGATCGTGTTCGTCTGCGGACCGCCCACAGTTCGGGTCTCGGATGCTCCGACCGAATCGACCCGGGCCGCGCCAACGGTCACTGTCTGGACGATTGCAACCGTCTGGGTGTGGTTGGCACCTATGGTCTCCGTGGAGTTCGAGCCGATGTTGATCGTCTCATCGACCCCCACCGTCAGTGAGCGGTTCTTGCCCACCGTCTCGGTGTCGTTCGACCCGATATTGGTCGTCTGGTCGACGCCGACCTTGACCGTCTTGTTGTTGCCGACGTCCTCGTCGAGGTTGTGGCCGACGGAGTGCTTGGCGTCGTGGTCGATGCGGTCGGACTGGTCGTGCTGGACCAGCTTCTGGCGATCATTCTTGATCAGAAGGTGGTGGTCCTTCTGCGCCTGGAAGTTGACCAGCTCCGAGCCGGCCTTGTCCTCGAACATCAGTTCGTTGTAGCCGCCACCGCCCTTCGACGAGTTGGACTTCCAGCCGGACTGCGTGGCGTTGCCAGGCAGTCCGTAGGGCGGCATCTGCGAGGCGTTGTAGACCCGGCCGGTGATGATCGGCAGGTCCGGATTGCCTTCGATGAAATCGACGATCACTTCCTGGCCGATGCGCGGGATCTGGATGAAGCCCCAGCCGCTTCCGGCCCAGGTCTGCGACACCCGCACGAAGCAGGAGCTCTTCTGGTCCTTCTTGCCGAGGCGGTCCCAGTGGAACTGCACCTTCACCCTGGCATATTTGTCGGTGAAGATCTCCTCGCCGGACGGACCGACGACCGTCGCCGTCTGCGGCCCGCGCATGATCGGCCTTGGCGTGATGCGCGGCGGCCGATAAGCAACTGAGGTCGGCGCCACACCGAGCACCACCTTGAAATTCTCGCCATCGGTGTCGACGCCGGCGCGATAGCCCGGATCGAACAGCCGGTACTCGGCGCTGATCACCAGATACTCCTTGTTCTGGTCGTCGCGCGGAAAGCCGTCGAGCTTGAAGGTGCAGCCGGAGAACAGGCCGCGCACGGTGCCGACAGCGGCAATGCGCATATGCGGCGCCTGGATTTCTTCGCGCCTGATCGCCGCCAGGCTGTCGCCGCGCCCGACTTCCAGATGCGCGCCGGGGTGGCGATAGTTCTCGCCGGCGGCCTGCTTGTGGCCGAAGGGCTGCGCCGACTTCGCCATCAAATCGGCGGCGGGTTTTTCGAAGTCATAGTCGGTGTGGGCATAGGCGCCGGGGCGCACCGCGCTGCCTGGAATCCAGTCGGTGATGTACTCGACGTCGCGGCGCGAGCCCTGCCCTTCGAACTGATAGAGCACCGTCTCATAGCCCGGCGCTGGCTTCAGCTTGCTCATGGCGTCGGCCAGGATCAGCGTGTGCTCGCCCTCGGCATGCTCGAAGAAGTACATTATGCCTTCGTGCTCGAGCAGCCGCTGCACGAAATCGAGGTCGCTCTCGTCGTACTGCACGCAATATTCGCGCGGCGGATAGGAGCCTTGCAAGCGCTTCTCGAACTTGGCGATGCCGCCATATTTGGAGAAGATCTCCTCCACGATCTCGACGGCAGTCTTGTCCTGGAAAATGCGGCAGTCGGTGGTATTGCCGAGGAACCACAGCCACGGCCTGACAACCGCCTCGTAGTGAGCCAGCCGATCTTCGATGCGGGTAAGGCGAAACTCGGCGATGAGGCCGCTGAACCAGCGCTTGGGGTCGGCCTCGCCTTCGATCGAAACGGCGCCGCCCAGCATCTTCAGCGGGTCGATATCGGCATTGGTCGAAACAAATCCAACGGTGTAGGCAAGGCAGCGGCTGATCTCGTCGCGGCCGACGAGATGCGTAAAGGTCAACAGCTCGGCGCCGACCGGCGTCTGCACAAGCGCGGCGCGTTGTTCACTCGGCATGGGTCGTGCCCCTCCTGAGCGCTAGTGTGGCAGGTTCGAAGCCCTTCTTGTGTTAACGACCTCACGTTCAGGGATATTTCGCAACTTGCCACCCAAGCCATGTTGAGCCTACCACATGTTCTATGGCAGACCAAAGAGGACAAGCGGCAGGCCGTTGCTGTTTGCGCCGCTTTCGCCAGTGTGAAACGCCGCTCTCCCGCTGTGCCCGCAAGCTGCTAGACTGTGGCACATCGGATCAATGGAAACGGCAGCGGTCGACGGTCCATAGCGCATGTTCATCAGTCTGCAGATCAGCAATGTCGATGTCCTGCCTGCCGGGCTGCCGCCCGGCTACGCATCGCGCGACCGCGGCTTCGAGATCGGGCGGGAGAACTGCGCCTGGACCTTGCCCGATCCGGACAAGTTCATCTCCGGCCGACATTGCGAAATCCGCTACGAAGGCGGCGCCTTTTTTCTCCACGACGTCTCGCGCAACGGCACATTCGTCAACGGGTCGAGCCAGCGCCTGACCGGCCCGCATCGGTTGGCGCAAGGTGACCGGCTCCGGATCGGCCGCTATATCGTCTCGGTGTCGATCGATGACGGGAACCTAGCCTTCGGTGGCCATGGTTCGACGCAACGGCAGATGCCCGTTGCCGGATCCTTTCCAGACCATGTCGCATCGCCACGGTCACCGACCGCGCCACCCGCTTCGGTCTCCAGCCGGCCGCAGCAAGCCGACGAGATCCTGCGCGCGATTGCCGCCGGCGCCGGCATTCCGCCAGAGGTGCTTTTGCTGCGCCAACCGCAGGAGGTAGCCGGCGAGATCGGCGCGGTGCTGCGCATCGTCGTCGACGAGCTGGTGTTGCTGTTGAAGGCGCGCGCCGCTGCAAAAGTCCTGGCCAAGACCAGCGACCGGACCATGATCAATTCCGCCGACAACAATCCGCTAAAGTTCGTGCCCGGGACAGACGAAATCCTCGACATCATGTTCGCGCGGCGCAGGGCCGGCTATCTCGATGCCAGGCACAGCATCGAAGACGCTTTCCACGACCTCAAAACACATGAATTCGCCACCTTCGCCGCCATGCAGGCAGCGCTGTCGCGGTTGCTTGACGATCTGTCGCCCGAGGCGATTGCGAAAAAACTGCCGCCATCCTCCTTTGCCTCGAAGAAAACGCGCGCCTGGGACGCGCTGGTCGCGACCTGGCGGGCCAAGGAGGAAGCGCACGAGAATGGCATGCTGGACATATTCCTCACCTATTTCAGTGAAGCCTATGCCAAGGCCGCCAAACCGAAGACCGGCAAGGGCTAAGCCCGCGCACCGCTGAAGACACCGTGAAGGCGACCCGAGCACGGGCCGGCCACCAAAATTGCGCCGGGTTTCCATCGCAACCTTCTGAGACTACGATCACATACGACGATTGAGCACGCGGGTACGGTTGGTCGACCTCGGGGGTCTGCGGCACATGTCATGTCACGGCGAGATAGCGTCCTGCGGTCCGCGTTTGCGCGGACATGGCGCTGTGCGTCGCGGCGCGCGGGCGTAGAGGCAGGGATCGGCGATGAGCTCGAAGGATGATCCTTTCGATCCGACCGGCAAAACCGTCATCCGCCCCAGCCGCCCCAATCCCGGCCGCAAGCAAAAGACGGTTCTCGCCCGCGATGCGCCGGCCCCCGGCAGTACGGTGATCGCCCCTGCCAGCGTCCCGGAACCCACGGTTTTCGATCCCAACGCCGGCCGCCAGCCGCCGTCCGACGTCACGGGGACGGTGATCTATCAGGGAACGCCCTTCGCCAACGCGCCGGCCGATCCGCCCGTTCACGGCTCAGCCGGGACGGCGGGGAAACCGCCATGGGATGCGCTGCTCGGCGCCAGCGATGCCGTCGATTATGGCGCGGCCAACCCGATCGTCGCTGCCGCGGCGCCCTTGCTGATACTGCTTGGGCATCTGCGGCTGATGGCTGTCGAAAGACCGGCCGAGCCGCTGGCGCAGCATGTCGCCGGCCTGATCGAGGATTTCGACCGCAAGATCGCCAGGACCGATACCTCGGAAGAGGATGCGCGCATCGCCAGCTATGTGCTTTGCGAAACCGCCGACGATATCGTCGCCAATCTGCCCGGTTCCAGCCGGGATGCGTGGGCGCAGGACGCCATGCTGCAGCGCTTCTTCCAGGTCAGACCCACCGGCGCCGGTTTTTTCCAGGCGCTGAACACGGTGCTGGCGACGCCGGAACCTCATCGCAATCTCATCGAGCTGATGCATGTCTGCCTGTCGCTTGGCTTCGAAGGCCAGTATCGCGGCCAGCCGCGCGAGAGCCTCGAACGGGTCCGCCGCGACGTCTACGAGACATCAGCCTATTTCCGCGTCCCCGGTGACGACGACATCTCGCCGCGCTGGCAAGGCTTGTCGGTCACATCAGCGCAAGGCTCCAGGCGGGTTCCGCTCTGGGCCATAGCCGCTGCAAGCGCGGCGGCTTTGACCGCAGCCTTTTTCACGCTGCGGGTCCTCATCACCAATGATGGCGAGGCTGTTGCCGGCGAGTTGCTGGCGCTCAATCCGGCGACGCCGGTCACCATCGAGCGCACCGGTTTCGTGCCGCTGACCGAGGAGGTGAAAGTCGTCGCAGCGCCAACGACGATTGCGCAGGTCGATCGCATCCGCACTGCCTTGGCCAAGGAGATCGAAGGCCGCGGCGTCAGCGTCGGCACCAAGGGTGATTTCATCATCGTGGAAATCAGCAACGCCCTGCTGTTCCAGTCGGGACGAGCCGAGGTCAAGCCGGAGTTCGAGCCGGTGGCCGCCAGCATCGCGGCGGCTCTCGATGCGGAGCGCGGGCCGATCCGGATCGTCGGCCACACCGACAACGTCAAGCCGAAGAAGACCAGCGCCTTCAAATCGAATTTCGACCTCTCCGTCGCCCGCGCCCAGTCGGTCGAAAAGATGATCGCCGCGCATTTCAGCGATCCGTCGCGGACTAAGGTCGAAGGCAAGGGCGAGGACGAACCCATCGCCGACAATGCAACGCCGGAGGGCCGGGCCAAAAACCGCCGTGTCGATGTGATGATCCCGCGGGAGGAGACGCTGTGACCGGCTGGCTGCTGCGCATCTTCAGCGCGCTCGCGCTGGCCGGCTTTGCCGCCGCGGTCTGGTTCGCGGGCCCGTTGATCCGCTTCGCCGGCGCCCGGCCGTTGGATCCCATCTGGCTGCGGGCAGCGATCATCGGCATCGTCGTCGGAACGGTGGCGATCATCTACGCAGTCCGGTTCCGGCGCAGGCGCAAGGCGCAGAAGGCGCTGGAGGCCGCCATGGCCAGCGCCGAGGATGACGGCAGCGATGCAAAGGTGCTGGAAGCTCGCATGAACGAAGCAGTCGCGACGCTCAGGCAGTCGAGCGGCAAGCGCAACTTCCTCTACGACGTCCCCTGGTACATCGTCATCGGCCCGCCGGGCGCCGGCAAGACCACCGCGCTGGTCAATTCCGGCCTGAACTTTCCGCTTGCCGGGTCGGGCCAGGCGCAGCCGGTGGCGGGTGTCGGCGGTACGCGCAATTGCGACTGGTGGTTCACCGACGAGGCGGTGCTGATCGACACGGCCGGGCGCTACACGACGCAGGATTCCCATGCACGGACCGACAGCAAAAGCTGGCTGGCGTTCCTGTCGCTGCTCAAGCGGCACCGGACGCGTCAGCCGATCAATGGCGTCATCCTGGCGATCAGCCTTGCCGATCTGATGGCGGACGGAGAGCAGGCGGCCCGTGACGCCGAGATCCGCAGCCGCCTGCAGGAACTCCACGAGGTCCTGAAGGTCCGCTTTCCCGTCTACGTGCTGTTCACCAAGGCCGACCTGGTCTCCGGATTCATGGAATATTTCGGCGGTTTCGACGAAGCACGCCGGCGCAAGGTGTGGGGCGCGACCTTCCAGACCGCCGAGCGCGGCCTGAACATGATCGCAGAAGCGCCAGCCGAATTCGACGCGCTGGTGAAGCGCCTGACCGAAGAGATGAGCGAGCGGCTGCAGGCGGAGACCGATCCGGTCGCGCGCATCGCCATTTTCGGCTTCGCCGCGCAGCTCGGTGCGCTGAAAGGCCGGATCGTGAATTTCCTCGAGGGCGTTTTCGAGCCGACGCGCAAGCAGCTGAACGCCCCCCTGCGCGGCCTGTATTTTTCTTCCGGCACGCAGGAAGGCACGCCGATCGACCAGTTGCTGGGCAGCATAGGCCGCAGTTTCGGCAGGAATGCCCAGGCGCATCTTTCCGGCACCGGCAAAAGCTTCTTCCTGCACGATCTGTTGAGCCGCGTCATTTTCGCCGAGTCTGGCTGGGTGTCCTATGACAGGGCGGCCGACAGGCGCGTTGCGATCGCCCGCTACGCCGGCCTGACAGCGATCGCGGCCATAGCGATCGCCGCGCTTGGCGTTCTCGGCCTGAGCTTTACGACCAACAAATCGCTGGTCGCCGCGACCGGCCAGGCGGCAGGCCAATACCGCGCGACAGCCGCGCCGCTGCTGGCCAGCACGACGGTGTTGGATGCCGACCTCGAAACCGTCATCGGCGCGCTCGATGCGCTGCGCGGCCTGCCGGCCGGCTACGATACGAGAGACCAGCCCACCCCGGCCACGGCGACGTTCGGCCTCAGCCAGCGTGAGCGTATCCTTTCGGCTTCCGAGACTGCCTACCGGCAAGGGCTGGAGCGCATGTTCCGCTCGCGCCTGCTGTTCCAGCTCGAACGCACGATCGAGGCCAGGATGGCCGATCCGATGGCGCTGTACGAGCCGCTGAAGATTTACCTGATGCTAGGCGGCAAGGCGCCGAAAGTGGATGACGAACTGGTCGTCACCTGGCTGAAACTGGACTGGGAACAGAACCGCTATCCCGGCGCCCACAATCGCGACGGCCGGGCGCAACTGGAGAAGCATTTGCGCGCCATGCTGGCGCTCGACAACGACCAGGATCCCTCGTTCGAACTCAACCGCACGCTGGTCGAATCCGCCCAGCGCTCGCTCGGCCGCATGAGCCTTGCCGATCGCGCCACCGCTCTCATCCAGTCGGCCACCTATGCGGCGGCGCTGGACGATTTTTCGGTGGCCTCGCAAGCCGGCCCGGAAGCGCCGATGCTGTTCGAGCGCAATGACGGAAACGATCTCGCCGGCCTTCGCGTCCCCGGTCTCTACACCCATGCCGGCTTCGACTTCTATCTGGCGCAACTTGCCAAGAGCGCGCAGGCGCTGGTCGACGATCAATGGGTGATCGGTTCGAGCGGCGAGCAAGGCGGCTTCGACCAGGAATTGCTCAAGCTCGGCCCGGAACTTCTCGACCGCTACGGCAAGAGTTTTGCGGCGGCGTGGAACGAGGTGCTCGACAGGTTGAAGTTCAAGCCAATGGCCGCCGACAAACCGCAATATCTGGCGCTGTCCGCAGCGGGATCACCGACCTCACCGCTGATGCAGCTGTTCGAGGCCATCGCGCGCGAAACAGCTTTGACGCAAGAGCGCAATCCGGCTGCGCCGTCTCAAGACAGCGACCAGGAAATCGCCGCGCGCGCCAAGGGCCTCGCCCGCATCGGCATCGAGCTTGCGGCGCGCAAATCGCAGAGCCGGGCCGGGGCCGCCTTTGTCAACACCCAGAACCAGGATCCCGGCGCCAACATCGAAGCCCAGTTCCGGTCTTTCCAGGCTTTGGTGGCCGGGGCGCCGGGGCAGCGGCCGCTCGACGCCCTCACCCAGAATTTCCGCGAAATCTATCAGAGCGTGCGGCTGGCCGCCGATGTCCCCGCCCAGACGGACCAGGCCAACGCCAATCTGCAGCTGCAGATCTCGACGTTGCGCGCCAATGCTTCGCGGCTGCCGAAGGCGCTGGCCAGGATGGTGAGCGCGGCGGCGGACGATTTCGAGGGCACCGTCGCCGAAACATCGACCACGCGTCTCAACGAGATGCTGGAGGAGACCGTCGGCCGTCCGTGCGAGGAGGTGATTGCCGGGCGCTTTCCATTTGCCCCCGCCGGCACCGACGATGTCGCCATGGCGGATTTTGCCAGATTGTTTTCTCCGGGCGGGGTTCTCGACCGGTTCTTCGCGCAGAACCTGGCGTCGCTGGTCGACATGAGCGGCCAGGACTGGGACTGGAAACAGGACACCAGGTTCGGCCGCAATCTGGCGAAATCGACGCTGAAGAACTTTCAGCTCGCGGCACAAATCCGCGCGGCTTTCTTTCCGCTCGGCGGGCCGGTGCCGTCGATCAACATCACCTTCACGCCGCTGTCGCTGCATGGCGATGCCGACATGGCGCTGCTCAATATCGACGGCCAGGTGCTGCAGGCCACCCAAGCCGGCAACACGCCGGGCCTGATTCCGTGGCCGGGCAAGACCGGTTCGGCCAGTCTCAGCCTGACGCCGGAGCTGCCAGGCCGCGAGTCCGCAATCAAGTTCGACGGTCCCTGGGCTTTGAAACGATTGCTGGACAAGGGGCAGGTCACCGCCAATGGCGATAGTCTCGAAGCGCATTTCGTCATCGGCGGACGGGATGTCGCCTACACGATCAAGACCGGGGAGGACGGCAACCCATTCACGCTGCCGGCGCTTTCCGCGTTCAGCTGTCCGAAGGCTTTCTGATGGGGAATTGCATGGCAGGACCAGCGATTGCAGGACGCAGAGACAGCGGCGGCACCACACGGTCCGTCATCAGCGGCTTAGATTTCGATACTCTAATGAATGGGGCTGTGGCAGACTGGCCAGGCACGTCAGCCAAGGCGTTGCGGAGCGTAGGCAAGTGAACGATGCCGCCTTTGAGAGCTACGGCGTGAGCCACAAGGGCTGCGTGCGTGACCACAATGAGGACAGCTTCCTGGTCGAGCCGCGGATCGGCCTCTGGGTGGTGGCCGACGGCATGGGCGGGCACGAGGCCGGAGAAGTCGCTTCGGCAAGCATTGTCGAGCATCTGGCGACGATCGGCATCGCCAGTTCGGCGCCGGATCTGCGCGCCCGCTTTGAGGATCGGCTGAACCGGGCGCATGCCGAGATCCGCCGGATTTCGCGCTCACGCGGCGTGACCATCGGCTCCACCGTTGCCGCACTGCTGGCCATGGACGGCAGGTTCGCCTGCCTGTGGTCGGGCGACAGCCGCGTCTATCTCGTGCGCAACGCCGCGATCTCGCAGATTTCGCGCGACCACACCGAGGTCCAGGAACTGCTCGACAGCGGCGCGATCAGCGCGGCCGAAGCGGAGAACTGGCCGCGCCGCAACGTCATCACCCGCGCCATCGGCGTCAACGATGAAATCGCCATCGACTTCCAGCAGGGAGAGACCCTTGCCGGCGACATTTTCATCCTCAGCACGGACGGCCTGACGGCGCATGTCAGTGACGCGGAGATTGCGGCTGCAGTGCTCTCGGCAGCGCCGCAGGCTGCCTGCGAAAAGCTGCTTTCCATGGTGCTTGAGCGCGGCGGCACGGACAACGTCACCATCGTTCTGGTCAAGATCAGAGACAAAGGCAATGGCCTGTCCCGAGCAGAAGGCCGCGACCGATGAGCTCCGACGACAAGACTCGGCTATTGCCCAACATGGCGGATACCAGCGTCGGCACGCAGCTCAGCGGCATCTACGAGCTCGACGAACGCATCGCGTCGGGCGGCATGGGCGAAGTCTATCGCGGCCACAACATCCAGACCGGCGATCATGTCGCGATCAAGATCGTGCTGCCGGAATTCGCCCGCGACCAGACGATCCTGTCGCTGTTTCGCAAGGAAGCCTCGATCCTCAACCATCTGTCGCATGACGCGGTCGTGCGCTACCACGTCTTCACCATAGATCCCGGCATCGGGCGGCCCTATCTGGCGATGGAATTCGTCGACGGCCAGTCGCTGTACGACGTCATGCGCGGCGGGGCGATGGCGACTCCGGATGTGCGCAAACTGTGCCACCGGCTGGCCTCGGGCCTGAGCGCCGTGCACCAGGCCGGCGCCATCCACCGCGATCTGTCGCCCGACAACATCATCCTGCCGGGCGGCCGGGTCGAGCGGGCAAAGATCATCGATTTCGGCATTGCGCGATCGGCCGCGGTCGGTGGCGAGACGCTGATCGGCGGCAAGTTTGCCGGAAAATACAATTACGTCTCCCCCGAGCAGCTCGGGCTCTATGGCGGCGAGGTCAGCGAACAGTCCGACATCTACAGCCTGGGGCTGGTGCTGGCGGCGGCGCTGCGCGGCAAGCCGATCGACATGGGCGGCTCGCAATACGAGATCGTCGAAAAACGGCGGACCGTCCCTGATCTCTCCGGCATCGATGCCGATTTCAGGGACATTGTCGAAGCGATGCTGCAGCCTGACCCGGATGATCGACCGGCCAGCATGGCCGAAATCGCCCGGTTGACGCGCGACGACAGCGACGCGACCTTGCCGCCGGCATCGCTCGCGCCCCGGCCCGGCCTGCCGCGAACCGGGCAGACCGCAGGGCCTGTCTCGAAGGTCGGGGACTCGCCGGCCCAAGGCTTCGGTTCGGCCCCGCCAAGCGGCACGGCGGAGCCGTCTTTCGTGCCGCACGTGCGCCCGGCGCACCTGTCGCAGCCGAAACCGGCTGCTGAAACTCCCAAGCGAGCAAGCACACCACCGAAGCGTGCTACTACAGGCAGAAATCTGACGATCGCGGTGCTGTCGGCGGTGGCCGTGGTATCGCTTGGAGGGCTCTATGCATCGAGTATCGTGGGATTCGGAGACCGGCCTCGCGTCGCCGACACCGGCAAGCCGCTCCAACCCGAACTGACAAAGCCGATCGTCGCTGACAAGCCCGTTCCGGACACTGCGCCGGTCGAGAAGACGGTGCCAAAGCCGCAACCAGCGGAGACTCCGGCTGAAGATCAGGCCAAAGCGCCGGTCGAGCCGCAGCCGACGCCGCCAGTCGCGTCGAGCGCTACGGCCCCGCTGCCGGCCGCACCAACCGACAAGACCGTCGCGCTGCAACCGCCATCCGGCCCGTCACAGTCCGATGCCGCGAAGAACCCCGAGCCTGTCAGTCCGCCGGTAGAGCCCAAGGCGACAGCGCCGGCCACGCAAACACCTGAACCGACGGCCGAGGCACCCACGCCCACAGCACCGGCGCCGGAACCCACCGCTCAAGCGCCCGAGCCCAAGGCGCAGGCCCCTGAACCGGCCGCGCAGGCGCCCAAGCCGGACACGCAGGCGCCTGAATCGACCGCGGAGCCCAAGCCAAGCCAGCCCGATATCGCCAGCGGTGAGCAGGCCGACAAGCCGGCAGAGCCCGAAATTGCCATGAACGTGCCCAAGCCGGAGGTGCCGCCACCGGCCGATGCGGCCGCGGAGCGGGCCACCTGGGTACGCGCCTTCAATGGTGGTGACTGTTTTTATGCGACGGTGACGTCGGCCACCGACAAGGGTGTCGCGATCGAGGGCTTCGGCACGTCGGTGCCACCCTTCGAACAGTTGCTTGGGGAATTCCAGGCGAAGTTCCATGTCGAGCCGGATATCAGCGTCCGCCTTATCCAGCCCCCGCAATGCGGGATCACCGGCTTCCTGCGTTTCATGGGCGCGAGCACGGCCGACAGGCCGCAGCTTGTCCTCGACCAGACATCGGTGCCGGACGGCTCGCCGATCGACGGCACGCTGGTGACGCATGGCGGGCTGGTGTCGAGCGTGTTCCTGATCGACCACAGGGGCATCGCCTTCAACCTCGACGACCATGTTGTCGTACAAGCCGACAAGGCGACCTTCTCGATCCCGATCGGGCTCGGCGCCGCCGACAAGGCGGCAGGCAAGGCGTTGCCGCAGATCATCATGGTGATCACCGGGCCGCAGGACATTAAGGCGGCGGACTTCACAACGCCGACGCCGGCCTCGGTGCTGTTGCCCAGGATACTCGACGAGATCGGCGCCAGGAGTTCGGCATTTTCGGCGACCGCCAAATATTTCCGCCTCGGCGGCTAGCACCGACGCCGATGCAACGCCGTCGCCGAGATCCCGTCCTGCTTGCCCGGAATGTGCGGGTGAAGCTCGCCGCGAGCGCGGTTGCGACGCTGTTGCTGGCGCTTCTTTCCACTGGGCAGGCGCGCGCCGAATTCACCGTCTGCAACCAGACGCTCGACGTCGTCAATCTTGCCGTAGGTCAGAAGATCGACGATGCCGACCAGACCGATGGCTGGTGGACCATCGGCGCCAATCAATGCGTCAACGTCATTCGCGAGGAGCTGACCAACCGCTACATCTACATCTACGCGACGGATGTGTTCGGCCACGCCATTCTGGCAGGCTCCACCGACATGTGCATCGAGCGGCGGCGGTTCTCGATCCGCGGCATCGATGAATGCTGGCAGCGCGGCCATATCGCGGCGAAGTTTCTCGAAGTCGACACCCAGGAACAGGGGCGCTGGACCTTCTTCCTGACCGGAAGCGCGCCGTGACGCACAGCATCGACACCAGCTTCAAGGCAAAGAAGCAGGCGCGCGCCGCGCTGCGCAGGCGCAGGAACTGGCTCGGGCTGGCGGCTGGCCTGGCGACAATCGTCCTCGCCGCGATTGCCACCGGCTTCTATCTTACCGCCGACTACTGGTCGTTCGGCGACGAGGACGAGGAACTGCACGCCGTCGAAGGCTCGGACGACGTACCGGCCGACGCATCGGTCTATGTGCCGGCCATCATCGACCTTGCCGGCGACCCGATGTGGATCACACTGGCGCCGGAGGCCGGCGCCGCCAAGAGCCGCGGGATGCCGCGCCCGACGGAGCTCGACCAGGCCGGCATCTCCCCTCAGATCATGGTTCTCTCCGACGTGATGCTGAGCGCCAGCGAAAAATTCATGACGACGATCCCGTCGACGCAAGAGGATTTCGCTTTCTTTCAGGCGCAGCGGAAGACCGCGGTCGCGCCACCCGCCGAACCCAACGATCCGCAGAATGACCTGCAGAACGATCTTCAACCATCGCCCGGCGCGGACGGGGCTCCGGCGGCCTCCGGCCCAGCTCCTGACCCGCAGGTCGCTCCGGGTGCATCGGCGGCGGCCGATGACCCCGAGGCCGGCTGGGGCGAGACCATCGATGAGGGCGAAGCAGCACTCCCCGCCTTTCAGAAGACACCGGTCGAAAACAACACCAGCGTTGCCACCGTCAGCTCGGAATACCAGCGCTTCGAGGCGACCGAGGACATTTTCGTGAAAATCCTCAACGACCGCAGCCTGGACAGCGTGGCGCTCGATGCGCATTTTTCCGCCGACGACGCAAAGCTTGCCGGCGAGGCGCTGAAGGCGCTGTTCGACAAGGACGGCCTGCAGCCTGGTTATGTCGTGGCGATGCGCGGCTTCAGGCCGACGCGCGAGACCACGACGATGTCGCTGATGCAGGTTTCGATCTACGCCAGGAACGTCTTTGTCGGCACGCTGACACGCAACGCGGCGGGCGCCTTCGTGTCGGGCGTCGACCCGTGGGTGCGCGAGGACCTGTTCAATTATTCGGGCGCCGAGACCGAAGGCACGCAGAAACGGCAATACCGCCTGCTCGACGCGATCTACTCGACGGCGGCCCGCAACAATGTGCCGAGCGGCATCATCGGCGAAGCCATTATGTATCTGTCGCGCGGACAGGATCTGGATGCTTTCGCCAGCGAGGACCAGCGCCTTGTGCTGATCTATTCGCAGACGCCGCGCGGCAAGAACGAGACCGACGGACGGGTGCTCTATGTCGGTATCCAAGGCACGCAAAAGAGCTTGGATTGTTTCGTTTTCCAGCAGGGCGACGGCCAGTTTTCCTGCGTCTCGGGCGATGACCAGGTGCGCTCGCTGACGGTGGCCAACGGCATGGTGACGCCGGTCAACGGTGTCATGACGTCGACCTTCGGGCCGCGCAAGCATCCGATCCTGGGCGTTGTTCGCATCCACAAGGGCGTCGACTGGGCAGCACCCGTGGGGACCCCGATCGCAGCAGCCTTCGACGGCGAGATCATCTTCCAGGGCGACGGCGGCGGCTACGGCAATGTGGTCAAGATCGCCCATGGCGGCGGCCGCGAGACGCGCTACGCGCATATGTCGAAATTCGCCATTGCCAGCGGTGTCGGCACCAAGGTGAAGGCCGGCGACATTATCGGCTATATCGGCACCACCGGCCTGTCGACCGGGCCACATTTGCATTTCGAACTCTATCAGAGCGGTCAGGCGATCGATCCGCTCGGAACAGTGACCGCTGCAATCGCCGTCACTTCCAGCGATCCCGCCGTCGAAACGCTGACCGACCGTATCGTCCACGTCGAATCGGGCGGTAGCGCGCGGGCCAAGAACCCGCTGTCTTCGGCGACAGGCGCCGGCCAGTTCATATCCAAGACCTGGATCCGGATGATGAACACCTATCGTCCCGAACTCGCGCGATCGCTGTCGACGGCCGATCTGCTGGCGCTGCGCTACGACGCCACCATCTCGCGTGAGATGGTGCGCAATCTGGCGCGCGAGGGCGAAGCCTATCTCAAGGCGCGTGGCCACCAGATCACCGCCGGCCGGCTCTATCTCTGCCATTTCCTCGGCATGGAAGGCGCCCATCAGGTGCTGGCGTCGCCAGGATCGGCGCAGTTGAGCGCCGTGCTCGGATCGTCCGTTATCCAGGCCAACCCATTTCTTACCGGCAAGACCGCTAGCTACGTCGTCGACTGGGCGGAACGGAAGATGGGCCGCAAATTGCCGACGCCCGCCACCACCGATGCGGGCCAGCAGACGACGACGGAAGTCCGCCAGACATCGCCGGAGTTCGAAAAATACAAGGAGGCGATAACGGCACTGGTCGGCTCCATCCAAAATACGCTTGAGCCGGGCTAGAGCTGGCAGTTTGCCCCGGCTTTCGCCAAGCCGATTGGTTCTGAGGCCGGCGAATGGTATGTTTGCGGATATTTGGGAAGGTTTTTGGGTCCTTGTGAACCAAAACTGTGGCTGGGATCACATACGCCCAACAGCCATTTTGGCAGAAGCGATACAGTCGCTGGTGAAATTTAGCATGCGCAGCCATCAATAACGCGCCCCATTGGGGCGGAGGGCCGATCCCATGAAAGCGTTTGCCGTCCTTTTGAGCGGAATTGTTCTGTTAGTGCTGACCGCGCTTGGCACCGTCCAGGCGGCGGCGCCGGATGCCGGTGGCGTCAAACGCGTCGCGCTGGTCATCGGCAACAGCAAATACGTCCATGCCGTCGAGTTGCCCAATCCGGCCAATGACGCGCATCTCATCGCATCGACGCTGCGCAATGCCGGCTTCGAGGTGATCGAGGGCGTCGACCAGGACAATGCCGGCATGCACAGCCTGATCAGCAAATTCACCGAGCGGTCCTACGATGCCGACCTCGCCGTCATCTTCTATGCCGGCCACGGCATGCAGGTGGACGGCAAGAACTTTTTGATCCCGGTCGACGCCGAATTGACGTCACCTGCCTATCTCAAGACCCGCACCGTCCAGATCGACGACCTCATGGCCGCATTGCCACCCGACCCGGCGGTCGGCGTCATCATCCTCGATGCCTGCCGCGACAATCCGCTGGCACGCACACTGGCGGCCGCGATGCCGAAGACCCGCTCCACCGCGCTGGGCACCGGCCTGGCGCCGATCGACCCTAAATCAGAGGGCGTCGGCACCGGCGGCATCCTGATTGCCTATGCCACCGACCCGGGCGCCATCGCCTTTGACGGCAACGGCGTCGACAGCCCCTACTCGACCGCGCTCGCCAGGCACCTGACCGAACCCGGCGTCGAGATCCAGAGCGCGCTGACGCGGGTGCGCGGCGAAGTGGCCGAGACCACGCAAGGCCGCCAGCGGCCATGGCACAACGCATCGCTGGGCCGCGAGGTTTTCCTTGGCAAACCGGCCGCCGAAGCCGTGCCGGTGGCAAAACCGGCCGCCGATGACGCGAACGCCGCGGCAGCGGCCGCCCCCGCTCTCGTCACCAGCGAACCGCCTTCGTGGGAAGTCGAGCAGCGGCTTTGGGACGAGGCCTCGAAGCGCAACACCGCGCCATTCTACGAAGCCTATCTCGAACAGTTCCCGAATGGCCGCTTCGCCACGGTGGCGCGGCTCAACATCGATGCGCTGAACGATCCGAAAGCCCAGGAACGGGAAGTCGCCGCGCTTGCTGCCGAAGAAGCGAACTCGGGTTCTGCCGTGCGCACCTCGGTAGGCATTTCGGACGACATGAAGAAGGTGCTGGGCACCGAGGCGACGGAGAACGCGATCGGTCTCGATCGCCAGGGCCGCATCGACCTGCAATTGCGCGTCGAGGCGCTGGGCAACGAGCTTGGCCGCGTCGACGGAAATATCGGCGCCAAGACCCGGCAAGCGATCGGCGACTGGCAAGAGGGGAACGGGCTGCCTCCGACCACTTTCCTGACGCGCGAGCAACTGGCGTTCCTGGTTATCCAGACGGATCCGATGATGGAGGCCGTGCGTGCCAAGCATGAGGCCGACCAGGCCGGCGTGGACAAGCCGAAAAAACAGGTGGTGCAGAAGGCCCGCACGCTGAAGCCGGTGGCGGAAAAGCCACGCAAGAAGCAGTACGCCCAGAAGCCGCGCCGACAACAGCAGTTCGTGCAGAAAAGGCGCAACCGCGAGGTCGTGCGCGAGGATGAGCCGCCGCCGCGGGACAATAATGATTTCCTGACCAAGGCGCTGATCTTCGGCACCGGCGTAGCGGTCGGCGGCGTGCTCAAGAACTGATCGATCATGTCAAACAATAAAAACGCCGCGTGTCCGTTGGACGCGCGGCGTTGTGTTTGACGACGGCCGGAAGACGCAGCCGGCGAAGCTACTGCGCCTTGATCCGCATCTCGACCCGCCGGTTGACGGGATCGTAGGGATCGGGATTGCGTGGATTGGCCTCGCCGAGACCGACCGCCTTGATGCGGGTGGATTCGATGCCGTTGGATTCGAGGAAGGCGGTGACCGATTGCGCCCTGCGCTGCGACAGGCCTTCATTGTAGGTCGCCGAGCCGGATGCGTCGGTATAGCCTTCGACGACGAAGGACAGCTTGCTCAGCCGATCGTCCTTCAGCGCCTTGGCGAATTCGTCGAGTTCGCTGCGCGCCTTGGCGTCGAGCTCGGACGAATCCAGGCTGAAATTGATCAGCATATCGAGGCCGGTCTTCTCCGGGGGCTTTTCTTTCTGGCTGGTCTTGCTCTTGCACTCGTCCTCGGTGCCGACACAAATCCCGCGTGCCGCGCCGTGATCGATCGCGCCGGCAAAGAACTTCACAATGTCTTCCGATCTCTGAAGTGGGTCGGCATAGACGTGGGTCGAGAAAAGCACGGTCGCCAATGCCAAGACTAAAATGTGCCGCTGCATAACGGTTACTCCCGTTTCGAGCATCCGATTTTCACTCAGGCCCGATCCATGGATCCGGGCCAACTCTTCCTGTTCGACAATGATCTGTCGAGATCACGGTCGGCTGTGGAATATACCAAACCGTGAGGCGTTTGTCTGTGAACAACGTCATGGACATGTGGTGGTCGACAGACTTGACCCGCGCCTCGCAGGCGGGTTGAGTGAGGGCTTGGGGAGGATAACAGCAGCGATGGTCAACGGGCTTCGATTCCAGACCGCACGCGATCTCTTCGCCGCGACCACGGCTGTCGCCCGGGACATGACGGCCGTTCCGACCGACCAACCCTCGCTCGAGTTCTGCCGCCGGCTGATGGCCGGGCGCATCCCCGAGGAAGCGATTACCTTTTGCGCCTATCTCCTGCCTGACCGGGCCGCAATCTGGTGGGGCCATGAGTGCCTGGGGCATCTGACCGAGCTGCTCGAAGAGCAGGACCTCGCAACGCTGGCACTGATCCAGGAGTGGGTCGGCGACCCCAACAATGCAAGCCGCCGGGAGGCTGTCGCCGGGGCGGCGATGACGCAGCAGCACACGCCTGCCGGCTGGATCGCGCTAGCGGCGCAACGGCACATCAATGGCCTGACGCCGCAGACCAACGGGTCGAGGCTGCGGCCGCTGCCGGCTGCGCATGCCGTCAATGCCGGCATACTGGCCGGACTGGCGCGGGTTGCGGTGGCGGACCGTTTCTCCGTGCTCACCGCCTTTGTCGAGATGGGCATCCATCTGGCCGAAACCGAGGCGCTGCGCCGAGCCTGATTGCTCTGGATCGTGATGAGATTTCATTGAAATCTGATCCAACCCATTGTTGGCGGTCTCATTTGCAGCCGTTTTGCGCCCATTTGCCGAGTGCCACCTTGAAGCGCGTGCCCAGCGGGTGTTGCAGGCGCAACACCGAGACATCATTGGTGACGTAGGTCTTGGCCTGGTCGCACAGCCGCTCCTCGGTCCATTGATGACAGTTGCTGCACTGGTTGTCCCAGACGGACTTTTCCAGGCCCTCGACCGGACTGAAGTGCGGCTTGCCCTGGATGAGTTGGGCGATGCTCTTGCCGTCGATCGCCGGGTCGCCGAAATTGACCGGAACGTCGAAAAGGACTGGCGCGTCCGAGCCCAGCTTCGGAATTTCCTCACGCAGCTGTTCCAGCGCCTGCTCGCCGGCGTCCGTACCCGGCGGATTGGCGGCCGCGCCGGTGCGCGCCTGCGTATCGCCTTCGGGCGCAGCCGCGCCGGAATCGCCGACGATCAGCGGCGCCTTGAGATCGACCTTGTGAAGCACGACATCGGTGGTCAGCGAAACGTTGATCCAGGGCCGCTGGCGTCCGGCTGTGGCCTTGAACACATCCGACGTAACCCGGTTCATCGCTTCGGTGATCGAGACGTTGACCTCGCCGATATGGGCAAGCAGCGCCGCCGAAAATGGCGAGTGCTCGCCCGGTCCGTCATAGGCGAGCTGGTTGGGACTGGCAGCGAAGGCGACCAGCGTGCCGGCGCCGCCATTCTCGATCGGTATTTCGGCAAGGCCGCTGCTTGCCGTGCTGTCGCCGCCAGTCTCCTTGGCAAGCACATCGGCGAGCGGGTTGTCGCGGCAGGCGTCGAGGAACACCAGCCTGATGCTGGTCTCGCGCGACATCTGCCGCAGGATGAAGTCCACCTGCACGGCTTCGAAGTCGAGCGAGGTCTCGTCCTCCAGCGCCGCATCGACAGGCAGCAGGTAATTCCTGCCCGAGACCTGCAGGCCATGACCGGCATAGAAGAACAGCGCGATATCGGCGCCACGCACCTGCCGCGCGAATTGCGCGATCTTTTCCTGCGTCTGCGCCTTGGTGAGATCGAGGCCGGAGACGATTTCGAAGCCCAGCCCCTTCAGGCGATCGGACATTGCCTGCGCATCGTTCACCGGATTGGGCAGCACCGGCGCGTTCCGGTAATGGGAATTGCCGAGCACCAGGGCGATGCGGCGTTCGGCACTGGCCGCGGTCATGGTAATGGTCATGGTCAACGCAAGCGCCAGCACGGCGAGGCCGATGCCGCGCATGAAGTTGCCGCAACTTGCAATCATGTCCAAACGCACCGGATTCCTTTTCGGTTGACGGGCCTTCTCAGTTAAGGACCGGCTCAGTTGGAGAGCGGCGTGGCGGAGAACTCGATCCGCCGGTTCAGCGCCTTGTTCTTCGGCGTATCGTTCGGCGCCACCGGCTTTTCCTCGCCATAGCCGGAAGCCGTGATCTGCGCCGATGGAATGCCCGCAGCGATGATCGCGTCGGCGACCGCCTTGGCGCGCCGTTCCGACAGGTTCTTGTTGGCCGTCGGCGAGCCGTCGGAATCGGTATGGCCCGAAACCTCGACCTTCAGTTTCGGACATTTGCCGACGACGCCGACCACCTCGGCCAGCAGTGGGCGGCTCTTTTCATCGAGCCGAGCGCTGGCTGGGCGAAAATAGACGGCGCCGGTGCGCGACAGCACCTCGAACCTGTTCAGGCATTCATCGTCGCTGAAGGACGTCTTGCCTGCATCTGTGGCGACCGGCCCGGCATCGGCTGGGGCTGCGGCGGCGACGGCAGGCGCCGCCGCCGGCTTGGCCCCATCAGCGGTGAAGACGAAGTCGAACGACACCGAAGCCGTCGGGACGATGCTGCTGACATTGGCCGCCTGCTGGAGTTTTTCGATGTTGGGCAACAGGCCGAAATCCTCGACATGCACGGCGACCGGCGCCTCCGAGGCGATCGACACCATGCTGTCGGTGATCATGGTGACCACTACATCGGCCTCAAGGTCCTTGTCGACGCCGTGCAGGCTCAGGCGAAACGGGATATGCGCGCTCATGCGCCGTTTGGTGGCGAGATCGGCAAAAGCGGCGGGATCGACTTTCGCCGTCACTTCCGCCGTCGGGAATTTAAAGGTTTCGAAGAACAGGAAGCGCATGCGGACATTGCGAAGGTCGATGCCGGTGTCGACCGAGTTGAGGTCGAACGTGACCTTGGCGGCGCCATCCGATGTCAGCGTGCCCGAGAGGTTCCTGATCTTGTTGGTTTCGACAATGGTGTTCTTCTTCACCGATTGATAGGTGAGTGTCGAATTCGCCGGATCGAGCGTCCAGTTCAGCTGCGCGTTGGCCGCCTGCGGCGCAAGCAGCAACAGACCGAACACCACGACCACCAGAGCGGGCGGACGCCAGCGCTGCGACCACTTTCCATGCCTTACTAATCCGACGACCCCGAACATGCATGTCCCCCGTGACAACACATTTCAGTTGCGATGACGGCGGTCGAACGCCGTGACCTCAGCCAGCATAGAGCGTTAGCCGCGGCTTAGCGAGTAGCGGAGGCGTGATATCGCCGTTGCATGCTCGGACAGGCCCCGGTTACCGGCTGGCCCACAGCACCCCACGCTCGAAGATGGTGCGCATTTGCGGCACGGAAAACTCATCCGCGGTGTGGCCGAGCCCGCTGAAGAAGACGCGGCCCTTGCCGTAGCGGCGCTTCCAGACCACGGGCATGACGACGCCGTCGATGAAGTCGAGATGCTCACCGCTGAACGTCGTCGTCGCCAGCACCTCGTTGCTCGGGTCGACATGCATGTAATACTGCTCGGAATGGTAGGCGAAACCCTCGATACCCCTGACGATCGGATCGTCGCTGATGATGTCGACACGGTAGTGGATGATGTCGCCGGGGTGCGCGACCCATTGGCCGCCGGTCATGAACTGATAGGCCGGCTCGTTGCGAAAACTGTCGCCCATGGTGCCGTGGAACCCGGCAAGGCCGGTTCCGCCGCTGACGGCGGCCGTGAGGTTTTGCAGCTCCGGTTTATCGATCGTCGACATGGTGATCACCGGCACGATCAGATCGATGGCCGGGAGCTGCGGATCGGCAAGCGCCGATGTGCCCTCTTCTGTCCGCACCTCGAAGCCATGCCGGGTCAATATCTCGCTGACGACAGCGGCGCTGCGGGCCGGCGTGTGACCCTCCCATCCGCCCCAGAAAATCAGTGCCGTCTTGCTCATGCTCGTCTCTCCTTTGGTCGGCAATATTGATAGGCAAGCGGAACGCTTTTGTCTTCCCTTCCATGATGGGCATTCTGGGGCGGGCATTTCTGGTCGGAAATCACGACCCGGCGATGAATTCCGTGGATGAGGACCGATTGGCCGCGCTGGCGTCTTGTTTCAATGCCGGGCTGCACTCAAATCAGCTGTCTTCGCGTTTGCGCAGACATCGGTCCGATCCGCCGCAACCAGCCGGAGCCTTCCGGGGAGACCGCTCTATGAGTTTCGACCAGACGACTGTCGCCGCTTATCTGGAAGTCATCACCATCAACCTTGTGCTGTCTGGCGACAATGTCGTGGTGATCGGCATGGCGGCCGCAGGCCTTGCCAAGGCGTTGCGGCAGAAGGCGATCGTCGCCGGCATTGCCGCGGCGGCGGTGATCCGCATCGTCTTTGCCGTGATCGCGGTGCAGCTGCTTGAAATTCCTGGGATCATGCTGGTCGGCGGCATGCTTTTGTTCTGGGTGTGCTGGAACATGTTCCAGGAGTTGCGCTCGGCCGGCGACGGCGAGGACGTCGACAATGAAGCCGCAGCACTTGCGACGGCGCGGCCGGCCAAGGCGCTGCGCACCGCGATCCTGCAGATCGTCGTCGCCGATGTCTCGATGTCGCTGGACAATGTGCTGGCAGTGGCGGGCGCCGCCGCCCACGACATGAATGCGCTGGTGTTCGGTCTCATCCTGTCGGTGGTTCTGATGGCGGTCGCCTCGACGCTGGTGGCGGCGCTGCTTGCCAAGTATCGCTGGATCGGCTGGCTCGGTCTGGCAATCATCGTCTATGTCGCGGGAAATATGACTCTGGACGGCGTCGAGCAGATGAGAACGGTCGACTTCCACGCGCTGCTCTCGCCAGTTGCAAGCTAGATCCTCCCGGCGATCAAATGATATCGAAAATCCGCCCTGGGTTGAGAATGTTGTGCGGATCGAACGCCACCTTCAGCCGGCGCATGGCTGATAGTTCGGCGTCGCTGCGCACGAGGTTCAGCCATTTCTTCTTGTCGAGGCCGATGCCGTGCTCGGCCGAGACGGCGCCACCGCATGCCGCCACGCCGCGATAGATGATCTCATAGGCGGCCGCCGGTTCCGTGGTGTCGACCTGATAGTGCAGATTGCCGTCGCCGAGATGGCCGAAGACGTAGATCTCGGCGCGGCTGTCGACGGCGTGGATCGCGGATTCGGCGTTGCGCAGGAAATCCGCCATGGCCGCCAACGGGATGCTAATGTCGACGCCGAGCATTCCCTCGATCGCAAACAGGAATCGGTTAGCCTCTTCGCGCACATCCCATAGCGCACGGAATTCGCGTGGCGACTGCGAGACGACCACGTCGTCGACGATGCCGTCCTCGACCGCCTGCATCAGCACCGAAGCGAAACGCTCGCCGTCCAGCTCGGCCTGGCTGCCCTGGATCTCGGCCAGCACATAGACGGGCGCGCCGACAGGCAGCGGCGCCGGCGCGGCCATGCCGGCAATCATGGCGCCGTAGAGCGGCGAGAAGTTTACCTCATAGGCCGAAAGCAAGGGCCCGAGCCGCTGCTTGAGCAACCCCAGCAACGCAATCGCCGCCTCCAGCGAGCCAAGGGCGCAAAAGGCGGCAACCTCGGTGGCGGGCTTGGGATGCAGCCGCAGACAGGCGCGAGTAACCACGCCCAGCGAGCCTTCGCTGCCAATGAAAAGCTGGTTGAGATCGTATCCCGAATTGTCCTTGGCCAGGCCACGCAACGAAGTCAGGATCGAGCCGTCGGCAAGCACGGCCTCCAGCCCCAGCACCTGGGCGCGGTACATGCCGTAGCGCAGCACGCGAATGCCGCCAGCATTGGTGGCGATGTTGCCGCCGACCGTCGCCGTGCCGCGCGCGCCGATATCGACGCCGAACATCAGGCCGGACGCATCGGCCGCTTCCTGCACCATTTGCAGCGGCGCGCCGGCTTCCGCGATGATGGTTGCCGCGGCGCCGTCGGGCGCTTCGACCGCGGTCATGCGCTCCAGCGACAGCACCGCTTCGCCCGGCTGCACGCGCGCGCCGCCGGCCAGCCCGGTGCGGCCGCCATGGACGACCAGCTTCTGGCCGATACCACTGCATAGGCGCAGGATTTCGGCGACGTCGGCGGCGTTGCGCGGACGCAAGACCAGTTCGGGCTGGCCGCCGCCCTTGCCGGAGAGGTCGTCGCTGTAGCGCGGATCGATAGCATCGCCGATCACAACCGCGGCGGCATCGAGCCGACGATAAAGCTGGGAAAGAAGCCGATCGATCTGTTGTGTCATGGTGCCTGGACTGTTTCAGCGCTCTTTGTGACCGAGACTTTGATGCGCGACAATTTTCGCGTCAATTGAACAAATTTACGCACGGTATAATCTGTCATTGCGCGTTGAACCCACTGACGTTTCCTGTAAATTTCGTCTGCCGTTGCGTGGCAGACGCGCCGGCTGCAGGACCGTGGGCAGCGTCAAGGGATGACCGAGGTTCTGGCGCGTGCCAGACGAGGATTGAATGCCAATGACGCACAAGACGATGGAGGATTTCGCCCGCTCCTGCGGTGTTTCCAGGCCGACGCTGTCGAAATATTTCGACGATCCGACCAGCGTCAAGCCGGCAACGCGCAAGCGCATCGAAGAGGCGTTGCGGTCGTCCGACTACCAGCCCAATCTGTTTGCCCGCAACCTCAACCGCAAGCGCACCCGCGCCATCGGCATTGTCGTACCGACGGTCACCGACCCCTTCTATTCCGAAATGGTCAGCCGTATCGAACTTCGGCTGCGCGACGAGGGCTACTGGCCGATCGTCATCTCCTCGCATGGCTCGACCGAGCTCGAAATGGAGGCGACACGTACCATCCTGTCGCTGAAAGTTTCGGGCGCGCTGATCGCGCCGCTCGGCTTGTGCTCGGACCGGCGCACGCTGGAGAAGCTGACCCAGACAATGCCGGTCGTCTATTTCGATACCTATCTCGAAGGCGGCACGCCCTTTGTCGGCAACAACAATGCCCAGAGCGTCTCGACCATCGTCGACTATCTCTGCCGCTCCGGCGACCCCCCGGTCTATTTCGACATCCCGCATGTCAATCACAATTCGCCGGAGCGCCTGAACAGTTACGTCGCCGCGATGCATCAGCTTGGCCAGGACCCGGTGGTTATCGGCAACACCCGAGACTACACATGGGATTTCGAGCGCATCGGCTACGAGCAGATGGAACAGATGCTCGGGGCCAGCGGCCTGCCGGGAAACCCCAGAGGCCCGCCCCCCAAGACCGGGGGGCTGCCCGGCAAGACCGGGGGTCTGCCCGGCAAGACCATACTGTGTGCGAATGACCGCCTGGCCTTCGGCGTGATGGCGGCAGCCTTCGCGAAAGGGCTGAAGATCGGCCGCAAGGCCGATTGCGACCTGCGTATCGCCGCCCATGACGACCATCCGCTGAGCCGCTACACCTGCCCCCCACTGACCACCATCGCGCAGGATTTTGCCGCCATGGCGGGGCGCAGCGTCGAGACACTGCTCGCTTTGCTCAACGAGGATAGGGCAAACGTCGCGCCGAAGGTCAGCCTCGACGCCGCCCTGGTGATGCGTCAGTCCGCTTGAGCCTTTCCAAAGGCAGGATCGAAGCTTCGCCACGCGGCAATGGCGGCGGCAACCGCCTGTCTCGCTGCCGGGCCGTGACGGCCCATCGAGACGAAGCCGTGGATCTGACCGGGCCAGTGTTCCAGCACGACCGGCACGCCGGCCTGCTGCAGACGCCTGGCATAGGCCTCGCCTTCGTCGGCGAGGATGTCGTGACCGGCGATGGCGATGAAGGTGGGCGGCGCACCGGCGAGGCTTTCCGCCTTCAGCGGTGAGGTACGCCAGTCGCCGATGTCGGCGGCATTGCGGATATAATGGTCGCGGAACCAGGCCATGGTCGAGGCGGTCAGGCCAAAGCCTATGGCGAAGCGGCGATAGCTGTCCGTCGTCTGCCCGGCATCGGTGTTGGGATAAAACAGCAGCTGCGCTGCCGGCGGATTTTTGTCCCCCCGCGTGAGCAGGCCGAGCACCGTGGCGAGATTGCCGCCCGCGCTGTCGCCGGCAACCGCGATGCGGGCAGCGTCGATGCCGAGTTCGTCCGCCGCGCTTTGCATGAAGTTGAGCGTTGCGCGGCAATCCTCTATTGCCGCCGGGAATTTGTGTTCCGGCGCAAGCCGGTAGTCGACGGAAACGACGACTGCGCCCGCCTCGTTGGCGAACCAGCGGCAGATCTCGTCATGCGAGTCGAGATTGCCGATTACCCAGCCGCCGCCATGGAGATAAAGCAGCGCCGGAGCGCCTGCCGAAGGCGCGCCCTGCCCGCGATAGATCCTGAGCCTCAGCGGACCGCCGGGTCCTGCAATGATGCGCTCGCTGATCGACGCGACCAGCTCGCGCTCGCCTTGCAGGTTTGGGAAGCCTTCATTATAGGCACGGCGCGCCTGTTCTGGCGTTCCCGTTTCGAACGGCGGCGCACCGGCTTGGCTGCCGAGCTCGAGCACATGCCGGGCCTCCGGATCGAGTGTCGGCAGGGACGGTGGCGATGTCACGGACGAACCTCCCGTCAGGCAAGCAGGGTTGCCGCTTCCTCTTCGCCAAGCAGCGGCGGCTGGTCGACCGTGCCGTTGATGGCAACCGAGCCACGGCTTTCGCCCGAAGCCAGGATCGCCTCCATGATCTCAAGCACATGCAGCGCCAGCTCACCGGAGGCGCGCGGCTTTCTGCCCGTGGCCAGCGCGCCCGCCAGATCGGCGACGCCGAGCATGCGGTAATTGGCGCGGTCGGGCGCGGAATAGGGCCAGTTGCGGGCGCCGTAGAGTTCGCTGTCGCTGGCGAAATCGACCCAGTCGGCGCCACGCTCCGACAGCGAAACGGTGCCGCCGAACGTGTCGGGGTCGGGCAGCCTGAGCGAGCCTTCGGTGCCGTGCAGTTCAATGGGATGGTTGGAGTGTTTGAAAACATCCCATGAGGCGCCGAAGGTGACGGTGGCGCCCGAGCGGAATTCGAGCAGCGACATTATGTTGGTCGGCGTGCCGACCTTGAATGTCGTGTTCTTGAACGGCCCGTCGGCCGTGATCAGCCTCTCCTCCTGGCCGCGCGTCGCCATCGCCATGACGCGCTCGACCGGCCCGAGCAGATTGACCAGCACGGTCAGGTAATAGGGACCCATGTCGAACACCGGACCGCCGCCGGGCTGATAATAGAATTGCGGATTGGGATGCCAGTGCTCCATGCCCCGTCCCATCATGAAAGCGGTGCCGGTCACCGGCTTGCCGATCGCGCCGTCATCCATCAGTCGGCGCGCGCGGCGGCCGGCTGCACCCAGGAATGTGTCCGGCGCCGAGCCGATCAGCAGGCCGCGCTTCGCGGCCTCGGCGACAAGGCGGCGGCCGTCGGCGGCAGAGGTTGCCAGCGGCTTTTCGGTGAAGACATGCTTGCCCGCCGAGAGCGCTGACAACGAAATGTCGAAATGCGCCGCCGGGATTGTCAGGTTCAGCACGAGGTCGATATCGGGGTCGGCCAGCAGCGCGTCAACGCCCAGGGCGCGGATGCCGTATTCCCTGGCGCGCAGCTCAGCCATGTCAGCGGAAATGTCGGCGCAGGCGCGTAGCTCGACACCACCGAAGAGCGCTGCATTGCGCAGATAGGTCATCGAGATGTTGCCGCAGCCGATGACACCGATGCCGAGCTTTGTCTCTGATTTTCCGTGCATTTCCAGCTTTCCTCTCAAGCCAAGGGCATGCTGCGCAACCGTTGCAGTTCCCACGACCCCCCGCAATCCGCTATACAGGACTTTAAATGTTGACGCGCGTAAAATTTTTATAGAGCTTATGAGAATTCTGGCGTGCACTGGGAGGCCGCCAGCGCAAGGAGGAGAACATGACCGGCATGAAAAACGGCCGACGGCCGCTGCGAAGCCCGTGGGTCATGCGCGCTTTCCGTCGCGCATCAGAGACCGGGATGGGTTCAGGCATAGATCACCTTGGCCCCGATCCTATCAAGCTCGCTGCGTATTGGACCGGGCAGGCCATCGTCGGTGATCACCACATCGACGGCCGACAGCGAAAATGCCTTGGACGTCCCGCTGACGCCCCATTTGCTCGAATCGGCGAGCAGGACAACGCGCCGGGCCATGCGAACGAGGTTTCGCTTCGTTCGCGCCATGTCTTCGTTCACGTCGACCACATCCAGTGACGAGTCTATCGCATGCGCTCCAACAAAGACCTGATGCGCTACCAGGCCGCCGAGAGCCGTATCGGCATCGGTGATCAGCGTGCTCACCGTGTCGGGATAGACCCGGCCGCCGATCATATGAACGTCGAGCCCGGGACGATGCATAAGATGCTGCACGATATTCATGGCCGTGGCCGCGACCACGACATTGCTGAGCGGCGGTAACTGCATGGCAAGCTGCATCAAGGTCGAGCCACCGTCGAAGATGACCGACTGGTTGTGCTCGAAAAGGTCGAGCGCCGCCCGGGCGATGCGCTTCTTTGCGTCGAGGTTCGTTTGCATCCGCCGCGCGAACGCGGCCGTCGTCGAATCGGTGGTCCGGGTCACCGCCCCTCCACGGGTCTTGGTCAGCAGTCCCTTGCGGTCCAGTATTTCGAGGTCGGAGCGCACCGTGACCTCCGACACGCCAAACCCGTCCGACAGGTCCTTGATGCGAACCTGTCCGCTGCGTTGCACCTCGCCCAGGATCGATTGGCGTCTCTGCTCCGACAACATTGCCCTGCCCTTGCCTGCCTGCGCCGAGCAATCGCGCCGGCCTTGGCTCACCTTACCGAAAATATGGAGATTCGAAAGCTTTCGAAAGATTGTTTTTCTTTTTTCTTTCGGAAACACTGGATCGAGCATTTTTAAATCAACCGATCAGGGAATTTTGGACTCATGAGCCTAGGAACCAAGGTGCGCCTCGCGCGCCTCTTCTCGCATCCATCGGGGAACCTTTTTGGCGGCGCGGTCGACCACTTCGTCGGCTATGGCGACGTGCGCAAAGGCGGCCTTGCCGACCTGCCGGGTGCGCTCGCACGCGTCATGGCGGGCAAACCCGACTACGTCAGCATCCAGCCTGGCACCGCGCGCCATCTGTGGCCGCAATATGCGGGCAAAGCTTCCCTGGTGATTCAGGCGGGCTGCTTCACTGCGGACGATCGCATCAGCGAGTTGATCGCAACGCCCGAGGACGCGGTGCGCGCGGGGGCCGATGCGTTGGCCGTGGCCATTCCGGTGCGCGGCGCGACGGAGGGCAAATACATACGCTGGCTGACCGATTCGGTGAATGCGGCGGCCCGCTACGGCATGCCCGTGGTGGCGCATATCTACCCTCGCGATTTCACCGACGGGGCAAAGATCGTCTTCACCCCCGACGAGATCGCCTATGCGGCGCGCATCGGTTACGAGTCCGGCGTCGACGTGATCAAAATCGGCTACACCGGCGATTTCGAGTCGTTCCGGGAGACCGTCCGGACCTGCCCGGTGCCGGTTGTCATCGCGGGCGGTCCAAAGACCGATACGCTGCTCGGCGCGCTTCAGCAGACGGCGGACGCCATCCGTGCCGGCGCGCACGGCGCCGTGGTCGGCCGCAATCTCTGGGGGCACGGCGATCCGGAGAAGGCAGCGCTTGCCTTTCGCGGCGTCATCCATGACGGCCTTTCGGCGCAAGACGCCTTGGCGAAGGCGGGTGCCTGAACGATGCCCACCATCTCCTCGATCCTCGGCTTCGGCGCTATTGCGATAGACGACATCGTCTACGTCGATCAGCCATTGTCGGCGGGCAAGGGTAAGGTTCTGCAAAGTACCCGCGCCTTCGGGGGAAATGTCGCGACGGCGCTGGCCGCCGTCGCGCGGCTCGGCGGAACCGCCGGGTTCGTCGGATGGCTGGCCAGTGCCGCGGACGACGCCGTTCTGCTCGATCTCGTGGCGAGCGGTATTGAAACCGCATTCGCGCCGCGCCATCCCGACGCGCGCCCGGTGCACTCGCGGATCACCGTCGGCTCGGACGGGGAAAGGTTCATCGCGTATGACGACGATGCGATGCTGGGCACCGCTCCGGACTTTCCGGACGATATCCTCAGCCGCGCAACCGTCCTGATCGTCGATAGCTATGCGACCGGGTCGCTGGATGTCGTGGCTCGGGCTCGCGATCTCGGCCTTGCGATCCTCGGCGATATCGAATGGAGCAGCGGCCCCGCCACGGAGCGGCTGATCGCGCTCTGCGACCATCTCATTCTTCCACTTAGCTTTGCACGGACTGCCACGGGGCGCCGATCGCCTGCCGAGATGCTCGATGCCTTGTGGTTGCCATCGCGATCCGCCGTGGTTCTGACCGATGGAGGCAGGGGTGTGTACTATCGCGGCCGTGAAGAGACAGGTCTCTGGCACCTGCCCCCGCACCGGGTTGCGGTCGTCGACTCCACAGGCGCGGGTGACTGCTTTCATGGCGCCTATGCCCATGCGTTGACGCGCGGAGCCGACACTGCGGGCCGGATCGCATTCGCGGCCGCGGCGGCGGCCGTTTCGATAACGGGGCGTGGCGGGCGCGAGGCGCTTCCGACCGAGGACCAGGTCACGCAACTCCTGGCATCGGCGAACGCGCCGTCAGCAGTCGACCTGAAAAATGCGCATGTGGATGCTGGAGCATGACCTGAAACGATCCGACGAAACATTTCGCAGGCGAACACAAGCCCAGGAGAATCATAAAAATCAGGGCTTATACTTGTGGAGGGAGGAATATGGCAGAAGTCATTCTTGAGAAGATCTGCAAAACCTACGGGAACAGTTTTCGCGCAATCGACCAGTTGAACCTGTCGGTCAAGGACGGCGAGTTCTTGATCCTCGTCGGGCCTTCCGGCTGCGGCAAATCCACGGCGTTGCGAATGATCGCGGGGTTGGAAGACATCACCAGCGGCAGCCTTCGGATCGGCGGGGTCGACGTCGTCGACATGCCGCCCAAGGACCGCGACATCGCGATGGTGTTCCAGAGCTACGCGCTCTACCCGCATATGACGGTATCCGAAAACATCGCCTTTTCGATGCGGCTGGCAGGCAAGCCGAAGGCCGAGCGCAAGAAGCGCGTGGACGAGATCGCCAAAACTCTTCAGCTGACGTCTTTGCTGGACAGCAAACCCGCGAACCTGTCAGGCGGGCAGCGTCAACGGGTTGCCATGGGCCGCGCCATGGTGCGCGAGCCGGCCGCCTTTCTCATGGACGAGCCGCTTTCCAATCTGGATGCGAAACTGCGTGTGCAAATGCGCGCCGAAATCACCAGCCTGCAAAAGCAGCTCGGCGTCACGACCATTTACGTGACCCACGATCAGATCGAAGCGATGACGATGGGCGACAGAGTCGCGGTGTTGAAAGGCGGTGTGCTGCAGCAGGTCGACACACCCAAGAGGCTCTATGAATCGCCGGTTAACGCCTTCGTTGCCGGCTTCATCGGCTCTCCTTCGATGAACCTTTTCGAGGCGACCCTGAAGGGCGGCGAGCTCGCTTTTCGCGACTTCGCCGTCCGGCTGCAGGATGCAGCCTTCGTGCGCAGGCCGGCCTTGAGGTCGTATGCGGGGCGCAAGGTCGTGTTCGGGATCAGACCGGAGGATCTTTATGACAGCAGCCTTGAATCCGGTCGCAAGTATCAGACGATACCGGCCAGGGTGACCTCGATCGAGGAACTCGGCTCCGAACAGATCGTCCACATGAACATCGACGCTGTCCGGGTGGACTCCGGCGATCCGGATGCGGTGGACGATTTCGGCCTGGCGTCGAACGCGGTGGCGAGGTTCGAGCCGATCAGCGCCGTCCGCTCCGGCTCGGAAATCCGGTTGGCCGTGGATGATGCCAAGTTCCATTTCTTCGATCCCGAAACGCATCTGGCGATCTGAAGATCTGCGGAAGACCGCGGGCGGGAGCGAGGTGCCTGCGGAAGATACAAGAAGGCTTCTGAATGAACAGACGACCGTCCGCATTGTGCGGCCGATCTTGAAGAAGGAGGAGAAAATGATGTTTCGGATACGACCCGCGATGCTGAAAATAGCCGCGGCCGCATGGTTGCTTGGTGCAACCGGCGCCATGGCGGACACGACGCTGGAATTCACCCAATGGTGGGAGCCCGAATTGCCGGGCGGCTCGCTCAGGGCAATCATGAACGACTTCGAGGCTGCAAACCCCGGCATCAAGGTGACGCTGGTCAGCGGTCCCTATGCGACCACGCGAGACCAGATCTCGGTCGGCGCCGCAACCGGAACGCTCAGCGACGTCGTCGGTCTCGACGGCGCCTGGGTGAACAATCTGAACGCGCAGGGTGCGCTGGCCGACATGAACCCGATGATGGATGCGAGCGGGTTCGACAAGACCCAGGTCGCGGATATCATCAAGGTGGACGGCAAGGCGGTGATGTTTCCCGTGGCTTCGTTCGTCTATCCGGTCTTCGTCAATCTGGACCTCGCCGCCCAGGCAGGCGTGACCAAGCTGCCGTCGACCCGCGCGGAGTTTCTCGAAGCCGCCAAGAAGATGACCCACGCCGACAAGAACCAGTATGGCTGGGTGCTGCCCTTGTCGCTGCAAACGCCGTCCGGTGTCCAGAACGACCTGATGTCGTGGGTCTGGGCCTCGGGCCAATCGATGATGGTTGAAGGCAAGCCGGCTCTCGAGGGCAAGCCGGTGGTCGATATGCTCACCTTCGTCAAATCGCTGAACGACGCCGGCGTCATCTCGCCCGGCATTGCCACCAAGACCGAGCAGGAGAAGGTCGAGGAATTCGTCAACGATCGGGTCGGAATGATGATCGACTCGCTTGCGCATGTGAACCTCATCCGCAAACGCAATCCCAAGCTGAACTTCGACCTGATCCCGGTCCCGGTCGTGGCGGACTACAGCGGCAAGCGCGGCCTTCCCTACGCCTCCTGGGGCATCGGCATCTCCGCCGCCTCGAAACATCAGGATGAAGCCTGGAAGCTCGTCCAATATCTGATGAGCGAGAAGGTGAATGCCAAGCTCGTGTCGCTTGCAAACGCCTTCCCGGGCAACGTCAACGCCAAGCCCGATTTCGTGACCTCGGACAAGGCTTTCGCCAAGGCTTTCGAAATCTTCAAGACCGGCTATCTCGCCAACGAGTTCACGGGGCTGCCGGTGGCCGAAGACCTGATGACCAAGTTCGATGTGGAAGCCCAGAAGATGCTCGCCGGCGAGCAGTCTCCGGAACAAGCCGCAGCCAACGCTCAAAAGGGCTGGGTGGAGAAATTCTGAGCTGCCTGTTCCCGTTTGCTATCTTCCGCCGGGTGGCCCGGCCTCGGCCAGGCCACCCGTCAACAACGGATCGGCAACTTGAGATGGACCTGTTTGCGAAGCGCACCTTCCTCTTGAAGGCATACCCCAGGGGTGGCACATGACTCGGCAGAAGCGCTCCCACCATCGACTGAAACGAGCGGTCGCACCCTATCTCTATCTGTCACCCTCGCTCCTCATAATCGGCCTGCTGATGCTGCTGCCGATGGTGACGGTGATTGGCTATTCGTTCCAGAACAGCGCGGTGCTGCGTCGCGACCCGTCCTTTGCCGGATTGAAACACTACCAGGCGATCTTTGCCGATCCGGTGTTCTGGGCCTCGCTGTGGCACACGCTCCACTTCACCTGCATGAGTGTCGTCTTCCATATGACCATCGGCATGCTCTTCGCACTCATGCTGAACAGCGACCGCATCAATCCTACGCTGCGCAACATTCTGCGCGTGCTCTACATACTGCCCTGGCTGTTCACCGCGGTGATTATCGCGGTGATCTGGCGCCTGCTGCTTGAGCCGAACGGTGTCGTCAACAGCGTTCTCATGCAGATGGGCATCATCGGTTCCAAGGTCGAGTGGTTTTCGTCGCCCGCGACCGCGCTGCACGCCGTCACCTTCGCCAACATCTGGGCGGGCTACCCGCTTTTCATGGTCGGCCTGCTCGCAGGCTTGCAGGGCATTCCCAAGGATTTCTACGAGGCCGCCGATATCGACGGCGCGAAGGCCTACCAGAAGCTGATCTTCATCACCATTCCGCAGCTGATGCCGATCATCATCAGCATCTCGCTGCTCGACTTCATCTGGACCATGCAGGTCTTTCCATTGATCTGGATAACGACGGGTGGCGGTCCGATCTACTCGACCGAGGTCCTCAGCACCTACACGTACAAGCTGGCGTTTTCGAGCTACAACCTGTCGCAGGCCTCGGCGAGCGCCGTGGTCATCCTGCTGATCTCTCTCGGCCTGACGCTGTTCTACATCCGCTATCAAAAGGCTCGGTAGTCACATGAGGAAAAGGCACACGCCGAAAGACAGGCTGATCACCGCCGCGCTCCATGTCGCGCTTGCCGCAGGGCTCTTTTTCGCGGCCTTCCCGATCTACTGGATGCTGAGCAGCTCGTTCAAGTCGAACACCGAAATCTTTGCCCTGCCGCCAACCGTCCTGCCGAAGGCCTTCACGCTGGAAGCGTATGCGGCCATCCTTGGTGATCCGGTAAAGCTGCGCTTCTTCTTCAACAGCTACTTCGTCGCCGGAGCAGTGACCGTGCTGACGGTGCTGATCGCCTTGCTGGCGGCCTATGGGTTCAGCCGTTTCAATTTCCGCGGCAAGGGCAGCCTCAACACGCTCATCATCAGCACGCAGACGATCCCGCCGATCACGCTTTTGATCCCGTTCTTCGGGCTGGTCGTCTCGTATGGCATCTTCGACACCTATGTCGCGCTGATCCTGACTTACCTGGTGTTCACGCTGCCCTATGCGATCCTGCTGATGACGGGATATCTGAACACCTTGCCGCGCGACCTCGATGAAGCGGTGGCTGTCGACGGCGGCACCAGTTGGACCGCACTGTGGCGGGTGATCGTTCCGATTTCACTGCCTGGTATCGTGGCGACGTCGGTCTACACCTTCCTGTTGTGCTGGAACGAATTTCTCTTTGCGCTGACACTGACGAAGTCGACGTCCATGCGCACCGTCCCGATCGGCATCCAGTTGTTGATGGGGCAACACGCCTTCGAATGGAACCAGATGATGGCGATGAGCGTGCTCGGCTCGCTGCCGCTCCTGGTCATCTACCTGGTTGCCCAGAGGTTCTTCCTCGCCGGCATGACCGCAGGCTCAGTCAAGTAGGATGTCCCTCCAACGAGGTGGAATCAAGGAATGAAAGGATGACCGTGAAAGACCTGAAAGTCGGCTGCCAGACCTTTACCTGGGAAATGCTGGGCGACCGCTTCGCCGGCGGCCCGGACGATCTGCTCAAGGCGATCGCCGATGGCGGCTATGCCGGCATCGAGATCACCGACACGATGATCGGCCGCTATGCCGGCAAGCCAACGGAGTTCGGCGCCGCGCTGAAGTCATCCGGGCTGACGCTCGTCTCCTTCGCCTTCGGCTCCAAGAGCGGTTTCACGCTCAGGGATGAGATCGGCGCCGACCTCGAGACCGCCAAACGCTGGATCGACTTCGCCGCCGCCTTTCCCGGCGCGCTGGTGTCGATGGGCTCGGCCACGATCGTTTCCGACGGGCCGCGCGACGACAAGTTTGCCATCGCCGCCGAGGTCTACAACAAAGCCGGCGAGCTCGGGCGCGAGGCCGGCGTCCAGGTCGCGGTGCATCCAAGCTCGCATCACAACACGCTGCTGTTCGACCGCGCCGACTACGACCGCATCTTCGGGCTGCTCGACGCCTCGCTGGTGGGCTGGGTGCCCGACACCGGCCACATCTTGCGCGGTGGCCAGGACATGGCGGATACGCTCACCACTTATCGCGACCGCATCCGCTATGTGCATCTGAAGGATGTCGACGCGAATGGAACCTGGGCGATGCTCGGCAAGGGCGTCTGTGACACGGCCAAAGTGATCGAGATCGCTGGTGCTGCACCCAATTTCAACGGCTGGCTGGTGCTGGAGGAAGAATCCGAAACGGCCGCCGCCGACCCTGCCGGCGCCGTCAAAACCAACCGCCAGACAATGCGCGGCTACGGAGCCTGAGACGATGACGACGAACAAGCCCCTGTCCGGCCCCGCCGCGATCGCTGCCCTGCCGCGCAACCGGCTGATCGGCGAGTTCTCGCTGTGGTCGGCCGACCTCGCCAACATGGAGCGCGATTTGAAGCGCATCGAGACCCATGCCGATGTCCATCATATCGACGTCGCCGACGCCCGCTTCACCCCTGGCTTCCTGTTCTTCCCGGACCTGGTGGCGCGCATCGCCAAGCTCACCGCGAAGCCGATCCATGTCCATTTGATGGTCGAAGCCGAGATCGTCGAAGAACAGACGCGCCAGTTCATCGAGGCCGGCGCCGACCTGATCAGCGTGCACGCCGAAAACGGCGAGACCGGCCTGCGCGCCGTGAAACTGGCGCATGAACTCGGGGCCGAGGCCGGCGTGGTACTGCGGCTGGAAACACCGGTCGCGGCCGTCACGCCCTTCCTGGCGGAAGTGGCGTTCGTGACGCTGCTCGGCACCTCCATCGGCGTCAAGGGCCAGAGCCTGTCGGAGCAGGCGTGTCCGCGCCTGATCGAGGCGCGCGCGCTGATGCGCAAAGCCGGCCGCGAGGCCGACATCGTGCTTGCCGCCGATGGCGGCATCCGCCACGAGACCGTGCCGCTGCTGCGCGCCGCAGGTGCGGAGACCGTGGTGCTGGGCTCGCTGGCCTTCGGCGATCCCGACCTTGCCCGGCGCATGGCCTGGCTGCACGGGCTGGAGGTCGCCGCCTGATGACCAAGCTTGCGCTCGCCTTCGATCTCGGTGGCACGGCGCTGCGCGGTGCGCTGGTCGAGAGCGATGGCCGTATCGTCGCTCATGCTTCGGCGCCGACGCTTGCCGGTGCGGGATCGGAGGCGGTGATCAGCCAGATCGTCGCTCTGGCAGGCACGCTCCTCAGGGAACACCCGCAGGCAAACGTCGCCGGCATCGGCGTCGGTGCGCCGGGGCCACTCGACCCCAAGGCGGGGATCGTCATTGCGCCGCCAACGCTGGCCGGCTGGCATGATGTGCCGCTGATCGACATTCTGGGGCGGCATTTCGGGCTGCCGGTGCGGCTGGAAAACGACGCCAATGCGGCGGCGCTCGGCGAATGGCGTTTTGGCGCCGGACGTGGCAGCGGATCGCTGGTGTTCGTGACTGTGTCCACCGGCATTGGCGGCGGCGTCGTCGCCGATGGCCACATCTATCACGGCAGGCGCGGACTGGCGGCCGAGATCGGCCACATGACCATCACCGGTGAAGGCGACCGCTGCTTTTGCGGCGCCATCGGCTGCTTCGAGGCCGTTGCGTCCGGAACCGCGCTCGGCCGCCGCGCCACGCGACTGACCGCGCCGGGCGACGGCTCGCTCTTACGACGGCTGTCAAATGACGGCGACGTCTCGGCCAGGCATGTCGTAGAGGCTGCCAAGGCCGGCGACGCCAACGCTCTCGAACTGGTCGAGGCGGAAGCACAATGGCTGGGCATCGGCTTCACCAATCTCTTGCATCTCTATTCGCCCGATCTGATTGTCATGGGTGGCGGCCTTTCCAACGGGTTCGACCTTCTGGCACCGTCGATCAGAGCGGTCATCCAGCAGCGGGCGATGCCGGCCTATCGCGACGTGCCGATCGTGCAGGCTGAACTCGGCGACCGCGCCGGGCTGATCGGCGCCGCCAGCCTGATCCTGTGGGAAGGCGAACCGGGTGCGCCGCTGGCGATGGCGCAGGACGACAAGGACAGAGGCGCGACCGCCGATGCCACGGAGGCACGCCATGGCTGAACTCGAGCTGCGCGGCGCGCGCGAAGATGGTGAATGGTCCAGTTTGAATGCAGCGCCAAGGTCCCCGAAGAGGACCCCTACCCTTCGCGATTCCAGCTGGCGTATTTTCGGATCGTTTGCCGCTTGTCTTCCGACAAGCCAACAAGGAGATTCTCCTCGAGATAGCCT
Source organism: Mesorhizobium sp. M0037 (assembly GCF_040323635.1). NCBI lineage: Bacteria > Pseudomonadati > Pseudomonadota > Alphaproteobacteria > Hyphomicrobiales > Phyllobacteriaceae > Mesorhizobium > Mesorhizobium sp. M0037. The sequence goes on along the minus strand of NZ_JAMYVB010000007.1, from coordinate 167,247 downwards.
TGCCGGATGAGATTGGCGAAGACCTGTATTAGCTGTGAATACCGATAGGCGAACATCTGGTCGATCTTCCGTCGCTGCTGCCGCAGAAAGTCTTCGACATCCCATATTTCGGAAGGCGTTGCCGCAACGTGGGCCCTGCTCTTGAGTTCAGCCAACGTCTTGTCGAGCGTCACCTTCAGCGCTGCGTCATGGGCAGTGCGGGCGACTTTCTTTTCGGACGGAGACCATTTCTCACCAGCGGTCATCGACTGTCTCTATCGTGTTCGCGGCGGCGTCAGCCGGTAAAACCTGCGACGCAGGACAACCCCGCCGTTGGGACCAATCTACTTTCCGCAATGGTGATCGTTGACCTTGTTCAGCGCATTCGCGTCCGGCCCGACCCGGTCGTAAGAGCACGGGCCGGCCGCCGTGGTGATCAGCATTTTGTCATAGTAGCGCGGGCCGCCGAACAGGGCGTAGATGAGGTCGCGATGGGCGGGGACGTAGCGTTCGGGTTCTGGCTGACGATGGCGATGCTTGTCCTTGGCGACAGCCGCTGTGGACAGGCTGCAGCCGACAGCGAGAGCGAGCATGCAGGTCGCAAAGATCTTGGTGGTCATCGGCAGTACCCCTTCTGACGGTTCGGAATCGCAGCATATCCAAAAGCGCCTGCCGAACAAAGGTTCCCTCGCCGGCATTGCCGGCCGGTGCCGAAATCAGCCCGCACTGCGCGCGCGCCGCCGTTCGGCTGCAACCAGGAGGTCGACGAAAGCGCGCACCTTGGCCGGCCTGAAGCGCGCCGGCGGGAAGACGGCATGGATGCCACCGGACGGCAAGGTCCAGTCCGCGAACACCCGCACCAGCCGGCCGCGCGCAATGTCGTCGGCGACACTGTAATCCGGAAAGATGCCGAGGCCGATGCCGGCCAGCACGCAGGACAGCACGCCTGGTGTCTTGTCGCAGCTGACGACGGGGTTGAGTTCGGCCAGCACCGTTTCCGTGCCCCTCGAGAACAGCCATTGGCCGACCCCGCGCAACTGGGCGTTGCCGACCCAGGGCAGCGACTTCGCCTGCCTGGGGCTGGCTTCCCCAGGCAGCCTGGCGGCCAGTTCCGGGCTGGCGACGACGAATTGCTGCAGGCTGCCCAGCCGCCGCGCCAGATTGCTGGAATCGGCAAGCCAGCCGACGCGGATGCCAAGATCGATCTGCTCGTCGACCAGGTTGCTGACCGCATCGTCGAAGATCGTCTCGACCCGCATTTTCGGGTATTTTCTGATGTAGGCGGCGATGGTCGGCGCCACCACCTTCTCGCCATAATCGAGCGGCGCCGTCAGCCGCAGCGTCCCCGTCGGCTGCGCCGCTCGCTGCGAAATGTCGCCATAGGCTGCCTCCGCCTCGCGCAGGATGATCGCGGTCCGGTCATAGAACAGACGACCCTCTTCGGTCGCCGTCACGCGCCGGGTCGTGCGCCGCAACAGCGTAGCGCCAAGCTCTTCTTCGAGCTTGCCGACCTGATGGCTGACCACAGCCTTGGCAACATCGAGACGGTCGGCAGCGGCCGTGAACGAGCCGGTCTCCACCACGGTGGCGAAGTAGACGAGCCGGTTGAGATTGAGGAGTTCGGTCACAGGCCGCTCATTGTCCGATTTCATCAGACAGTTTGTATGATTGATCGCTATTTTTCGCAAGCCGTCCAGCTGTCATCTATCGGGCAACAGAATGAGGCCGCCATGACCAATGTAACCCTAACCTATCTTTTCGACCCGCTCTGCGGTTGGTGCTATGGCGCCACGCCGATGCTGGATCGACTGGCCGCCGGGACCGCGCTCGAACTGCTGCCGGTGGGGCTTTTCTCCGGTGCCGGCGCGCGGCCGCTGGATGCAGGCTTCGCCGCCCATGCCTGGGACAATGACCAGCGCATCGCACGGCTGAGCGGACAGCGCTTCAGCCAGGCCTATCTCGACAATGTGCTCAATGTCAGCGGCACCTTGCTCGATTCTTCCGCTGCCACCATGGGCATCAACGCCGCCGGACTGGACGACTGGCGCCAGCGACTTGCGGCACTGAAGGCGATCCAGCATGCCCGCTATGTCGACGGCCGCGATATTGTGACGGTTGACGGCGTCGCCGCGGTACTGGCCGACGCCGGCATGAGCGACGCGGCAACGCTTTTGAAAGCGCCGACGCAGGCGTTTCTGGCGAAGCATGACGACCTGGTCAGCCGCGGGCGGACATTGTTCCAGCGGCTGCATGCCAATGGCGTTCCCGCGCTCGCGGTGATCGGCCAAACGGCGCCGCGCCTGATCGGCGCCAACGCGCTGTTCGGCAGCTACGACAATCTCGTCGCTCACATCGAGGCGGCGTAGTCCCAGAAATTCTCCCCAGACGAAATTCTCCCCAGACGAAAGGAAAATCCCCATGAAAATCGCACTTATCGGCGCGTCCGGCCAGGTCGGCTCGCGCCTGCTTAAGGAACTCTCCGATCGCGGTCACAGCATCACCGCCATTGCCCGGCATCCAGACAAGATCGCGGCACTTCCGGGCGTGACTGCCAAGAAGGGCGACGTCTTCGACAAGGATGGCATTGCCGCCCTGATCAAGGGTCATGACGCGGTGATCTCCTCGGTGCATTTCCTCGACAGCGATCCCGATACGCTCGTCGCAGCCGTGCGTGCTTCCGGCGTCAAACGCTACCTCGTCGTCGGCGGCGCCGGCAGCCTTGAGGTTGCGCCCGGCAAGCGCCTGGTCGACACGCCGACCTTCCCTGATATCTACAAGGCCGAGGCGCAGAAGGGCGCCGACTTCCTCGACACGCTGCGGACGGTCGACGATCTCGACTGGACCTTGCTGTCGCCTTCGGCGCTGTTCGTCGCCGGCGAGCGGACCGGCAAATACCGCATCGGCAAGGACACGCTGCTGACGTCCGACAAGGGCAGCAGCATTTCCTTCGAGGACTACGCCATCGTCATGGCCGACGAGATCGAAAAGCCGGCGCATATCAAGCAGCGCTTTACGGTCGGCTACTGAGCGCACTTCATTGACAGGCGGGCACTCGACGGAGCGGCCCGCGTCGGTTCCTATCGGCGATAGTGCCATCGGAGCCTCCGATGGCACTATCGCTTTCTTCCGTTTCCACTCCTGCCGCCGGTCTGCGACTCTCGCCGGAGCGGTTCAGGACAGGAACGGAAACATGGCAGACATCGCAAAATCGAAAATCGCTATCATTGGCGGCAGCTCCGGAATGGGGCTGGCGTTGGCAAGGCGGTGCCTGGACTCAGGCGCCGAAGTCATCATCGTCAGCCGCAGTGAAGCCAGGCTCAAGCGTGCCGGCGAGGCGCTGCAGAACCCTTCCGCTTTGAGCGCCGTCGCGGCCGATATCGCCAGGGAGGATCAGGTCGCTGACCTGTTCAAGCGAACTGGCCGGCTCGACCATATTGTCAGCACCGCCGCCGACATCGAAGGCGCCTATGAGCTATTGCCTTCAGTCGACCTGAAGGCGGCGCAGCGGGTCGTCGAAAGCAAATTCTACGGGCCGCTGCTGCTCGCCAAGCATGGCGCGCCGCAGCTTTCGGCCAACGGCTCCATCACCTTCACCTCAGGCATTGCCGCCTACCGGCCGGCGGCGCGCGGCTCGGTCGTTGCCGCTGTCAACGCTGCGCTGGAAGGGTTGGTGCGGGCGCTGGCGGTCGAGCTGGCGCCGGTCCGTGTCAACGCCGTCTCGCCGGGCTGGGTCGACACGCCGATCTGGAGTTTTGTGGCCGGCGACAAGAAGGACGAGACGCTCGATGCAATGGCCAGGCGCCTGCCGGTCGGCCGCGTCGGACAGCCGGACGACATTGCCGATGCCATCGCCTTTCTGATGGGCAACGGTTTTACGACAGGGACGGTTCTGCATGTCGAGGGCGGTCACCGGCTGATCTGAGCGCAGCGAAATTCCTGGCCGCGGCCGCCAGCAGCAGTTTCAGCGCCGGCGGCTGGACGCGCCGGCGGCGCCAGATCATGACCAGCGACGCCGTGCGGGCCGGACCCGGCCATGGCAATTCGACGATCTCGCCGCGATCGAGCGCGTCGGCAACGGCCAGCCGCGGCACCAGGCTCACGCCGACACCAGTCGCCACCAGGCCCCCAATGGCGCCGATGCTGCCGACTTCGGCGGCAAGTTCTGGCGCTGCAATCTCGGCAAAGGCAGTGTCGAACAGATGCCGGTAGACGCATCCGGTTTCCGTCACCACGAAACTCATCGCGGCGAGCGCGGCCAGGTCGTTCTGTCGCGATGCGGCCGCATGCTCAGCTGATGCGACAAGGACCAGCGGCTCGGCCAATATCGTGCGCCGGGCCAGACGTTCGTCCAGACCGCCCTTGTCGAAACAGAAGGCGACGTCGATCTCGCTCTCTTCGAGCTGCCGCAGCAGGGCATCGCTGCCGGCGATTTTCAGCCGCAGACCGATCTCCGGGTGGTCGCCTCGAAAGGCCGCCAGCCATTGCGGAAGTCTGACGGTGGCAATCGTCTCCAGCGCGCCGACCGTAACCGTTCCGGCGGTCATTCCCGTCGTTGCCTCGACGGCAATACGCGCCTCCTCCGCCAGTTGCAGAATCTCTTCCGCATAGGGTTTCAGCGCGTCGCCGGCCGTCGTCAGGTCGAGGCCGTGGCGCGAGCGGATGAAGAGGACGACACCAAGTTCGCTTTCCAGCGACTGGATCTGGTCGCTGACGCTCGACTGCGCCAGATGAACCTCCCGCGCTGCGCGGGTGATGTTGCGGTGCCGCGCCACGGCGAGGAAGGTCTTGAGCAATCGTGGGTGCATGCCGTTTCCGGATCTGTCTCTGTTCGACATTTCGGGCTTGGCTGGTCCACTTGCAACCCTGGTCCATTTGCAACCCCGGTCCATTTGCAACCCATTGACGCCGGCGTCATCTGGTTGCGGCAGACCGAAGGGCCAGAATTTCGCGGCAATGACCCGCAAGTTTTCCCACGGCCGGCGCGGTGGCCCAAGAGATCGCCTCTGGCAGATCGCATCGTACGTATGCTCTATGCCAAGCTGATTTCCAGCACCGATGGAAGGACCGACATGCCCCGCCCGCAAGGAACCATCGCCCCGATCCTGACGCCGTTCGAGAACGATGGCCGCATTGCCCGTGACCTGTGGATCTCACATGCCAAATGGGTGCTGGGCCAGGGCGCCCATTTGCTGTCGCCGTTCGGCACCACGGGCGAGGCACTGTCGCTCTCGCTCGACGAGCGCATGCAGGCGCTGGAATGGCTGGTTGCATCAGGCATTTCGCCGGGGCGCATGATGCCCGGCACCGGCGTCACCGCACTGCCCGAAACCGTCGAACTGTCGAAGCACGCGGTCGGCCTCGGCTGCGCCGCCGTGATGGTGCTGCCATCGTTCTTCTACACGGCCGCCGGGGACGATGGCCAGGCGCGCTACTACAGCGAGCTGATCGAAAGGGTGGCCAACCCGGCGCTGAAGATGATCCTCTACCACATCCCGCAGAACTCCGGCGTGCCGGTAAGCCCTGCCCTGACCGCCCGGTTGAGCGCGGCGTTTCCAGAGACGGTCGTCGCCTACAAGGATAGCGCCGGCGACTGGAACAACACGGCGGCGGTGATTGCCGCCGCACCCGACGTCGCGGTGTTCCCCAGCTCGGAGGCGCAACTGACCAAGGGGCTCGCCAGTGGTGCTGCGGGCTGTATCTCCGCGACCGTCAATCTCAACGCTGCGGCCATCCGCGCCCTCTACGACGCGACGATCGCTGGCCAAGACGTCACGGAAGCGGACGCCGCGATCAGGGCGTTCCGCAAGGTGATCCAGGATGCAGGCCTGATCCCGGCAATGAAGGCCGTGCTGGCGGTGCGCTCCGGCGACAAACGCTGGCTCAACCTGCGCGCGCCGCATGAGAATGCGACGCTGGAAAGCGGCAAGGCGCTGCTCACTGCGCTCGGTCCCGCGGCGGACCATATTGGTCGAGGTCGGGCATGATGGTGGCTGGTGCATGCTCGCATCTTTTCAATCGGCCTAAAGTGACGACCAGCCGCTTCTAACGCCGACTCGGGCTTAGGCAGCCGCGGACGATCAGCCTCTTTCAGGCACAGTGCGATACCGCCATTGGCCCTTGAACGGTCAAAATGGAGGCGTACCATCGCGGCATCTGAAACTGAGTCTTCTTCATTCGTCTGGGCTAATGTCCGGACCGGATTGGATATTTCCTTGGCAAGGGACGCAACCAGCGGCGCGGCGAAGCGCGGCAAATCGTTTGCCCATGTGGCGGAGGCGTCCTGGGGCAAGGGCCTCAGCACGCTGTTGCGCATCGTGCGCATGACGCTGCGCCATCCCTGGCAAGTTGCGATCACCATCGCCTCGACCTTCATTGCCGCGACGCTGCAGCTGTTCATCCCGCGCCTGCTCGGCCACGCCATCGACCAGGCGCAAGGCGTGATGGCTGGAGGCGGCGGCGCGGCGGCTGAGCAGGCGCTGTGGACGACGGCGATCACCTTGCTCGTCGTCAGCATTCTGCGCGGCCTCTTCACCATGGCGCAGAATTATTATGGCGAGGCCGTTGGCCACCGCACCGGCTATGAGTTGCGCCTGGCCTTCTACGAGAAGATCCAGCGGCTGAGCTTTTCCTTCCATGACCGGGTGCATACCGGCGACCTGATTACGCTTGGCCTGCTCGACCTCGACGGCGTGCGCATGTTCTTTTCCACCGGCATATTGCGCGTGGTGCTGCTCGGCGTGCTGATCGGCGTCGGCTCCTATCTCCTGATCAGCACCGATCTCGAGCTCGGGCTGCTCAGTCTGAGTTTCGTGCCGTTCGTCGCCTGGCGCTCCTCGGTCACACAGCTCAGGCTGCGCAGCACCTGGCTGACGCTGCAGGAGCGGCTGTCAGTGCTGAGCCGGGTGATGGACGAGAACCTCGGCGGAATCCGCGTCGTGCGCGCCTTTGCGGCGCAGCGGCATGAGCTGGAAAAATTCGACCGCGCCAAGAAGTCGGCGCTGGAGCTTGCCGACCAGCGCGTCGACATCCGCGTCTCCAACACCAGCGCCATGAATTTTTCCTTCCTGGCTGCCATGGGCCTGGTGCTGTGGTTCGGTGGCCAGAAGGTGATCGCGGGCCAGATCAGCGTCGGCACGCTGGCGCAGTTCCTCACCTTCATGACCATCCTGCAGATGCCGGTGCGCCAGCTCGGGCTGATGGTCAACTCGTTCGCCCGCGCCTCGACCTGCGGCACAAGGCTGTTCGAACTGCTTGACGCCGAACTTGACATCGAGGATGCGCCTGATGCCAAGGATCTCGTGGTCACCGAAGGCGTGCTGCGCTTCGACAATGTCGGCTTCCGCTACGCGGGCGCCGGCGGCCGGCCGGCGCTGTCGGGCATTTCCTTCGAGGCCAGGTCCGGCGAGACCGTCGGCATTGTCGGCCCGCCTGGCGGCGGCAAGTCGACCATCGCGCATCTGATCCCGCGCTTCTACGACGTCACGTCGGGCGCGATCACCATCGACGGACAGGATATCCGCGAGGTGACGCTGCAATCGCTGCGCAAGGCGGTCGGCGTCGTGCAGCAGGACGCCTTCCTGTTCACCACCTCGATCGAAAACAACATCGCCTATGGCAATCCCTGGGCGCGCGAGACCCGCATCGGGCAGGCGGCTGAATACGCCCAGCTGCACAATTACATCATCGGGCTTCCGGCCGGCTACACCACGGTCGTGGGCGAGCGCGGCTCATCGCTTTCCGGCGGCCAGCGGCAGCGCCTGACCATCGCCCGCACGCTGATCCTGCGGCCTTCGGTTCTGGTCTTCGACGATTCCACCGCGGCTGTCGACGCCGGCACCGAGCAGCGAATCCGCACCGCGATGAAGCGTTTCGCCAAGGACCGCGTGACGCTGATCATCTCGCACCGGCTGAGCTCGCTGATGCATGCCGACCAGATCCTGTTCGTCGAGAATGGCCGCATCGCCGAGCGCGGCACGCACCAGGAATTGCTGGCGCTCGGCGGACGCTACCGCGCGCTTTACGACCTGCAGCTGCGGCCGGACGACGATTTGCCGGTGGCGGTGGGAGCCGCATAATGTCGACACAGAACGACGACCAGAAGGAAGACACCAGCCGGCGGCCCACCAGGGCCGTCGTCGGTTCGCACCGCGACGAGGAAGAGGTCTTCGGCAAGGTCTACGATCCGCGTATCGTGCGCCGCATCTTGAGCTTCGTGAAACCGTATCAGGGCCGGATCTTCATCTCGGTGGCCGCCGTGCTGGTGTTCACGCTGACGCAATTGGCGATCCCGCTGGTCATCCGTTACGCCATCGACCACGGCATGGCGGCGGGCAAGGCCGACAGCTCCGTCATGAACTGGGCGATCGGTGCCTTCACCCTGATCATCCTGATCAACTATGCCGCCAGCTATATCCAGGAAAGCGTCGTCGGCAAGGTGGCCGAGAATGTGCTGTCGGATTTGCGCCGCTCCATGTTCAGCCATCTGCAGCGTGTGTCGCTGAGCTTCATGGACAAGACCGAAGTGGGACGGCTGATGTCGCGCCTGCAGGGCGACGTCAATTCCATGCAGGAATTCCTCGAGACCTCGGTGATGTCGGTGGGCGACATCGTGCTGCTGTTCGGCATCGTCAGCGTTCTGTTGTGGCTCGATTTCCGGCTCGGTCTGCTGACGCTGTCGACCATGCCGGCGTTGTTCATCGTGCGCCTGTTCTGGCTGCCGCGTGCCAAGGTCGCCTTCATGGCCGCGCATGAGACCAACTCGATCGCCAATGGCGCGCTGGCCGAAGGCATCCATGGCGTGCGCACGGTGCAGAGTCTCGAACGCCAGCACGTCAATTTCGACCTCTATGACGAGAAGGTGCTGGCCAATCTCAGGGCTCACCTGACCTCGGCCAAATATGCGCAGGTGATGGTGCCGATCGTCGACACGCTGACCGGCATTGCGATGGCGACGGTCATCGTCGTCGGCGGTTCGATGGTGCTGTCGCACAGCCTCGACATCGGCGTCATGGTGGCGTTCCTGTTCTACATCCAGCGCTTCTTCGACCCGATCCGCTCGCTCACCATGCAGTACAGTGTCATGCAGCGCGCAATGGCGTCGGGCCAACGCATCTCCGAAGTGCTGGACGTGCCGGTCGATGTCAGCGACAGACAAGGCGCGGTGGCGCTGACGCGCGACATGGACGGTTCGGTCGAGTTCAGGAACGTCACCTTCGGCTACCGGCAGAACCAGCCGGTGCTGAAAAACATCTCCTTCCGCGTCAATCCGGGCGAGACGGTTGCGCTCGTCGGCCCGACCGGTTCGGGCAAGTCGAGCTGCATGGCGCTGGTGCACCGCTTCTATGATGTCTGGTCGGGCGAGGTGCGGGTCGGCGGCCACGACGTGCGCGACGTGACGCAGGATTCGCTCGGCGACCAGGTGGCGATGGTGTTGCAGGAGCCGTTCCTTTTTTCCGGCACGGTGCTGGAGAACATCCGCTACCACAAGACATCGGCTACCCGCGAGGAGGTGGTGCGCGCCGCGCAGGCCGTCGGCGCGCACGACTTCATCAAGCATTTGCCCGATGGCTACGACACCGAGCTCGAACAGCGCGGCGGCAATCTGTCCCTCGGCCAGCGCCAGCTGATCAGTTTCGCCCGGGCGCTGGTCGCCGACGCAAAAATCCTGGTGCTCGACGAGGCCACGGCGAGCATCGATTCCTACAACGAGATGCTGATCCAGAAAGCGCTGGTCACGCTGCTGGAGGGGCGCACCGGCCTGGTCATCGCCCATCGGCTGGCGACCATACGCGGCGCCGACCGCATCATCGTTTTACAGAACGGCGAGATCGTCGAAAGCGGCAACCACGAGCAGCTGATGGCGGCCAAGGGCCTCTATGCCAGGCTCTACAACATGAACTACGCATCGTTCGACGATATTGCCGAGGAAGACATAGGCGCGCCGGCCGGCAAGGCGACGTGAGCTGCTGCCGGTTCAGCTCGACTGGAAATGGTGCGGGGCCAAAACTCGTCGTCGACCAATTCGGCTTCAGATGTCGACACGTTTCAGCTCGCCTTCCAGCGTAAGCCCGGCGTCACGCCTGCCGGCGTGTTCGGGTGGACGAGCCGCCGGTCGCCTTGAGGGCGATCCTCCCTAAATTCTGAATTCTACGCGCCGCCCAGCGCGCCATGCACGCTCAGTTTGCGCCTGAACCTCAGCAAACGCCGTGATGATGGCTTTCGTTCCTTAGCCGTCGGATGAAAATCGCCGGGGAACAGGAAGGCTTGCTAGGAGTTTAGTTCTTCGAGCCGCGCCGTGAACGGCGCGGCAGCGAAGGAGACGGCATATGGGCCTGGGTACCATTCTTATTATCATCCTGATCATCGCGTTGCTCGGCGGCTTCAGCGGCCTCGGCGGCGGCCCGTTCTACGGCACTGGTTACTATGGCGGCGGTGGCCTCGGGCTGGTGCTGATCATCGTGATCATTCTGGTTGTTCTCGGGCGAATATAGCGTCGCCATTGGCGGCCGCCGAGTTCTACGGCGGCCGCGTTTTCGCCTGACATTGAGGTTTGAAGGCATGGCAGCTGAAGACATTGCTGGTCCGGAAACACTGGGCCGGCGTCGGCGCGAGCGAACGCGACGAGCTGGGATATCCTAATGGTGGCACTATCCGAAGGCGCCGGGCGTAATACTGCAGACCCCGACACCCGCCTGGCGGCCGTGGCGTTCATCGAGGCGGATCGGACGCTTCCAGAAACCCAGGACGGCGACGAGGCGGGTTCGGCCTTTCTCGCTCTTGTCGACAAGGGCAGCATCGGCCCGAAGGCAGCAATGGCAGGCACGCCTTACGCCTGAACGCGGTCAACCCGCCGTAGTTCCGCCAGCAGAAACACCACCAGCACGCAGCACAGGATGGCAAGCGACGATGGCAGTCCCTGATGTCCGGTCAGTTGCATCGCCAGCCCGGCCACCGGGGAGCCGACGATGCCGCCTACGCCCCATACGAACGCAAAGGCGGCATTGCCGGCGATCAAGGCTTGACCGGTGAAACGCTCGCCGAGCTGGATCAGTGACAGCGTGTAGATCCCGAACGAGACACCGCCCCAAACGAAGAAGAGCGGCCAGATAAGCCATGTAGCGAAGAGCAATGGCAACAGCAGGCAACCGGCCAGGCAAGCCAGGACACAGAACAGCATCATCGGCTTCGAGCCAAACCGTTCGGCGGCGCGCCCAAGCACGACCTGCAGCACGGCATTGCCGGCGATAAAACAGGTGATGAGCGAAGCGATGCGCTGCTCAGTGCTGCCGAGCGCGGCACCGTAGACCGCGAACAGCGAAAGCAGGACTTGCTCGAAGGCCGCAGCCGTGAAGACTGCGAACAAGAGCAGCGGCGCCAGCGCGAAGAAGCCGCCGACCGACACCGCTTCGCCCTCACGCGGCATGTCGGGCAGGCGTGGCGCGACGGCAAGCACGATCAGGCCGCAGACAAGGAAGGCCGCGCTGCCGATGATGAAGGGTGGCCATCCTTGCGTGCCGACCAAGCCTAGCGACAGCGGGCCGAGGCCAAAGCCGGCGGAAACGATGGAGGAGTATAGGCCCATGATGCGGCCTCGGCGTGCGGCGGGTGTGATCGAGACCAGCCAGGTTTCACTGATCACGTAGAGCGGATTGGCAAAGAAGCCGAGCAGGAAGCGCAACGGCATCCAGGCCCATACATCCTGCGTCCAGGCAATCGCGATCAGGACGGTTGCTGCCAGGATCGAACACACAACCGCAAAGCGCGCCGCGCCCACCCGCCGGACCAGCGCCGGCGTGAAGAGCGACGATATAATGAAACCCAGAGGCGTCATCGCGGCCGAGAGGCCGATAAGGCCCGGTGTCGTCCCTTGCCGTTCCAGGATGAAGCTGAGCAGCGGATACGTCAGCCCCTGTGCTATGGCGAACACCGTAACTGTCGCGATGATGCCGGCCATCGCGGCCCATGCGATGTGGTTCTCCGGCGGTGACGTCGCGTCTTCGGCGCTCATGCCGACTTCGAAGCAGGATCGGCACGTTCCGGCAAGGGCAAATGCCGGCAAAGTGCCGCGGCACGCCCAAACAGGCGGTCGGGTCTTATCCGCGACATCAACTCACACTTGCCAGAAGCGTTTTACGATTTCGGCCTCGACCTGGCGTCTGGTCAGACCGATATCGTCGATCAGGTGCGGATTGGCCTCCGCCATCTGCTTGAGGTCCCAGCGAAAGCGTATCCGCTCGCGCCAGGCCGCGATCATGCCCAGCGGGCTCGTCAGATGCGGGCGAGGCGACACCGCCTTTTCCGGCCAGGCTGCACGAGCAGAAGCAAGGGTATCGTTCATGGCAACCTCCATTCGGTTTAACGGGCGACAGCCCTCGGCTTGCAAGAGGTTGAACTCTGCCGCATGCGGACGGCGCCGTAATTAAGCCCGGCCAAATAGTTCTCAAAAGTTCCAAACTGGCTAGAGCACCTCGCCGTTTCATGGAAACGGCGAGGTGCTCAACTCTTTGTTTTGAGGCCATACGTCCGTGAAGCGCTCCGCCGCGCTTTCCCGTGGGAAAACCGCCTTCACACCTTTCCTGGAATTGCTCTATAGATGCGCGTTATGCAGGGATCGCGCTTTGCCTTTGGTCCGTTCGTGCTTGATCCGGGTGCGGGAACGCTCCTTCGGGACCAAGTTCCCGTAGCCGCCGGCCACCGCGGACTGCAGCTGCTGGCGGCGCTCGTCGCCCGGCCCGGCGAGATCGTGGCCAAGGCCGAGTTGATGGATGCGGCATGGCCAGGCACCGCCGTTGAGGAAGGCAACCTCACCGTCCAGATTGCGCAATTGCGCAAGCTGCTGGGTCCGGCCACGAACGGCGGAGAATGGATATCGACCGTTCCGCGCGTCGGCTATCGCTTCGCCGGCGCCATCGAACAGCTCGGCGACGAGAAGCGACAGGCTTTGCCGCTGCCCGCCAAACCGTCGATAGCCGTGCTGCCCTTTGCCAATTTCAGCAACGACCCCGAGCAGGAAGCCTTCGCCGACGGGTTGACCGAAGACCTGATCACCGACCTGTCGAGGATCGGCGGCCTGTTCGTCATCGCGCGCAACTCGACCTTTGCCTACAAGGGCAAGGCGGTGGATGTGCGCGAGGTCGCCAGGGAACTTGGCGTGCGCTATCTCTTGGAGGGCAGCGCCAGACGCGCCGCCGGGCGCGTGCGCATCAACGCCCAGCTGGTCGACGCGCTGAGCGGCGAGCATTTGTGGGCAGACCGCTTCGATCGCGGCCTGGAAGATATCTTTGCCGTTCAGGACGAGGTGACGGCCAAGATCGTCGAGGCGCTGCTTGGCCGGCTGCGCGCGCCGCTGCCGCGCAACCGGCCCCGAAATCTCGAGGCCTACGATCTGTGCGTGCGAGCCCGCAACCTGATCGACGTCTCGCCGGAGACGGCGCGCGAAGCGCATCTGTTGCTGACGCGCGCGCTTGCGCTCGATCCGGACTATGCCGAAGCCTATCGCTGGCTTGCCATGAACCACTGGATGGGATGGGTGCATTGGGGAGAGCCCATTGAGCCTGCCCGCGGCCTTGCCCTGGAACTGGCGCGCAAGGCTGTGGCGATCGATCCCAACGATGCCGGCTGCCACTGGGTGCTTGCCAACCTGCTTGCCTATGAGCGCAGATTCGACGAAGCGGATGTGGGATTTGCCAAGGCGTTCGAACTCGACCCGAACGAGGCCGATGCCTGGGCGACATTGTCCGACATCGCGGTCCTGGCCGGGCGCGTCGAGGACGGCCTCGACTACATCGGCAAGGCGTTCCGGCTGAACCCGTTTCCGGCAAGCTGGTACTACCTGACGCTCGGCCAGGCGCAATATGCGGCGCGCGACTATGAAGCCGCGGTCGAGACGACGCGCCGGGACGAGACGTATCGGACAAGCTCGCGCCGTTTCCTTGCGGCAAGCCTTGCGCAACTCGGCCGGATCGATGAGGCGCGCGCCGAGGTCGACCTTTTCCTTGTCGCGAACCCACATTTCACCACCCGCCACTGGGTCGAGACGGAGCCGTTCCGCGACACGGCCACGCTCGACCATTTCGTCGATGGCTTCCGAAAGGCCGGCCTTCCGGAGTGACGGACCGGCGTGCTCGATCGATGCCAGGCACCGTCGGTTGCGGCTCAATCTGTCAATGTTTGCAAGTCGCGAGGCCGCTCGACCGATCTTGCTTCCGCGTGCAGTCATCCAACAGCGATTGCAGCGAAGCGGCGCGCGAAACCTCTGTCACGGTGAAGCCGGCTGGAACGGCCACGATCGATCCGGCCACGGGTGAGCGCTGGGTGGCGGCTGGCGACTGCCTGATTGCGCTCTCGTCTGCAATGCCGGCATCGCGGTCGCCGTGGGCAATGATCGGCTTGCCTCGTTGAGCTTTCAGCGACGCGCTCCGACAACTCGCGATTTTTCTAGATGCCGGATGATTTTCTAGATGCCGTTTGTCGAAGCATGATCTTTTCCGAAAACCGTTTCCCACTTTTCTGGATCACGCTCTAGCGGCTGGCGTGATCGGGAAGTCCGCACAACCTGATTATCTGAGCGCCCTTTAGCTTTCCTTGTTTGAGGCCGGCGGCGGGAGTAATAGTCGCCACGGAATTGCGAGGAGGAAAAGATGACGCTGAACTTCGACCCGAAGGCGAAGGCCACGGCGTTGTACCATGGCGAATTCCGACCGATGTTCATTGGCGGCAAGTGGGTCGCGGCGCAGTCCGGCCAGGGCATGCAGGCACTCAATCCGGCAACAGGCGAGGTGCTGGCGACAGTGCCGCGGGGCGGGGCTGCCGATATCGACGTGGCGGTGGCCGCCGCGCGCGCGGCCTTCGAAGGCCCATGGTCCAAATTCTCACCCTACGAGCGGCAGTGCGTGCTGCTCAGGATCGCCGATCTGTTCGAGACGCATTGGGAAGAGCTCAGCGTTTCCGACACGCTGGACATGGGGCTGCCGGTCACGCGCACGCTCGCCAACCGGCGCCGCGTCATCGGCATGCTGCGCTTCTATGCCGGCATGGCGACGGCGCTGCATGGCGAGGCTATCGACAATTCGATTCCCGGCGAGATCGTCACCTTCACCCGGCGCGAGCCGGTGGGCGTCGTTGGTGCGATCATTCCCTGGAACGCGCCGACCGCCGCCTCGATCTGGAAGATCGCGCCGGCGCTGGCGACAGGCTGCACCATCGTGCTGAAACCGTCCGAGGATGCGTCGCTGACGCCGCTGCTGATCGCGCAACTGATGCAGGAAGCCGGCGTGCCCGACGGCGTCGTCAACGTCGTCACCGGCACCGGGGCCGAAGCCGGTGCGCGGCTCGCCGAACATCCAGACGTCAACAAGATCGTTTTCACCGGATCGACGCTGACCGGCCAGGCCATCGCGCGGGCAGCCGTGGCTAACCTCAAGCGCGTTTCGCTGGAGCTCGGCGGCAAGTCGCCGATCATCGTCTGCCGCGACGCCGACATCGACAAGGCTGTTCCGATCGCGGCGATGGCGGTGTTCGTGCATTCGGGCCAGATCTGCATTGCCGGCTCGCGGCTGTTCGTGGCGCGCGAAATCCATGACGAGTTCGTCCGCCGGCTCGCCGATTTCGCCGGCAGACTGCGGATCGGCCATGGCATCGAGGCAGAGACGGAAATCGGACCGCTCATCAATGCCAGGCAGGCAGGCAAGGTGGAGGGCTATATCAGGGCCGGCAGCGACGAAGGCGCCGAACTGGTCGCCGGTGGCTCGCGGCTGACCGGCGAGCTCTACGATGGCGGCAACTTCATTGCGCCGACGGTCTTCGGCGCCGTGTCGGACCAGATGACCATCGCGCGCGAGGAGATTTTCGGCCCGGTGATTTCGGCGATGCCCTTCGACACGCTCGACGAAGCGGTGGCGCGCGCCAATGCGACGCCCTATGGCCTGGCCGCCGGCATCTTCACCACGCATCTGGGCACCGCCCACAAGCTTGCGCACCGCGTCAAGGCCGGCTCTGTCTGGGTCAACATGTACCATGCCATCGACCCGGCGGTGCCGTTCGGCGGCATGAAGATGTCCGGCTATGGCCGCGAGGGCGGCATCGAGCATCTGCACGAGTATCTGGAGACCAAGTCGGTCTGGATCCAGACCGACTGATATTCGCGCAGCGTTCTATGCGAAATCACGATGAAACCAAAACGGCCAGGACGGCCGCGCAGTCACCGGCTTTGACCAGGCCGGGGAAATGCCGCGCAGCCAGCATGCCGGACATTTTTGCCTTGATCTCCTGCGGGGCGATGCCAGTGCGGCCGGTGGAATGGATGCGCGCCAGCACCGAGCCTTCTTTCACAGGCTCGCCGAGATCGACCATGGTTTCGATCATGCCGTCCTCCTCGGCGAAGGAGAAACAATCGCCTGACGGCATGTCGAGCCACTGAGTTCTGCCCTTCTCGACCGCACCATCAACAATGCCGGCATGGCGCAGCACATTGCTGATGCCGCGCCGCGCGATCCGCACAGTCTGTGCGCGCGAGGTGCCGCCGCCGCCAAGCTCGGTGCTGACGAAGACCTTGCCCATTTCCTCCGCCGCCGTGTCGTACATGCCGACGGAGTCGATCTCGATCATGCGCATCGAGAACGGGGCAGAGAACGCCGCGACCGCATCGAAGGCTTTCTGCTCCAGCGCCTTGTCGGGCACCGTGTGGGCGGCACAGAAGGGCACGAAATCCAGTGTCTTGCCACCGGAGTGGAAGTCGAAGACGAGGTCGGCGCGGGGCAGCAATTCGCGCTGGAAATAGTCGGCGATCTTTTCCGTCACCGTGCCGTCGGGACGGCCGGGAAAGCTGCGGTTCATATTGCCCTTGTCGATCGGCGATGTCCGGGTGCCGGCGCGAAAGGCCGGATAGTTCATCGCCGGCACGATGATCACCGTGCCGCTGACCTGTTTGGGATCGAGCGTGCGGGCGAGATCGTAGAGCGCCAGCGGCCCCTCATACTCGTCGCCATGATTGCCGCCGGTGAGCAGGGCAGTCGGCCCCTTGCCGTTGCGGATGACGCAGATCGGGATCATCACCGAGCCCCACGCCGAGTCGTCGCGGCTGTAGGGCAGGCGCAGGAAACCATGTTGCACGCCGTCCTTGTCGAAATCGACGGTCGGGGCGATCGGGGATGGGCGAAGGCTAGGCATCGGGCTCAATTCTTCACCACCAGTTTGCGCGGTACATTGGCGAGGCACTCTACACCGGTTTCGGTGATCAGGATGGATTCGGTGATTTCCAGTCCCATGGTCTCCAGCCAGAGACCGGTCATGAAATGGAAGGTCATGCCAGGCTTGAGTTCGGTGCGGTCGCCGGGGCGCAGGCTCATGGTGCGTTCGCCCCAATCCGGCGGATAGGAGAGACCGATGGAATAGCCGGTGCGGTTGTCCTTGACGATGCCATATTTCTTCAACACGGCGAAAAAGGCGTTGGCGATGTCCTCACAGGCATTGCCGGGCTTTGCCGCCGCCAGCCCCGCCTCCATGCCTTCCAGTGTCGCCTTCTCGGCATCGAGGAATTCCTGTGTCGGCTTGCCGAGAAAGACGGTGCGCGACAGCGGGCAATGGTAGCGGTTGTAGCAGCCGGCGATCTCGAAGAAGGTGCCCTCGCCCGACTTCATCGGCTGGTCGTCCCAGGTGAGATGCGGCGCCGAGGCGTCGGCGCCCGACGGCAGCAGCGGCACGATCGCCGGATAGTCGCCGCCGACGCCATCGACACCGCGCGTGCCGGCATCGTAGATCTCGGCGACCAGATCGCATTTGCGCATGCCTACTTCGATCTTGTCGACGATGCGCTGGTGCATGGCTTCGACGATCCGAGCCGCCTTGCGCATATAGTCGATCTCGGTTGAACTCTTCACGGCGCGCTGCCAGTTGACCAGCGCTGTCGCGTCGACGAAGCGGGCGTTGGGCAGGTGCTTCTGCAACGCGGCGAAGGCGGCGGCCGAGAACCAGTAATTGTCCATCTCGACGCCGATGGTCAGCTTGCCCCAGCCGCGATCACTGAGCACTCTGGCCAAAAAATCCATCGGGTGGCGCTCGGTCGACTGCACGTAGTGGTCGGCATAGCCGACGATGTTGTCATGCGCGAGATAGGCGGTGCGCTTGGCGCCATTGGCATCCTGGCCGCGGCCGTACCAGACCGGCTCGCCCGATGGGGGCACAATCACTGCTTGGTGCACATAGAACGACCAGCCATCGTAGCCGGTCAGCCAGGCCATGTTGGAGGGGTCGCTGATGACAAGCAGATCGACGCCTTTCCCCTCCATGGCTTTTCGCGTCTTGGCGAGGCGATCCGCAAATTCGCCACGCGAGAATTTCAGGTTCGGCTGCATTGTTCTTGGTCCTCGTTTGTTGGGCCTTGCGGCCAGCATCAGCTTTCAAAAATGGTTCCGGCATTGGCCGCCCGCGCCCGGTCGCGAGCGAGCGTGGCGATCGCCGTATCCTGCACGCCGGTGCCGGTGAGGTCGGCAATGGTGATATCGCTGGGTGAGCGCCTTCCGTGCCGTTCGCCGGCGATGATCTGGCCGAGTTCGGTGACATCGGCATCGGCTCCCATCACGCCCGATGCGATGGCGTGATGCAGTTCTCCCAGACGCCGTGTCTGCTTGGCGCTGTCGGCGACATAGAGATCGGCCATGCGCAGGATCGCCGGCGCGATCTCGTTCTTGTGTTCGGCATCCGAGCCCATGGCGGTGATGTGCTGCCCGGCAACGACAAAGCCGGCCTTGATCAGCGGCTCGGTCGACGGCGTGGTGGTGACGATGATGTCGGCGCCGATGGTTGCTTTGGCTGCATCCGGCTCGGCGCGCACGAGGACGCCAAGTTTTTCGCGCAGCGCGCCTGCGGCCGCCTCCGCCTTGACGGCATCGCGCGCCCAGATACGTGCCTCGGCGATCGGCCGCACCAACATGAGCGCTTCGAGTTGCAGCCCGGCTTGCACGCCGGCGCCGAAGATTGCGGCGACGGACGAATCCGGCCGCGACAGATGCTTCGCCGCGACGGCGCCGGCAGCAGCGGTGCGGACATCTGTGAGATAGCCATTGTCCAGCAGCAGCGCCTCGACCACACCGGTTCTTGCCGAGAGCAACACCATCATGCCGCCCCCGCTGGGCAGACCGAGCTTCGGATTGTCGAAGAAGCCGGAGCTTATCTTAACGGCGAAACCGTCTATTCCAGGCACATAGGCCGACTTCACATCGACCTCGCCGCGCTGCTCGTGAATGTCCAACCGCAGAATCGGCGGCATCGCCACCGGCAATGTGGCGAGCGCGCGGAAAGCGTCTTCGACACAGGCGACAGCGTCGAGATCGAGCGTCACGATTGTGCGCAGTTCCTTCTCGGTGAGGATGGTCATCGGACTCATGTGTCGCGCTCCGTACTAGCGCGCACCACGAAGGATAGTGTTCCGTCACACCCCCCTCTGGCCTGCCGGCCATCTCCCCCGCAAGGGGGGAGATTGGACTGCACTCCTGCCTTCGCCAATCTCCAGCGCAGCAAGAACAGCGACCGCATCGAAGCTGCCGATCTCCCCCCTTGCGGGGGAGATGTGCGGCAGGACAGAGGGGGGTGGGCGGGAATTCGGCGTGGGAGAGTTTTCATGCCGCGCGCTCCGCGATTGCGTCACCGCAGACGATCTTGCGATGCGTGTTCATGTCGATATTGCGGCCCGAGAGAAGAACGACCACCGGCCCGGTCGCCTTGACCTTGCCGGCGAGTAGCGCAGCGATGCCGACCGCACCGGCGCCTTCGACGATCTCGCGCTCTTGTTCATAGGCATGTCGGATGCCGGCGGCGATCTCGTCCTCGGTGAGCAGGATCACGTCGTCGAGCAGATCGCGGCACATGGCGAAGGTCAGCCGGTTGTCGAGACCGATGCCGCCGCCGAGCGAATCCGCCAGTGTCGGCAGTTCTTCAACCTCGACCGGCCGGCCGGCGTCGAGGCTGGCCTTCATCGCAGCGCCACGTTCCATCGAAACGCCGATCACTTTTGTCCTGGGGCTAGTGCCTTTGATAGCTGCGGCGATGCCCGAGGCCAAGCCGCCACCGGAAAGCTGGACGAGGACGAGAGCGGCATCCGGGACCTGCTCGATCATCTCCAGTCCAAGCGTGCCCTGCCCAGCGATGATGGCCGGGTGGTCGAAGGGCGGCAGCATCACCAGTCCCTCCTGCGCCACCAGCCGTTCGACCTCCTGCTGCGCCTCGTCCTGACTGTTGCCGATGATGCGGACATCCGCGCCAAGCCGACGGATTTCGTCGAGCTTGTTGCCCGGCACCAGTCGCGACATGCAGATCACCGCACGCATGCCTTCGAGCTTCGCGGCATGGGCCAGCGCACGGCCATGATTGCCGGTCGACGCCGCGACCACGCCGCGCGCCTTCTCCTCGGCGCTCAGCGAAGTAACGGCATTCGAGGCGCCGCGCAGCTTGAAGCTGCCGGTGGTCTGGCGGTGTTCAAGCTTGAGGTGGACGGGGATGCCCAGTCGTTCGGAAAGGCTGTGAGATAACCCTGTCGGCGTGCGTTCGATTTTGCCGGCAATTCGCTCCCGGGCGGCACGAATATCGTTAAGGGTGACTGTCGTCATGATCGTCAATCGCGCGGCAAAGGCAGCGTCATCAGACGGCCAAATTCGGGATGCGACGTCCCGTCGCCACACAACCGCAAACAATTCCAGGCGCTGGCCTGATTGCTGGTGACGACCGGGCGGTCGATCGCCTGTTCCATGCCGGGAACCGCGAGCGCTCCGCGCAATGCGGTGCAGGACACGAACAGTGCATCGGCCTGCGCATGCGTCGCCTCGCGTGCGAGATCGACGATCGCTGCCGGCGCAATGCGCGCCATCTCGCGATCATCCTCGAAGCCGAGGCAGGTGAAGCTGACGATCTCAAAGCCGCGCTCGCCGAAATACGTCGCCATCGGCCTGGAGGTTTCGACGGTGTAAGGGGTGAGGATGCTGATCTTTTTCGCGCCCAGCGCCTGCAGCCCGCGCACGCCGGCCATCGGCGGCGTGACGACGGGAACACCCGGCTTGGCAGACTGGATCGCGGCCTCGATTTCAGCGTCGCCAATCACCACCGAGGCCGAGGTGCAGGAGTAGCAGATCGCGTCGAGCGGCTCGTCTGGCAGGATCAGCGCGGCGCCCGCCGCCAGCTCCGGCTGCATCTTGCGAAGGTTTTCCGGCGTCGTCGGATTCTTGTAGGGAATGCGCGCGACATAGACGCCGACCCGCTCGCTCGCCACCATGCGGCGGAAATCCGGTTCGCTGGTGTGGTCGGTGGCAAGGATGATCAGGCCGACGCGCTTTTCCAGCGGGCGCGCATCGAGCGCCGGCCTTGTCGGCATCAGCCTGATTTCGGGCAGCGGTTTCATCTTGAGAATTACCTTTCGATCTTGCCGTAGCGATGTTCCAGCCAGCGCAGCAGCACGACCGAGAAGAGGCTGATGACGAGGAAGAAAGCGCCGACCAGCGTGATCGGCTCAATGTAGCGGTAGTAGGTGTTGGCGACGCTCTTGGCCTGGTTCATCAGCTCCAGCACGGTGATCGCCGATAGGAGCGGCGTCTCCTTGAACATGGCGATGAAATAGTTGGCCAAAGCCGGGATCATCGGTGGGATCGCTTGCGGAATGATGATGTTGGTCCAGGTCTGCGTGGCGCTCAGATTGCAGGCCTTGGCCGCCTCCCACTGGCCGCGCGGCACGTTGTCGATGCCGGCGCGATAAACTTCCGCCGTGTAGGTGCCGTAGTGCAGGCCGAGCCCGATGACGCCGGCGACCAAGGGCGGCAAAAGGATGCCGAAATCCGGCAGGACATAGAAGATGAAATAAAGTTGCACCAGAAGTGGCGTGCCGCGGATGAATTCGGCCGCCCAGCCGATGCTGCGTGACAGGACCTTGTTGGGCGAGCGTCGCGCCAGCGCGATGCCCAGACCCACAATCGCGGCCAGCACCGAGCCGAGCAGCGTCGCCAGGATGGTGATCTTCACGCCCTGGATCAGCGTTGGCAGGATTTCCCAAACGAAGTTCCAATCCCAATCCATCAGACGCGCACCCCGTCGAGGCCGCGCGCCATGCGGCGTTCCAGAGAACGCACGCCCCAGGAGATGATCAGCGCCAGGGCGAAATAGATGATCAGGATGGTGGTGAACGGCGCCAGCGTGTTGCCGGTCTGCGAGCGCACGACCTGCGCCTGAAAGGTGAGATCGGCGAGCGAGATCAGCGACACCACGGAGGTCGCCTTGAGCAGTTCGATGGCATTGTTGCCGAAGGTCGGCAGCATGACCAGTAGCGCCTGCGGCAGGATGACGTGGCGCATGCCTTGCCAGCGGCCGAGGTTGAGCGCGATGCAGGTTTCATATTGTTCGCGGCCGACCGACTGGATGGCGCCGCGTACCACCTCGGCCGCATAGGCGCCGACATTGAGGCCCAGCGCCAGCACGCCCGCCTGCAGCGGGGTCAGTTCGAGGCCGATCAACGGCAACACGAAATAGGCAAAAAACAGCTGCACGAAGATCGAGGTGCCGCGGAAGAATTCTATATAGGCGGTGGCCAGCCAGCGCAGCGCAAAGAAGCGCGACACGCGGCCCATGCCGGCGAGGAAGGCCATGATCAGGGCGAGCACCGACCCCATCAGCGTCAGCTCGATGGTGACAAGCGCTCCCTGCAATATGAGGCCGAGGTAGCCGGACCACTGGGTCATTCGGGTTCCAACGTTGGCGGTTAGCTTCCTTCTCCCCGTTCACGGAGAGAAGATGCCAGTCCACCCTCCGAAGCTGCAGCGCAGCTGCTGCGGAGGACGGGCAGGCAGATGAGGGGCAGCGCTAAATTCTCAGAACCTGGCGCCGCCCCTCATCCGGCCTTTCGGGCCACCTTCTCCCCGTGAACAGGGAGAAGGCAAAAACGGCGCTATTTCGCCGCGCAGAGCTTGTCCCGCGTGGTCGACATCGCGGCTGCGGCCGAGAAGCCGTAGGGCTCGATGATCTTGGCGAACTCGCCGGATTTCTTCAGCTTGGCGAGCTCGACATCGAAGGCATCGCGCAGGGCCTCATCGCCTTTCTTGAAGGCGGCGCCGTCGCAATAGACCGGCGCGCCGACCACCGGGGCGATGACTTCGAGGTTCGGATCGTTGGCTTTCTTGACGAGGTCGTTGATCGACAGGACGGGAAGCGAATAGGCATCGATGCGACCGTCCTGCAGCATCTTCAGGCCGCTCTGGCCGTCCGGCACGACGATGACGCGCTCGCGCGGCACGCCGGCGTTGAGCGCCAGCTTCTCCTCGGTGCCGCCGCCCGGCGCGCCGATGGTGGCCGACGTGTCCTTGGCGACGTCCTCGTAGCTCTTGAAGCCCTTCGGATTGCCCTTCTTCACCAACATCGCCTCGGCGTCGCACAGCACCGGCTCGGAATAGACGACCGCCGCGCAACGCTCCGGCTTCATGAACAGGCCGGCGGTGACGACGTCGAAGCGGCCGGCCTGCAGGCCGGGGATCATCGCGCCATACTCCGAAATGGAAGCGACGATGTCGGCAACACCGAGGCGCTTGAAGACCTCGCGCGCCACGTCGGGCGCCGCACCCGAAACCTTGCCGTCGGCAGCGACCGCAGTATAGGGCGGCTCGTTGGCGATGGCGACGCGGGCAAAGCCCTGTGCCTTCAATTGCTCGAGCTTGCTGTCATCGGCCGAACCGGTGCTCGACGCGGCGAGCACCGCCGTCAGTGCGAGACCGGCGACGCCGGCCAGAATGCCAAGTTTCTTCATTGTTCCCAACTCCTTGTTGTCTTCTTGGTTTTGTCTGGGGCGGTCTTCCGCCCCGCAAAGCGGTCAGACACGATGTCCGGCCGCGATGATCTTCTTCAGGAAGCCTTGCGTGCGCTCCTGCTTTGGATGGCGGAAAATCTCGTCTGGTTTGCCCTCTTCGACGATCTTGCCGCGGTCGAAGAACAGCACGCGGTCGGCGAAGTCGTGGGCAAAGCCCATCTCGTGGGTGACCAGCAGCATGGTCATGTCGGTCTCTGCGGCGAGCTTGCGCATGACATTCATCACCTCCTCGACCAGCTCCGGATCGAGGGCCGACGTCACCTCGTCGAACAGCATGATCTTCGGCGACAATGCCAGCGCACGGGCAATCGCCACGCGCTGCTTCTGGCCGCCGGACAGCTGCGTCGGCATCGACTTCGCCTTGTCGGCCATGCCGACCATGTCGAGCAGTTCCATGGCCCGCTTTTCAGCGGCGGCGCGAGGCGTGCCCTTGGTCAGCATCGGCGCCAGCGTGACGTTATCCATGACGCATTTGTGCGGAAACAGATTGAACAGCTGGAAGACCATGCCGATCTTCTGCCGCATCTTGGTCAGGTGCCGCTCGTCGGCGGGCAGCAGCTGGCCGTTGCGCTCCATGTGATAGAGCTGCTCGCCATCGATCTGGATATGGCCGCCGTCGATCTTCTCCAGCGTCATCAGGATTCGCAGGATCGTCGTCTTGCCCGAGCCGGACGGGCCGATCAGCGCCAGCTTCTCGCCGGGCATGACCTGCATCGACAGGCCGTCCAGTACCTTGAACGAGCCGAAGCTCTTCGAAATGGCGTCGACCTTGATGATGGGTGAGGACAATGAATTTCCCCTGCTGGAGAAGCCTGTGCCCTTAACGATGCGGAACGCGCCAAATCATGTCAATTGGGAAAATAAAATCATGACAATATTTCCGGCACTGCATGATTCCAGAGCAATTCCCGCTTAGATTGCGAGCAGCAGATGCTCCGGATCGCCAAGCAGCAACTTGGTGACAACGCCGAGGCCGGCGCGCAGTTCCCCCTCGGTGGTCGAGCCGAGCGAGATGCGCACCGCCGGATGCCAGGGCGCATCCGAGATGCGGAAGGAGGTGCCGGGCGCGATCGCCACGCCTTGCAGGCGGGCCTGGGCGACGAAGCTTTCCTCGGCACGGTCCGCGGGCAGTTGCAACCAGACATGCAGCCCGTCGCGCCTGGCGCGATAACCAACCCCGCCCAGCACCTCGGCTGCGATGTCCTGGCGGCGGCGCAATGCCGCGCGCTGCCAGCGAACGAGTTCCATCGCCGTGCCGTCGGTCACCCATTTGGTGGCGATCTCGGCCACCAGCGGCGTCGCCATCCAGTTCGACACCAGATGCCGGTTGGCAACGGCGGCGACATAGCGGTCGGGCGCCGCGAGATAGCCGATGCGCAGGCCAGGTACGGTGATCTTGGTGAAGGAAGTGACGTAGAGCGTGCGCTCCGGCGCAAAGGCGGCGACCGGCGGCGGCCGGTCCTCGATCAGCGGACCGAGCACATCGTTCTCGATGATGGCGATGTCGTGCTTGCGCGCGACCGCGGCGATCTCTTCGCGCCGCCGAGCGTCCATCAGCGTCGCCGTCGGGTTGATCACCGACGGTTGCACGAATACCGCGCGAATGTCGGTGAGCCGGCAGACCTCGTCCAACGCCTCCGGGATCAGGCCATTGCCGTCGATCGGCAGGCCTTCCAGGTTGAAGCCGAGATAGCGCGCCAGCGGCACCAGCGTGTGGTGGCCGATGGCCTCGGTGGCGACAGTCGATCCCGGCGGCGCAACGCTCATCAGCGCCACGGTCATCCCGGCGGTCGCGCCATTGGTCAGGCTGATATTCTGTGCGGAGGTGTCGAGCCCACACAGTTTCAGCCATTCGACAGCCACCGCGCGGTGACGCGGGAACACCATGTTGGGCCGGAACGACAACGCCGAACTGGATGGCAGGTTTTCGGCCAGCCAGCCCAGCGCCTGCTTCAGCCGCTCCAAATGCATCGGCTCGCAGACCGGCTTCAGGATTGACAGATCGATGACCTCGCCGAGGCGCTCCGGCAGATAGGGCGGCTCCGGGTCGCGGCGCTGCGTCTGGACAAAGCTGCCACGGCCGATCTCGCCCGAAATCAGGCCGCGCCGGATCAGTTCTTCGTAGGCGCGGCTGACCGTCTGCACCGACAGTTTTAAATCGTCTGCCAGCCTTCGATGCGTTGGAAGCCGCGCGCCGTTGGCCAGCCGCCCGTCATGAATGGCGCGGGCGAACTGGTCGGCCAGCGTTTGATAGGCTGGCCGGCGGATGAGCGCAGGGTCGGGTTGCCATGATGTCATGACTTAATAGAGATCGAAATCAGTGCAATTGACAATCGAAATAATGCGCCGTCATGGTGATGCCGACAAAAAGCGGACGCCGATGACATCGAAACTCGACGCGGTCGACCTCAGGATACTCGACGCCATCCAGCGCGACGGGCGCATCACCAAGCTGGCGCTGGCCGAACAGGTCGGGCTGTCGCCGACGCCGTGCTGGATGCGGCTGCGCAAGCTGGAGAAGGCAGGCATCGTCTCGGGCTACCACGCCAGGATCGCCATGCGCGTGGTGGCGCCGGTCGCCACCGTGTTGATGGAGGTGACGCTGGCCAGCCATCGCCAGGCCGATTTCGACCGCTTCGAACGCGTCATCCGCGACATCCCCGAAATCGTCGCCTGCTGGTCGGTGGGCGGCGGCGTCGACTATGTGGTCAAGGTGATGACGCGCGACATCGACGCCTATCAGCGGCTGGTCGACGACCTGCTGGAGCGCGAGATCGGCATCGACCGCTACTTCACCTACATCGTCACCAAGACGGTGAAGGACGAAATCGTGCTGCCGATAGCCGACCTGCTGCCGGCGTCGGCATAAGCCCGGAGAGAATGTCTGTCGGGACGGCACAATAGAGAGACTCTCTCTCCTTCAGGGCGTCGAAACAGTCTCTCTGTCTGCATGTGACCGATAGTCTTCCCGCATCGTCCGATCCGGGAGGCCTCGACCATGTCCGCGCATTTTGCCCGCTCGCATCGCCATGAGGCGCTCGACCGCCTCTCCGACCGCCGGCTGCTGCGCGAGCTTGCCTATGTCGATGGGCATTGGACCGCGAGCGAAGCGGCCGAAAGCTTTGAAGTCACCGATCCGGCCACAGGCGCGACGGTCGCGTTTGTCGCCGCGCTCGATGCGCAGCAAACGACAAGGGCAATCGGTGCCGCCGCGCGTGCCTTCCCGGCTTGGCGGTCACTGCTGCCGCAGGAGCGGTCGAGAATTCTGCGAAAATGGTTCGAGCTGATCATCGCGGCGAAAGACGACCTTGCCCTGCTGATGACTTTGGAACAGGGCAAGCCGCTGCAGGAATCGCTCGGCGAAATCGACTATGCCGCCTCTTTCGTCGAATGGTATGCCGAAGAGGCAAAGCGCCTCAATGCCGAGGGCGTCACCAGCCATCTGCCGAATGCCGAGATGATGGTGAGGCGCGAGCCGCTCGGAGTCGTCGGCGTCGTCACGCCTTGGAATTTTCCGGCGGCGATGCTGACCCGCAAGGCGGCGGCCGCCCTTGCCGCCGGCTGCACCATCGTCGCGCATCCTTCATCCGAGACGCCGCTGTCGGCGCTGGCGCTGGCGGAACTTGGCGAGCGCGCCGGCATCCCCGCCGGTGTCTTCAACGTCATCACCGGAAGGGCTGCAACCATCGTCGGCCGCATGTGCGAAGACCCGCGCGTCCGCGCCATGAGCTTTACCGGCTCGACGGAGATCGGCCGGTTGATCGCGGCACAGAGCGCGCCGACGATGAAGCGGCTGGTGATGGAGCTTGGGGGCCACGCGCCGCTGATCGTCTTTGCCGACACCGATCTGGACAAGGCGGTGAGCATCGCCATCGATGCCAAATTCGCCACCTCCGGCCAGGACTGCCTCGCCGCCAACCGCATCTACGTCCAGCGCCCGATCTACGATCGCTTCTGTGCCGCTTTTGCCAGGCGTATCGAGGCGCTGCGCACCGGCAACGGCCTTACCGACAAGATCGACATCGGGCCGCTGATGCATGAGCGTGCCGTCGCAAAGGTCGAAGAGCAGGTCGCCGATGCCATCGCTCGTGGCGCGCGCTGTCTCACCGGCGGCAAGCGGCATCAGGCCGGGCCGCTGTTCTACCAGCCGACGCTGCTGGCCGATGTCAGCGACGAAGCGCTGATCATGCGCGAGGAGACCTTTGGGCCGGTCGCCGCCGTCACGCCGTTCGACAGTGAGGACGAAGTGATCGCCCGTGCCAACGCCACAGAATATGGCCTGGTTGCCTATGTCGTTACCGAGAACGGCGCCCGCCAGCAGCGCCTGGGCCGCGCGCTCGACTACGGCATGGTCGCTATCAACCGCGTCAAGATCACCGGCGCGCCGATCCCCTTCGGCGGCGTCAAGCAATCCGGCATCGGTCGCGAAGGCTCGCGCCATGGGCTCGAAGCTTTCACCGATCTGAAGTACCTCTGCCTGGACGTCGCATAGTCCGTCCGGCCATCCCTCAAGGAGTCAAAAATGCTCAACCAGTCCAACGAACTCAACGCCTGGGATCGCGACCATTTCTTCCATCCTTCGACCCATATGGGCACGCATGCGCGAGGCGAGAGCCCGACCCGCATCATGGCCGGCGGTGAAGGCGTCACCGTCTGGGACAACAATGGCAAGAAGAGCATCGATGCCTTTGCCGGTCTCTATTGCGTCAATGTCGGCTATGGCCGCCAAAAGATCGCGGATGCCATCGCCACCCAGGCGAAAAACCTCGCCTACTATCATGCCTATGTCGGCCACGGCACCGAGGCCTCGATCACGCTGGCCAAGATGATCATCGACCGCGCGCCGAAGGGCATGAGCAGGGTCTATTTCGGGCTCTCCGGTTCGGACGCCAACGAAACCAACATCAAGCTGATCTGGTACTACAACAACGTGCTTGGGCGGCCGGAGAAGAAGAAGATCATCTCGCGCTGGCGCGGCTATCACGGTTCGGGCGTGATGACGGGATCACTGACCGGGCTCGACCTGTTCCACAACGCCTTCGACCTGCCGCGCGCGCCGGTCCTGCACACCGAAGCGCCCTACTATTTCCGCCGCGCCGACCGCTCGATGCGCGAGGAGCAGTTCTCGCAGCATTGCGCCGACAAGCTTGAAGAGATGATCCTGGCCGAAGGTCCCGAAACCGTCGCCGCCTTCATCGGCGAGCCGATCCTCGGTACTGGCGGCATCGTGCCGCCGCCGGCCCGCTACTGGGAGAAAATCCAGGCGGTGCTGAAGAAATATGACGTGCTGCTGGTCGCCGACGAGGTGGTGACGGGCTTTGGCCGTCTGGGCACCATGTTCGGCTCCGACCATTACGGCATCAAGCCGGACCTGATCACCATCGCCAAGGGCCTGACCTCGGCCTATGCACCGCTGTCGGGCGTCATCGTTGCCGACAAGATGTGGCAGGTGCTGGTGCAGGGCTCCGACAAGCTTGGCTCGCTCGGCCATGGCTGGACCTATGCCGCGCATCCGATCTGCGTCGCCGCAGGTGTCGCCAATCTCGAACTGATCGACGAACTGAACCTGGTGACGAACGCCGGTGAGACCGGCGCTTATTTCCGCGCCGAACTGACCAAGGCTGTCGGCGGGCACAGACACGTCGGCGACGTGCGCGGCGATGGCATGCTGGCGGCGGTCGAATTTGTCGCCGACAAGGACGACCGGGTGTTCTTCGACGCCTCGCTCAAGATCGGGCCGCAAGTGGCGACAGCACTTGCCGCCAGCGGCGTCATCGGCCGCGCCATGCCGCAGGGCGACATACTAGGCTTCGCGCCGCCGCTCTGCCTGACGCGTGAGGAAGCCGACATCGTCGTTTCGAAAACCGCCGATGCCGTCAACAGCGTGTTTTCCAATCTCTGAGATCGACCCATGAATGCCATGACCAAGACCCTCCCCGCCACCATGGCCGCCGTGCTGCTCACCGGGCATGGCGGACCGGAAAAGCTCGTCTATCGCAGCGATGTGAAAGTGCCTGTGCCTGCCGCCGGCGAGGTGCTGGTTAAGGTCAGCGCTTGCGGTATGAACAACACCGATGTCTGGGTACGCCAGGGCGCCTATGGCACGGAGGAGGACGCTGCCGCCGTGTCGACGTGGCGGCGGCAAGGCAACACGCTTACCTTCCCGCGCATCCAGGGGACCGACACGGTCGGCACCATCGCTGCCGTCGGCGAAGGCGTTTCCCCGGGCCGTATCGGCGAACGGATAATGGTCGATTTTTCGATCTACAACCGCGACGACGATTCCCTCGCCGACATTGACTATATGGGCCACGGTCGCGACGGCGGGTACGCCGAGTACCAGACGGTGCCGGGCGAGAATGCGCATTTCGTCGATACTGACATGAGCGACGTCGAACTCGCCACCTTCTGCTGCGCCTACCTCACCGGCGAACAGATGCTGGAGCGCGCCGGGCTGAAAGCCGGCGAACGCGTGCTGGTCACCGGCGCCTCGGGCGGCGTCGGTTCCGGCATCGTGCAGCTGGCGCGGGCGCGCGGCGCCATTCCCTACGCCGTCGTCGGCAAGGGCAAGGAGCAGGCGGTGCGCGACATCGGCGCCGAAGCGGTTATTACCCGTGGGGTTGCCGATCTTCCCGCCGCCGTGAATGAAGCCACTGGCGGCCAGCCGATCGATGTGGTCGCCGATCTCGTCGGCGGCGCGATCTTCAACGACCTCTTGCGCATCCTGAGGCCCGAAGGCCGCTACACCACCGCCGGCGCGATTGCCGGTCCGGTTGTGCAGCTCGATCTCCGGACCATGTATCTGAAGCAGCTGCAACTGCACGGATCGAGCCAGGGGACGCGCGCCGACTTCCGCCGCATCGTTGGATACATCGAAGCGAAGAAAATCCGGCCGCTGGTCGGCGGTGTCTACAAACTGTCCGATTTCCACAAGGCGCAGGCCGACTTCATCGCCAAGGATTTCGTCGGCAAGCTGGTGATCGTGCCGGACGCCATGTGGAACCCGAATATCCGCACATAACGCCCCTACGTCAGAGCTCGTCGTAAACGGCATCATCAACACCTTGCGGCGTGGAGTCGTCGAACCCAGCATGGGGTTGGTGACGTAGCCGAATCCGACGCCGGCGCCGGGACCGGCAAAACCGAGGGCGCCGCCCCATCCGCCATGGCCGAAGGTTTGCGGCGACGCGCGGCTGGCATAGGCGGCGTCGTCAAGCTGAAAGCCGGCGGCGAATTGCCGGCGCTTGAGACATAGCGCGCATGAGGCGAACCGGAATCATCGCAACGAATGCAATCCACAGGCCGGCAACCAGACCCTGCATCTTGACAGACGAGGCGAAAGCCAAAAGAGTGAAACCGGTTTCACTGGGGACCGCCGGTGCATTTCGATCTGTCCACTCTGCTCCCGAATCTGGGTTTTCTGGCGCGCGGCGCCGAACTCACGGCCGCGGCTTGCGCGCTGTCGCTGGTAGGAAGCGTCGTCATGGGCGCGTTGGTGGCGATCGCACGCACCTCCGCCTCGGCACTGCTTCGACGGATCGCCTTCGTCTATGTCGATCTCTTCCGCAATGTGCCGTTCATCGTCCAGCTGTTCTTCTTCTATTACGGCCTGCCCGAGCTCGGCATTTACATCGACGCCTTCACCACCGGCGTCGTGGCGCTTTCCATTGCCGGCGGCGCCTATGCCTCAGACATCATTCGCGCCGGCATCCTCGCCATCGACCAGGGCATCATCGACGCCGCTGAAGTGAGCGGCCTGTCCAGGCGCAAGATCTTCACCCGCATCGTGCTGCCGATTGCGCTGCGCACCTCCGTGCGACCGCTCGGATCCGTGCTCATCAACATGATCCTTACGTCCTCGATCCTCTCGACCATCACGCTCAACGAGCTCACCGGCTCGGCCCAGATCGTGGTCTCGCAGACCTATCGGCCCTTCGAGGTCTATGTGGTGCTGCTCTGTGCCTATGCGGCCCTGACCTATCTGGTCTCGCTGGGCGTCACCCTGCTCCACCGCCATCTCAATCGGGACATGATGGAGGCGGTCGACTGATGCGGTTCAGCGACTTCACCTCCTACGACCTGATCCTGCTGGCGCAAGGTCTCGGCACCAACATCGCGCTGTTTCTCGTCACCTCTCTGATCGGACTGCTGATTGGCCTGAGCTGGGCGTTGGTGCGGTTCTACCGTGTGCCGGTTCTGGCCCAGGTCGTCACCTTCCTGTCGGAGCTGTTGAAGAACTCGCCGGTGTTGGTGCAGCTGTTCCTGGTGTTCTTCGGCCTGCCGGCGCTGTTGCATATAAGGGTGACGCCGGTCACCGCAGCGACCATCACTCTGTCGGCGAACACCGCGGCATTCGTCTATGTCATCGCGGTCTCGGCGATCGAGTCGATCGAACGCGAGCAGGTCGAGGCCGCGCGTGTCTTCGGCCTGACCCGGTGGCAGGTCCTGCGCCATATCGTTTCGCCCCAGGCTGCCGCCTTCGCGGTCGGCCCGCTCGTCGCGCTGCTGGTCAACCAGCTTCAGGTGACGTCGCTGATTTCTGTCATCGGCGTCGTCGACCTGACCAAGATTGGCCACATCCTCAACATGCGAACCTTGAAGCCGTTCGCGGTCTGGACCGTCGTCGGGCTG
This sequence comes from Mesorhizobium sp. M0037, assembly GCF_040323635.1. Classification (NCBI taxonomy): domain Bacteria; kingdom Pseudomonadati; phylum Pseudomonadota; class Alphaproteobacteria; order Hyphomicrobiales; family Phyllobacteriaceae; genus Mesorhizobium; species Mesorhizobium sp. M0037. Next base: position 134,807 of record NZ_JAMYVB010000007.1, on the reverse strand, counting down.
CTCTACTATGGCGCGGCAAAGCTGGTCGCCCTGCTTGGCGAGCGTCTTGAAAACCGCCTGCGGGCGCACAGCGCCTGGCGGGGGCTTTAACATGCTCAAGATCGAAAACGTGCACAAAGCGTTCGGCGAGGTCACTGTGCTGGACGGCGTCGACCTGACGATCGCGCCCGGCGAAGTGGTCTCGATCCTCGGGTCGTCGGGGTCCGGCAAGTCGACACTGATCCGTTGCATCAACGGCCTCGAAAAGCTGAAGTCGGGCCGCATCACGGTCGACGATTTCGATGTCAGCAAGCCGAAGGAGCTGGCCGAGGCGCGCAAGCGCTCAGGCACCGTCTTCCAGCTGTTCAACCTCTATCCGCATATGAGCGCGCTTCAGAACATTACGCTCGCCCCGATCGAGGTGCTGAAGATGCCGCGCCCTGAGGCCGAGGCGCTGGCGCGCAAGCTGCTCGAGTCCGTCGGCCTCGCCGATCGGGCCAACGCCTACCCGGCGCAGTTGTCGGGCGGGCAGCGCCAGCGTGTCGGCATCTGCCGGGCGCTCGCCATGCAGCCGCGCTATCTGCTGCTCGATGAAGTGACCAGCGCGCTCGACCCGGAAATGACTTCCGAGGTGCTGGCCATCCTGGCAAAGCTCGCCGCGCAAGGCACGACGATGCTGTTCGTCACCCACGAGATCGAATTCGCGCGCGAGATTTCCAACCGCATCGTCTTCCTCGACAAGGGCAGGCTGGTGGTCGATCTGCCAACGGATCGTTTCTTCGCCGCGGACGGCGGCCGGGCGCAGCCGCGGGTTGCGCAGTTTCTCTCCAGGATGCGCAAGGACTAGGAATGCTGCTGTTAGCCAACAACGAAGCATGGCCGGGATTCGAAACCTCGGTGCAAATGCTGCGCGATGGCGCCGTCAGCCTGGACGCGATGGTTGCCGGCATCGGCATGGTGGAGAAAGAGGTCAAGGTTCGCAGCGTCGGTTATGGCGGCTGGCCGAACATGCTGGGCGAGATGGAGTTCGACGCCGGCGTCATGGACGGCAATACAAGAGAGGTCGGTTCAGTCGGCGCCGTGCCAAGGACCTTGGCGGTCGCTGCCCTGGCGCAGCAGGTAATGAAGCGCCTGCCGCATGTGATGCTGACCGGCGAAGGGGCGCGGCGCTTTGCCAGCGAAATCGGTTTTGCCGAAGACGAAGTCTTGTTCGAGGACAGCAAGCGCGTCTGGTGGGAGCGGCTGCAACAGGAACTCACACCGCAACAGCTGGCGAAATTCCCCGATATCGATCTGGCGCCGCTCAGCCGTACTATCACCGATCCCGAGCGGGTCCGCGACACCACCGTCTTCCTGTCGGCGGATGCGCGGCGCGGCGTCCATGCCGCGAGTTCGACCTCGGGCTGGGCGTGGAAATATCCGGGCCGGCTCGGCGATTCTCCCATTCCCGGCGCAGGCTTTTACGCCGACAGCCGCTATGGCGCGGCGGCGTGCACCCATACCGGCGAGATGACGATGCGCTGCGCCACCGCACGGACCGTCGTGCTGGCCATGAAGCTTGGCCGATCCTTGTCGGATGCGGTCGCGCTGGCGGTCGAGGAACTGGCTGAACTCGACACCGGCTTCCTGGCCGGAGTGGTCATCCACGCCGTCGACGCCGAGCAGAACCACGAGGTGGTGAATTTCAGATGCGAGGGCGAGGTCCGCTACTGGCTCTGGAAGGATTCCATGTCCGCACCCGAATTGCGGGCGGCAAGACGCGTCACTTGAAAATAAGGAGAGGAACCATGAAGACCGTACTGCGTGCCTTCGCCGCGCTGGCCATCGTGGCCGGTTCGGCATTTCCAGCCCTTGCCGGCATGATTGACGACATCCGCTCACGCGGCACCATTCGCATCGGCGTATCGCTCGGCGGCGAGCCGATCGGCTTTCGCGATGCACAAAACAACCCTGTCGGCTACGATGTCGATGTCGCGACGCTGCTGGCGCAAAAGCTCGGCGTGCCGGTCGAGTTCGTCGACGTCTCGGGCGATGCGCGTATTTCCATGCTGGTGTCGGGACAGATCGATGTCGCGGTCGCAAACACCTCGGCAACGCTCGAGCGGGCCAAGACCGTCAACTTCACCATCCCCTACAACCGGGCCGGGCTGCGCGTCATCGTCCAGAAGGATGCCGGGATAACCGACCTCAAGGGGCTCGCGGGCAAGAAGGTTGTCGTCGGCCGCGGCACCACGGGCGAAACCTTCCTCAAGGCAGCCGTGCCGGACGCAGAGCTCGTTTATGTCGACCAGTTCGCGCCCGACGGGGTTCTGCAGCTGCAACAGAAGCGCGTCGATGCGGCGATCGAGGATTCCTCGCTGCTCGATTACCTCGCAACCAAGACACCGAGCCTGGTGACGCTGCCTGGCCTCTATTCCAACGATCCGATCGGCATCGCGGTCGCCAAGGGCGATCCCGAATTCGTCCGCTGGCTCGACATGTTCGTGTCCGACTTCATCCAGTCGGGCACCTATGAGACGACCTACAAGAAGTGGTGGGGCCCGGACTCCAACCCGCCGGCGCTCAACCCGCTGTGGTGACACCCACTACCGTTAACCGATCGGCGCACACTCGAGGCGCCGTCGCAACGATCGCCGATGTCGCGCGGCTGGCAGGCGTGTCGCGTGCCGCGGCCAGCCGTGCGCTGTCGAGCGGACCGCGACCGGTCTCGGCGGACAAACGCGAACGTGTCGTGCAGGCCGCCGCGCAGCTCGGCTACAAACCCAATCTCCTGGCGCAAAGCCTGACCACCAAGACCGTCAATCTGGTTGCCGTCGTGGTCAACCACATTCACGACCTTTCAGATCTCGACCTGTTCGACCGGCTGCTCGACGCAATCCAGTCGATCGGCAAGCAGGTCATCCTCATCCGCATCGGCTCGGCGGAAGGGGTCGAGGATTTTCTGCGCAACGGCGTTGCCTATCATGTCGATGCCGCCGTGGTGTTCTCCGACTTTGCCGATGCAGCGACGGTGCGGCGCATGTTTCGCTCGGACCTGGTCATCATGCTGAACGGACTGCATGACGATCTGTCACCCACAATCATTCCCGATGAAGGCGTCGGCATCGTCGAGGCCGTGGCGGATGCGGCGGCCAAGCGCGCGCGCACGGCCAGCCTGCTGACCGGCCGTTCGTCCTCGCGGGTCGAACAGCTGCGCATCGGCCACTACCTCGAAGCGTTCCGGCATCATGGAATTGAACTGCTGCAGACGGTCCAGGGAGACTATTCCTACGAGTCGGGCTATGCGGCAGCCGCCGGCCTGACGGGACGCGGCTGTCCCGATGCGGTCTTTTGTATGTCCGACGCGATGGCCATGGGTGTTCTGGATGTCTGCCGGGCGGATTTCCCCGACAACCGGCCCAGCCGCTTCCGCCTCTATGGCTTCGACAATGTGTCCCTGACCAATTTCGACGCCTACCCGATATCGTCAATCGGCTACGACAAATCAGACTATGTGGGTCATATCGTCGGCGCCCTCTCCAATCCGCAGGTCTTCATGCCCGGCCAGCCGCCTGTCGTTATATTGACCCGGCTGATTTCGCGCTTGACCGCGTAACTAGCGCCGATGTTGGACTGCTTGTCCGGCGTCGATCTCCCAGAGATCGAACGGAGATCGCGCCGGACAATGTACCGGCGCCTACTGCAATTTCGCCTGCAGCGCGTTGACGTCGTCGGTTGTCATTTCACCGTCGGTCGTCACCTTGCCGTCGACGATCTTCCACAGCCGGAACGGACCGGTGATGTCGCCATATTTGTCGAAGCTGACCGGACCGATGACGCCTTCATAGCGGATCGGCTTGCCGTCCTTGATCAGGCCGAGCGCCTTGGCGAACTCGTCCTTGCCGGCATAGATCGGTGTGCCGGCAGGATCGACCGCCTTGTACATGGCATCCTTGATCTTGGCTGGATCCTCGGAGCCGGCAATGGCAATGGCGAGACCGACAATGGCGCCGGCATCATAGGAACGGTCGGCTGCCGGGTTCGACGGTTCGATGCCCGAAAACTCCTTGTAGTTTTTCAGGAAATAGTCGGTGGATGCCGTCGGGCTGGTGCCGGAAGAGGTACCATAGGCATCCTTCAGATAATCGGCGCCGACGGATTCGATGAAGTCCGGGCTGTTCATGCCGTCATTGAGCAGGAATTTCTGCACGCCGCCCTGCGATATCCAGGTGCGGGCGACCGTTGCGCCGTCGACCGGCGTGCTGACGAGGTAGAGTCCGTCCGGCTCGCCTCCCATCGCCGCCGTCACTTCCGAAGCATAGCTCGACTGCTTTTCATTATAGGGCGTGTCGGAGACGATGGTGCCGCCGAGCGCTTTGTAGGCACGCGAGAATTCGGCCACCATGTTGACGCCGAAGTCGTTGTTGACATGGATGATCGACAGTTTCTTGAAGCCCTTGTCGATGGCGTATTTGGCGGCGGCCACGCCTTGCAGCGCATCCGACGTGATGGTGCGGAAGAAGATGCCGTTGGTCTTGCCGTCGCGGCCAAGGGCGGTCAGCGTCGGCGAGGACGAAGCCGGCGACACCTGCACGATCTTGGCCGGCCCGGTGACCGAGGTCAAAATCGGGATCGACACCGAGGAGATGATGCCGCCGATGATCACCGGCACCTTCTTGACCTGTACCAGCTGGGTCGCGGCATCGACCGCGATATTGCCCTGGCTCTGGCTGTCGCGCGTGTCGGTTGCGAGATCGCAGCCGCGTACGCCACCGGCTTCATTGATGTCGCGGAAGGCCATTTCGACGGACTTCGCGCCGGCCTGGCCGTATTCGCCGGCCGGACCGGTGAGCTCCATGACCAGGCCGACGGTGATCTTGCAGTCCGCTGCGTGTGCGGCGCCGGCCATCGTCACGAGAGCCAGTGCTGTGGTGATTTGAAGTATCGTCTTCTTCATTGCCGTTCCCCTTTTCTTGTTTGAACTTTTGCCTGTTCAGCCTTCCGGCGCCTGCAGCCAGGTCTCATGCAGATGCCGCCATTCGACGCCGTTTGGTGCCGATGAACTGGTGGTGAAGACCGCACTGGACTGCCGGCGACTGTGTTTGCCGGCGCGCAGTTGCGCCTCGATGTAGAAGATGACGATCGTGTCCGCGTCCTGCCAACCCGGCCTGATGTCCTCGATCGATATGGCAAAACCGTCGTCGCAAGTGGCGCGGCTTGTCCGGACATGATCTACGACCGCGTCGCGATCGAGGATCTGGCCATTCGGCGCCACCATGGTGAGGCCTTCGCCCATGACAGCCTCGAAGCGGCCGAACTCCACAGCGTCGGCTCGCGCGGCGACAAACCAGTCGACGAAGAAGCGATGCAGGTCGATGATTTCAGCGCTGGCACGCGAAAAAAGGGAAGGCTCTCCGCTCATTTCTTCCCCGCATTGAGGTTGTAATGCATGATCGAGCCATGGCGGCCGTGACGGTCGCGCTCCAGCGTGTAGACATCGCCCGCGAGGCCGGTGCCTTGTGCGATGGCGGCAGCAATCCGCGCGCGATCGTCGGCGTCGAGCGCGACGTCCATGATTTTCGTATTGGCCAGCGCATGTGCCTGGTTGCGCGCACCGACAATGACGGCCGCGACCTGCGGCTGCTCGAGCACCCATGCCGAGGCGATGGTGGCGATGTCGACGCCGTGGCGATCGCCGACCGCTTTCAGCGCCTTGAGCAGGGACTGGAACAGCTCCCAGCCGCCGAAGTCGTCGATGATCAGCTTGTATTTGACCAGCGAGCGGTTTTCGAGCGGCGTGGAGGGCTCGGCCACGCCAAGCCATTTGTCGCTGAGGAAGCCGCCGGCCACCGAGCCGTAGCAGAGGAAGCGGACACCGTTCTTAGCGGCAAGACCCGCAAGGCTGTTTGCCGGCCGCTGGTCGAGCACTGAATATTGCAGTTGCTGGCTGACCAGCGGGATGCCCGCGGAGAGGATTTCGGCTAGCCTCGGCGTATCGAAATTGGTGGTGCCGAGATTGCGCACCTTGCCTTCCAGCCGAAGCTCGTCGAGCCAACCCATCGCCTCGACGTAACGAGGCTGGTCATAATCCCACCAGTGAAACTGCACGAGATCGATCCGCTCCGTCTTCAGCCTGCGAAGCGACTGATCGACGATGCCCCTGATGTAGTCGCGGCTGATGCTTGCCAGTCGTTCGAGGTCCGGCACCAGCTTGGTGTGCACCTTCATCCTGGCCGCAACATCGAGACCGCGATCGCGCGCCAGCCGCAGGCGCGCGGCGCCGATCAGTTCCTCGACGCCGGTGTAGATGTCGGCGCAATCATAGGTCCAGATGCCGGCATCGAAAGTGGCGATCAGGTCGGTCACCGCCTGGTTGCGGTCGACGGCGCCGTGGCCACCGGCGAGCTGCCAGCCGCCGCGGATGACGCGCGAGATCGTATAGCCGGGGCTGAGTTCGATCGTCCTGGCGCTCATCTTTTGTCGGTCTCCTTCGGCAGCGGCACCGCTGTGGTTTCGGCATGGCTGAACCGCCGCTTGGCAATCCTGACAATGCGGAGCCGGCTGGCGCAATTGGGATCGGGACAGGCGATCTCGGCATCCGAGGTCATCCAGTCATTTGCATGCGTCGGGCGCTGCTTTGCCGCCAGGAGCGGCAACACGGCGGAGATCGAATAAATCGAAAAACCCTGCCCCGCCGGCAGCGACAGCATTTCGCCCTTGAGTTCGAAATAGTCGCCGGCCCTGGCGCCGCAATAGACCGGCCTGCCCTCGGGGATGACCGCTTCGACGCGCAGATCGAAGAGTTCGAAACTGTCGTCGGCCATTCAGGCCTCCACCAGGCTGAAGGTGATGTCACAGGCGCCGTTGCGGCGGATGACGCCGCAGGCGGCGGCAAACTGATCGCGCTCTCCGGCAAGCACGTGCGCGACCACGCTACCGGCCAGCCAGCCGATCGGGAACAGCAGCCGCGCCCCCTGCCCGTAGTACAGGCCGATATCGAAGATGGCATTGGGATTGCCGCCCCACACGCGTGGCGGCACATAGGACAGCACGATATCGCCGGGCTGCGGCGTCAGCGTTGCATTCTCCGGTGGCAGAGGCTGGGCATAGGCCTGGCCCTGGAGATCGGCTGACGGAACCGGGCACGAGATTTCCGGTCCTGTCCACATCGCATGGATGCCTGGGATGATGCGTGGCTGCGCCAGATACGCCAGCAGGAAGGCGGCATTCTCCGGCGCCTTTTCGGGCAATAGCAGCGCCGTCACGGAAAGCTTCGAGCGTGGTTCTGTGATGCCGATGGCGGGCTTGGTCATGTCAGTCCTTCGCCGATTGAAGTTTGTCGCGCAGGAAGGCGAAGGGGCGGCTGATGTCGGCTACCAGCGCCTCGCGCGCCGCTTGCGCATCCTGTTTGGCAAGTGCCGCGACAATTCGACGATGATAGTGGGCGGTATCAACCTCGCCTGCCTCGGAGAAGGCATAGATGGCGACGCGGATGCAGGGACCCGATTGAAGCCAGAGGCTTTCGATCATCGGGATCAGCACAGCCGAGCCGCAGCAGCGGTAGATCTCAAAATGGAAGCTCTGGTTGAGCGTCGCTTCGCGATCGATATCCTTCTTGTGCTTCAGGGCCCGCATCTCGTCCCACTCGCCCAGCATGGCTTCGATCGATGCGATCTGGCGCGGGCTCATGCGCCTGGCGGCAAGCGCGATCGCTTCGCCTTCGATGAGGGAGCGGGCACGCAGGAGGTCGTCGATGCGCTCCAGCGTGATCGGCGGCACGCGCACGGAACGGTTGGGCAGCGCCTCCAGCGCCTTTTCCGTGATCAGCCGGCCGAGCGCTTCGCGTACCGGCATGGTCGAGGTGACCAGCGCATCGGCAAGACCGCGGATGGTCAGCACCTGGTTCGGCTCGAAAAGGCCACCGATCAGAGCACGGCGCAGCTCGGAATAGACGCGATCCTGCACGGTCTCGCGGCCGACCGGCGTAAGCTGGGCTGCGATCGTCTCGTTGTTCTTTTCGATGGCAGCCTTCTGCATTACCGGCATTTGCCCCGTTTTCGGCTTGCGAATGGAATTAAAGCCGAATAGCGTGATCAAAGCAAGTGTGATCACAAATCAAAATCAGGAGGCGACAACGATCGTCTTCGGCCAGAGGGTTTGATGAGCGATGCAGCGGAGCGCCAACGGCAGGAGACCCGTGCGCCGGTTCTGACGGCACGAAACGTCGTCAGGCGTTTTGGCGGCCTTGTCGCCGTCAACGATGTCTCGTTTGATGTCAAAGCGGGCGAAATCCTCGGCCTGATTGGGCCGAATGGCGCCGGCAAGACGACGATGTTCGATCTGTTGGCGGGCAGCATATTGCCAACCAGCGGCGATATCCTGCTCAATGGCACGCGCGTCTCCGGCGAAGCCGCTCATCTGCGTATCGGCCGTGGTCTTGGCCGCACCTTCCAGATCCCGCGCCCCCTGCCCAATCTGACGCTGATCGAAAACATCATGCTGGCGGCGCAGGGCCAAGCCGGCGAAAAATTGCTCGCCAACTTCGTCACGCCTTGTCGGGTCGCGGCACAAGAAAGGGCTGCCAGGACAAAGGCGCTCGAGCTGCTGGAGTTGGTCACTCTCACCCATCTCGCGCACGAGCCGGCACGCGTGCTTTCCGGCGGCCAGCGCAAGCTGCTCGAACTCGCCCGCGTCATGATGGCCGACCCGGCGATCATCCTGCTCGACGAACCGGCGGCCGGCGTCAACGCGACGCTGCTCGAGATCATCATCGACCGTATCCGCGACATCAACGCGCGCGGCATCACCTTCCTGCTGATCGAGCACAATATCGACATGGTAACGCGGCTCTGCCACCGCGTGCTGGTCATGGCGAGCGGCCAGTTGCTCAGCGAAGGCACGGCAGAGGAAGTCGCCCGCGACCCGCGCGTCATCGAGGCTTATCTCGGGGGCGCCACATGAACGAGACCGTCCTCGACGTGCGCAACCTCGAAGCCGGCTATGAGCTTGGCGTGCCGATCGTGCGCGGCGCCTCGATCACCGTCAGCAAGGGGGAGATCGTCGTCGTGCTCGGCCCCAACGGCGCCGGCAAGTCGAGCTTCATCAAGGCGATCGCCGGCCTTGTCCCGATCACCGGCGGCGCGGTGTTCCTGGACGGCAAGGACATAACCGCCGCGCCCGCCCACACCATGGTCCGGCTCGGCCTCGCCTTCGTACCGCAGACGGAGAACATCTTTCCGCTGATGTCGGTCGAGGACAATCTGAAAGTCGCCTGCGGCATCCTCGAGCGACGCGAAATCCCTGCCCGCATCGAGGAAATGTATGCGGCCTTCCCCGACCTCGTCCGCCAGCGCCGCACCGCCGCCGGCAATCTGTCGGGCGGACAGCGGCAGATGCTCGCCGTCGCACGCGCGCTGATCGTCCATCCCAAGGTGCTGGTGCTCGACGAGCCGTCGGCCGGCCTGTCGCCGAAATTCGTATCGATGGTGTTCGAGATGCTGGCCGGCATCCGCAGGTCCGGCGTCACCATCCTGCTGGTCGAACAGAACGCCAAGGCAGCGCTGGCCATCGGCGACCGCGCCTATGTGCTGGTCGAAGGCAAGGACCGGCACGAGGGTGTGGCGTCCGAATTGTGGAACGATCCTGTCGTCGCCGAACTCTATCTCGGCCAACGCCCGTCTCACGCCGGCAAGGAAGGCGCGGCATGAGCCTGCAATTTGTCGTCGATGGGTTGCTGACCGGCTCGATGATCGGACTTGGCGCCATCGGCGTGACGCTGACCTATTCGATCCTGCGCTTCTCGAATTTTGCCCATGGCGACTTCATGGCCTGGGGAACCTATGCGACGCTCGCCGTCGTCAGCGCCATCGGCGCGATGTTCGGCAAGGTGGCGCCCATTGGACCGCTGTCTTTCGGCTGGCCGCTGCTGGTTGCGCTGGTTGTCGGCATGACTTTCACCGCCCTGCTGGCGCTGTTGCTCGACAAGGTGCTGTTTTCGCGGCTGCGTTCGCAGGGGCAAGCCATCATCGTGGTGATGGCGAGCTTCGGCGCCTCGATGGCGCTGCGCAGCCTGCTCGAATTCACCTTCAGCTCACGCCCGACCTATTTCAGCCGGGCGATCCAGATCGCCATGCCGGTCGGCTTCGGCATCCGCATCACGCCCGATCAGATCGCGCTGCTGCTGCTGACCGCAGTGCTGGTGCTCGGCGTGCATCTGTTGATGACACGCACGCAGACCGGCCGCTCCATGCAGGCGCTGAGCCAGAATGCAGCGCTGGCCCGCATCGTCGGTATCGACGTTGCCTCCGTTGTGCGTGTCACCTGGATCATCGGCGGGGCGCTGGCCTGCGTGGCCGGCGTGATGATCGGCATTCTGGTGCAGATCCGCCCGTTCATGGGCTTCGACATGCTGCTGCCGATGTTTGCAGCAGCCATCCTCGGCGGCATCGGCAGCATTCCGGGCGCTGTGCTCGGCGGCTTGATCATCGGTCTTGCCGAAGCCGGTGCGGTGCAGCTGATCGGCGCCGAATGGCGCGCCGCAATCTCCTTCATCATCCTGATGGCGGTGCTGTTCGTTCGGCCGATCGGCCTGTTTGGTGTGAGGGAACGCTGATGGACCTGCTCGGCTACGGCGCCTTCTTCCTGACCACCGCACTGATCTTTTCGCTGGTCACACTGGGGCTCAATCTGCAGTGGGGGCTGACTGGCCTTTTCAATGTCGGCCTTGCCGGATTCGTCGCCATCGGCGCCTATACATCGGCGCTGCTGACGACCCCGGACGATGCCGCGCGCTTCGGCGGCTTCGGTCTGCCGATCCTGGTCGGCTGGGCGGGCGCCATGGTCGTCGGCGGTATCGCCGCAGCACTTACCGGCATGGCCACGCTGCGTCTGCGATCCGACTACCTGGCAATCACCACCTTCGGCGTCGCCGTCGTCGTGCAGCTGGTCGCGCTCAACGCGCAGAAAACAACCGGCGGCCCGTTCGGCATCGGTTTCATCCCGCGCCCGTTCGGCGGCCTTGCCGAAACGCCGCTGCTGTTCAACCTGTCGAACCTCGCCGTCGTTTCGGCTGTGACGCTGATCGCCTATCTCGCTCTGGAGCACCTGTCGCGCAGCCCCTGGGGCCGCGTGCTCAAGGCGCTGCGCGAGGACGAGCGAGCGGCGATTTCGCTGGGCAAGAGCGCGCGCTTCTACCGCGTCCAGGCCTTCGCCGTCGGCGGCGCTATCATGGCGCTGGCCGGCGCTTTGCAGGCGCATTTCACCGGCTTCATCGCGCCCGATAACTATCTGCCGATCCTGACCTTCCAGGTCTGGGTGATGCTGATCGTCGGCGGCTCGGGCAGCAATGCCGGCGCCGTTGCCGGCAGCATCCTGGTCTGGGCGATATGGGCGGGGTCGGGCACGCTGACCAGCGTGCTGTTTGCGCCCGAGCAGCAAGCACGCGCGGCCTCACTGCAGATCATCGCCATCGGCGTCATGCTCTGCGTCATCCTGCTGATCCGGCCTAACGGATTGTTCGGCGACCGGCCGCGCCGTCCGAAGCCCGGCACACAGACAAAGGCGGCGGCCAACGAGAACGAGGCCGGATCATGAATGCCATGATCCGGCAGCAAGCGTATGGCGTTTCGCTCTGGCATGCCGTCAGCCGCAACCGCCGCGACCGGGGCGCGCTGCAAGGCGGACTCGACGTCGATCTCGCGATTGTGGGCGGCGGCTTTTCCGGCCTGTCGACGGCATTGCATGCCTCTGAGAAAGGGCTTTCGGTCGCGGTCCTCGAAGCCGAATTCATCGCTTGGGGTGCGACCGGCCGGAATGCCGGCTTCGTCGTTCCGAACTTCGCCAAGCGGGATCCAGACGACATCATCACCGAACTCGGACCCGAGCGCGGCGGGCGCCTGGTTGACTTCGCCGCCGGCAGCGCTGATCTCGTCTTCGGCCTGATCAAGAGGCACGGCATCGAATGCGACGCTGTGCAGAATGGTTGGATCCAGCCGGCGCATTCGTCCGCCGCGCTGGAAAAGACGCGATCGCGCGCCGAGCAATGGGCGGCGCGGGGCAGGCCGACCGTTGCGCTCGATGCCATGGCGGTCACGACGCTCACCGGTATCGGCGGCTACGCCGGCGGTTGGATGGATAACTCGGGCGGTGTCCTCAATCCGGTCGAGTACGCACGCGGCCTGGCAGATGCCGCGGAAAAGGCAGGAGCGCGCATCTTCGAGCAGACGCGTGTCACTTCCATCGACCGCACTCCGGATGGCTGGGCCTTGAAGACGGCGTCCGGCACTGTGCGAGCGGGCAAGGTCTTGGTCGCCACCAACGCCTATGGTGGAGAGCTGAACCCGACCTTGGCGCGGACCTATATCCCGCTGAAAATCTTCCAGATCGCCACCGCGCCGCTGCCGCGCGCCATACGAGCGCGCCTGCTGCCGGGCGGCCAGGGCGTCGGCGACACCAGGCGCAATCTCTTTACCTGCCGCTTCGATGGCCAGAACCGGCTGATCAGCGGCGGCATGCATGTCGTCGGCGCCGGCGCCGAGACGCGCTTGCCGCAAACGATTTGGCGACGGCTCGCCAGGCATCTCGATTTGCCTGACCTGCCGCCGCTTGCCTACAGCTGGACAGGCGTGGCGGCGGTGGTGCCGGATTTCCTGCCGCGTCTCATCGACCTCGGCCCGGGCCTGATCGCCGGCTTCGCCTGCAACGGCCGCGGCATCGCCATGACCACGGCAATGGGCAAAGTTCTGGCGGACTGGGCGAGCGGAACGGACGCCCGATATCTGCCGCTCCCCTTCGCGCCGCCAGCGCCGATCCCGCTGCACAGCCTCGTGCGCTATGCGCCGAATATGCTGCTTCCCTGGAGCATCCTGCGCGACCGGCTGGATTAGACAGCCAAGCCAGGTGATCCCCCTGCCGGCGCGCTCATAGCGGCCCGAAAAGGACCGCCACCACCTTCCGCAATCGATGGCCTTGGTGGCCCAAGAGGGTATCTTCAGATCCCCTCCCCGTCCAGCCGCATCTACTCCGCAGCCTGAACCCGATTGGCCTGGATGACCGCCCGGATCTCGGACCGGCAGGAGCCGCAATTGGTGCCGGCCTTCAGGGCGCCGCCTATGGCTTCGACTGTCGCGCACCCGGCTGCCACTGCCGCCGCGATCTGGTTGACCCCGACGCTGAAACAGGAGCAGACGGTCGCGCCCGAATCGGGCCGATCGGCGCCGGCGCGACCGGCGACGATCCTGAAGCGTTCGCGCTGGCTGGTGTGAACCTCCTGGAGTTGCTGTGCCGCCCAACCCCGCGAAACCGCCACCGGTCCCGACGCGATAAACAAAGCCCCGGCGAGGTGCTGGTCGTCGAAGGCAGCAATACGATGCTGGCCGGTATCGCGGTCGTGATAAGCGAGCGTATCGGCTACGGGAACATCGAAAAGCGAACCAGCAAAACCAGCCCAGTCGATGTCGTCGTCAGCAAAGGCAAGCTCCACCCGCCAGCCGCCCTTGCATTTGGCCACGGCCCAGTAATCTGCTGCGACCGCCACCGGCTTGCGGCGCACCACGGCGAAGCCGAAGGCTCTCGCGGCGAACTTCTCGATGCGGGCGCCGACATGTTTCAGCGCAGGCTGACCGGAAACCGGATCGGTCAGAGGCGCGGTCAGCGTGTCGAGCCGGCCTTTTGCCGAAAACTGGTCAGTCCAGTGCATCGGCGCAAACACGCTCCCCTGGCGCTGGCGTGCCGTCACCAGCGCGCGCACCAGCACATCGCCGCGCGGGCTGGAGACGCGCACGATGTCGGCGTCGCCAATGCCGTGATGCGTGGCATCCGCCGGGTGGATCTCGACGAAGGGCTCGGCCATGTGCTGGGAGAGACGTGGGCTTTTGCCGGTGCGGGTCATTGTGTGCCAATGGTCGCGAACGCGGCCGGTGTTGAGGATCAGCGGATAGTCCGGGCTGGTGCGTGTCTCGACGATGGGACGAATGGCGATGAAGCGGGCCTTGCGGTCGGGATTGTAGAAATTGCCGTTGGCGAAGAAGCGGGTGTTGGAAGGGTCAAGTCCCGCTTGAACACCCCCCTCTCTCCTGCCGGACATCTCCCCCGCAAGGGGGGAGATTGGCAGCTTTGACGCCGGCATATCTTCTGCATCGTTGGTAATTGGCGAAGGCCGAGGCGACGGCTGATCTCCCCCCTTGCGGGGGAGATGGCCGGCAGGCCAGAGGGGGATGGCTGGGCTCGGCGCCGGCCATTGGAAAGGCTCAAGCGCTGCATAGGCCTCCTTATCAACACCAGCATAACCACCAATATCGAAATCCCGTGCGCCGTCATTCTCGAACCCCGACAGCGCGGCGTGTTCGGCGAAGATTTCCGCTGGCGACGAATAGGAAAACGCCTCGTCAAACCCCATCCGCTTGCCCACCTCGGCGACGATCAACCAATCCGGCCGCGCCTCACCAGGCACCGCAAGAAAGCTGCGCTGGCGCGAGATGCGGCGCTCTGAATTGGTCACGGTGCCGTCCTTCTCGCCCCATGCGGCGGCAGGCAGCCGCACATGAGCGTGGCGCACGGTGTCCGTGCTCGCCAGCACGTCCGACACCACGACGAACGGGCAAGCCTTGATCGCTGCCTCGACGGCATCGGCGTCCGGCATCGAATCGACCGGGTTGGTGGCCATGATCCACAATGCCTTGATGCGGCCAGCGGCGATCGCCTGAAACATCTCGACCGCCTTCAGACCGGGCTTTGAGGCGACGGCCGGCGCATTCCAGAAACGCTGCACGCGGTCGCGGTGCTCGGGGTTTTCGATCTCCATATGGGCGGCCAGCATATTGGCCATGCCGCCGACCTCGCGGCCGCCCATGGCGTTGGGCTGGCCGGTCACTGAAAACGGTCCTGCCCCAGGTTTGCCGATGCGGCCGGTGGCGAGATGGCAGTTGATGATGGCGTTGACCTTGTCAGTGCCCGAAGACGACTGGTTCACGCCTTGGCTGTAGACCGTCACTGTCTTTGCGGTGGTGGCAAACAGGCTATAGAAGCGGGCAAGCTCCTCTTCGCTCAAGCCGGTGGCGGCGGCAACGCCGGCAAGATCGAGTTTCGAGGCAGCGAAGAGCGCTTGCCCGAAGCCGGTCGTGTGGGCGGTGATGTAAGCGCGGTCGAGTGCGTTGTGCTGGCCGAGCCAGGCGAGCAGACCAGTGAACAAAGCAACGTCGCCATCCGGCGCGATCGCCAGGTGAATGTCGGCGATATCAGCGGTCATGGTGCGGCGCGGGTCGACCAGCACGACCTTCATCTCCGGTCGTTTTTCCCGGGCCGCCGCGATGCGCTGGAAGAGCACGGGATGGCACCAGGCGAGATTGGAGCCGACCAGCACGATCAGGTCGGCGAGCTCGAGATCCTCGTAGGTGCCGGGCACGGTGTCGGAGCCGAAGGCGCGGCGGTGGCCGGCAACCGAGGAGGCCATGCATAGCCGCGAATTGGTGTCGATGTTGGCCGAGCCGATGAAGCCCTTCATCAGCTTGTTGGCGACATAGTAGTCTTCGGTCAGCAACTGGCCGGAGACATAGAAGGCGACGGAGTCAGGACCGTGCTCGGCGATGGTTTGCGAAAAGGTCGAAGCGACGCGGTCGAGCGCCTCGTCCCAGCCGGCACGGCGACCGTGGATTTCGGGGTAGAGCAGCCTGCCGTCGAGGTCGATGGTTTCGGCCAGGGCCGAGCCCTTGGAGCAGAGCCGGCCGAAGTTCGCTGGATGGTCGGGGTCGCCGCGGACGCTGACTTCACCGTCCGCGGCGACTTTCGCCAGCACGCCGCAACCCACCCCGCAATAGGGGCAGGTGGTCCTCACCTCGCGCGCTTCGCCCAGTTCCATGCTTCAGGCCGCGCGGCTGGCCAGCGCTTTCAGCGCAATGAACAGGAGCTCGCCCTCGATCCGCACAGGAATGGTGCGCACGGCGCCCTCGTCGGCGCCGAGCGCCTTGCCCGTCTCCAGCGAGATGACCCAATTGTGCAAGGGACAGGTGACGGCGGTGCCGTGGACGATGCCTTGGCTCAGCGGCCCACCTCTGTGCGGGCAATGATCGTCGATGGCGTAGACCTGATCGTCCTGCGTGCGGAAGACGGCGATCTTACCCTCGGGTGTGTCGACGCAGCGCGCGCCACGCCGCGGGATGTCGGAGAGTGAGCCGATCGATATCCAGTCCATTTTGATCACTCCGCCGCCTGCGCAAACCCGACAGAAGCCATTGGCCGGAACTCGTGCTTGTCCTTGCCGGAGACGCGTTCCGACCACGGGTCGACCTGGGCGAATTTCTGGCTGAAGACGAAGCGCTCGTAATAGGCCTTGCGCTTTGCACCGTCGTCCATGATCTGGCGCTTGATCTCGGGGATGCCGATGCGCTTGGCCCATTTGTAGATGCGCTCGAGATAGCGGCCCTGCTCGCGATACATCTGCGTCAGCGCCACGATATGCTCCAGCGCCTCGTCCTCGGTCTTGACTAGGCCAAGCACTTCGGTGCCCTTGATGTCGAGGCCGGCGGCGCCGGCGAAATGGATCTCGTAGCCACTGTCGACACAGATCACGCCGACATCCTTGCAGGTCGCCTCGGCGCAGTTACGCGGACAGCCCGACACCGCCATCTTAACCTTGGCCGGGGTCCACGAGCCCCACATGAATTTCTCGATGCGAATGCCGAGGCCGGTCGAATCCTGCGTGCCGAAGCGGCACCAGTCGGAGCCGACACAGGTCTTCACCGTGCGCAGGCCCTTGGCGTAAGCATGGCCTGAGACGAAGCCGGCCTGGCCGAGATCGGCCCACACCGCCGGCAGATCCTCCTTGCGGATGCCCAGCATGTCGATGCGCTGGCCGCCGGTGACCTTGACCATCGGTATCTCGAACTTGTCGACGACGTCGGCGATGGCGCGCAGTTCGGCGGCGTTGGTGACGCCGCCCCACATGCGCGGCACCACCGAATAGGTGCCGTCCTTCTGGATGTTGGCGTGGACGCGTTCGTTGATGAAGCGCGACTGATAGTCGTCGGCGTAATCGTTCGGCCAGTCGCAGACGAGGTAGTAGTTGAGCGCCGGCCGACATTTTGCGCAGCCGCAGGAGGTCGTCCATTCCAGCTCCTGCATGACGGCGGGAATGGTCTTCAGGCTCTTGGCGATGATCAGCCGGCGCACCTCGTCATGACCGAGCGTGGTGCAGCCGCACATCGGTTGCACGGCCGCCGGGTTGTATTTGTCGCCGATGGTCAGCACCATCAGCTTCTCGACCAGCCCGGTGCACGAACCGCAGGAAGCCGATGCCTTGGTGTGGGCGCGCACGTCGTCGAGCGAAGCCAGGCCCTTGGCCGTGATCGCGCCAGTGATCTTGCCCTTGCAAACGCCGTTGCAGCCGCAGATTTCCGCATCATCCGGCAAGGCTGCAACGGCCGCCATAGGGTCCAGCGGGGCACCCCCCTGGTAGGACTGGCCGAAGATGAGCGTGTCGCGCATCTCCGATATGTCGGTCTGCTTCTTCTTGAGATCGTTGAACCAGGCCCCATCCGCCGTCTCGCCATAAAGCACGGTGCCGATGATGCGGTCGTCTTTCAGGACAAGGCGCTTGTAGACGCCGGCGGCGGCATCGCGCAACACGATCTCCTGGCGGTCCTCGCCTTCGGCGAAGTCGCCAAGCGAGAACAGGTCGATGCCGGTGACCTTGAGCTTGGTCGGCGTGTCCATGTGGACGAAGGCCGCTGCCTCGTTGCCGGCCAACTGGTTCGCGGCAACGCGCGCCATCTCATAGAGCGGCGCGACCAGCCCGTAGACCTGGCCGTAGACCTCGGCGCATTCGCCGAGCGCGTAGATGTCGGGGTCGTTGCTGCGCATGCCGGCATCGACCACAATACCACGATTGACGGCTATGCCGGCCTCCCTGGCCAGCGCCGCATTCGGCCGGATGCCGACCGCCATCACCACCAGCGTTGCCGGGATAATAGTGCCGTCGGCAAGCTCCACCTGCCCGACCTTGCCGTTGCCGGTGATCGCCTGGGTGTTGGCCTTGGTGATGACCTTGATGCCGCGCTGTTCCACCGCGCGCTGCAGGAGATAGCCGGCGGCTGGATCGAGCTGACGCTCCATCAATGTCGGCATGACATGCAGCACGGTGACGTCCATGCCTTGGGCGTTCAAACCTGCTGCCGCCTCCAGCCCGAGCAGGCCGCCGCCGATGACCACGGCCTTGGCGCGCGACTGGGCGGCAAGCATCATGGCCTGAACATCGTCGAGGTCGCGATAGGTCAGCACCCCCGGCAGATCATGGCCGGGCACCGGAATGATAAAGGGCACCGATCCGGTGGCGATGACGAGCTTGTCGTAAGGCTCGGTGACGCCGTGATCGGAGGTGACTGTCTTGGCCGCCCGGTCGATGGCGACGATCTTGTGACCTTTGTAGAGGGTGATGTTGTTGGCGATGTACCAGCCGTCGCCGTGGATGATGATTTCCTCATAGGCCTTTTCGCCGGAGAGAACCGGCGACAGCATGATGCGGTCGTAGTTCACCCGCGGCTCGGCGTTGAAAATGGTCACGGTGTAGCGGCCCGGCGCCTGTTCGAGCAGATGCTCCAGCATGCGCCCGGGGGCCATGCCGTTGCCGACAATGACGAGTTTTTCGGTCATGGCGTTACTCCGCGGCTTCGACGAAGCGGTGGCGTTCATAGAGGAACTTCAGCACCGCTTCGCGGCAGCGCAGGAAGGTGCGGTCGGAAGAGAGTTCGACGCGTCGACGCGGCCGCAGCAGCGGCACCGCAAGCACCTCGCCGATTGTCGCCGCCGGACCGTTGGTCATCATGACGATGCGGTCGGACAACAGCACCGCCTCGTCGACATCGTGGGTGATCATGATCGTCGTCGAGCCGAGCCTGGAATGGATGTCCATGACCGCATCCTGCAGATGGGCGCGCGTCAGCGCGTCGAGTGCCCCGAACGGCTCGTCGAGCAACAGGATCTTCGGCTCCATGGCAAGCGCCCGGGCAATGCCGACGCGCTGCTTCATGCCGCCCGATATTTCGGCCGGCCGCTTGTCCTTGGCATGGGCCATCTGCACGAGATCGAGATTGCGCATGATCCAGTCATGTCGCTCGGTCCTGCTCTTGGAACGGCCAAAGACTTTCGACACCGCCAGGCTGATGTTTTCGTAGACGGTGAGCCATGGCAGCAGGCTGTGGTTCTGGAACACCACGGCGCGCTCGGGTCCGGGGCTGTTGACCTCCTTGTTTTCAAGCAGCACGGCGCCGGCGGAAACCTTGGTCAGCCCGGCGATCAGATTGAGCAAGGTCGACTTGCCACAGCCGGAATGGCCGATGATGGAGACGAATTCGCCCTTGTCGATGGTCAGCCTGATGTCCTTGAGCACCTCGCTGACCTGACCGCCGCGGGCAAAGGATTTGTCGATATGGTCGAGCTTCAGATAGGCCGTCATCGCCCTCTCCTCACTTTGCCGTTGTGCCGCGGGTGACGAAAGCGCCGACCGCAGCGACCAGGCGGTCGAGGCAGAAGCCGGTGACGCCGATATAGGCGAGCGCGACGATGATGTCGGGCAGCCGCGACGAGTTCCAGGCGTCCCAGATGAAGAAGCCGATGCCGACGCCGCCGGTCAGCATTTCGGCGGCGACGATGGCGAGCCAGGACAGGCCGATGCCGATTCTGAGGCCGGTGAAGATGTAGGGTGCGGCGGCCGGAACCATGATCTTGACGAAGAATTCGAACTGGTTGAGCCGCAAGATGCGCGAGACGTTGCGGTAGTCTTCCGGAATGTTTCGCACGCCGACGGCGGTGTTGATGATGATCGGCCAGATCGAGGTGATGAAGATTACGAACAGCGCCGACGGGCTGGAATCGCGGAAAGCAGCCAGCGACAGCGGCAACCAGGCCAGCGGCGGCACGGTGCGCAGTATCTGGAACACCGGATCGAGGCCACGCATGGCCCAGATCGACTGGCCGACCAGGGCGCCGAGCACGACACCGACGATCGCCGCCAGGCCGAAGCCGATGGCGACGCGCTGCAGAGAGATCAGCACCCGCCACGCAAGGCCGATATCCTGCGGGCCGTTGTTGAAGAACGGATGCGCGATCAGGTCATAGGCCTCGTTCCACACCTGGCTGGGCGGCGGCAGGCTGGCGGTCGGCGACGAGCAGGCGATCTGCCACACGACCAGCATGAAGGCGATAACGATGACCGGCGGCACCAGGGCGGTGGCCAGCCTGCCGGCGATCGCGATCGGGTCGAAGCGGCGCCGCGCTTTGGCGGTGAAAGCGATGACCGCGGCAGGCTTCGCGGGGAACGCCTTCACCGTGGTTTCCTCGATGGCTTGGATGGACATGTCTGGGTATAACTCCGGGGTCGATGCGGGCGACAACGGCGAAGCGCCGTTGCGCTGGGGGCGACAAACGGCGCAACGCGCCGTTTGCGCTGGTCAAGCAGATGCCTTGATCTTCAGGCTGTCGAGATAGGCCGACGGGTTGGCCGGGTCGAAAATCTTGCCGTCGAAGAATGTCTCGACGCCACGAGACGACGAGGCCGGAATATCGGCTGCGGCAAGGCCGAGATCCTTCGCCGCCTCGCGCCAGATATCCTCGCGATTGACCTGATCGACCAGCGTCTTGATGTCGGTGGTCGGCGCGAATTTTCCCCAACGGATGTTTTCGGCGAGGAACCAGCTGTCGTGGCTCTTGTAGGGATAGGAGACGCCACCCTTCCAGAATTTCATGTAGAGGTCAGTGCCGGTGGCCACGCGGCCATTGCCGTAGTTGATGTCGCCCTTGAGGCGGCCGATAATGTCGGCGACAGGCACGTTCATCCATTGCCGCTTGCCGATGATGGCGGCCATCTCGTCCTTGTTCTCCGTGGCCTCACACCATTGCTGGGCCTCCATGACGGCCATCACGATCGCCTTGGTGGCGTTCGGGTATTTGTCGATGAATTCGGCGCGGAGGCCGAGCGCCTTTTCGGGATGACCCTTCCACAGTTCGCCGGTGGTGGCGGCGGTGAAACCAACGCCTTGGTGGACGAGCTGTTCGTTCCACGGTTCGCCAACGCAGAACACGTCCATGTTGCCGACTTTCATGTTGGCGACCATCTGCGGCGGCGGCACGACGATGGTCGAGACGTCCTTGTCGGGATCGATGCCGCCGGCGGCCAGCCAATAGCGCAGCCACAAATCATGCGTGCCGCCCGGGAACGTCATGGCGGCCTTGATTTCCTTGCCGGCCGCCTTCTTGGCGGCGAAGGCGTCCTTCAGCTTGGAGGCGTCGAGGCCGACACCGGTGCCGGCGTATTCCTGCGCAACCGAAATGCCCTGGCAGTCGTAGTTGAGCCGCGCCACGATAGCCATCGGCATCGGCTGGTTGTTCTGCGTCACCTTGCCGGTGTGCATGAGATAGGGCAGCGGCGTCAGGATGTGAGCGCCGTCGATGCCGTTGGCTTCGCCGCCGAGCATCAGATTGTCGCGCGTCGCGCCCCAGGAGGCCTGCTTGAGCACCTCGACGTCGGGCATGCCGAACTTGGCGAACAGCCCCTTCTCCTTGGCGATCATCAGCGGCGCCGCGTCGGTCAGCGCGATGAAGCCGAGCTTGGCGCCGGTGACCTCCGGAGCGGTCGTGGCGGCATAGGCGCCCGAGGGGAAGAGCTTGCGGGCCGCCACGAACAGGCCGGCCGTCATGGCGCTGCTGACAAGAAAATCGCGGCGCGTCACATCCTTGAGCGATGTTCCCGTCCCGATCCATTTCCCTATTTTTTCTTTCATCGTGATCTCCGGTTGAACGCTTCGTCGAGTGGCCCAAAACAAAAAAGCCGCCGTCCAGGCCTCGCGCGTCCGTACATCCGGGATCGCGTCGTTGACCTGAGCGGCAGCTTTGCCTGTGGCGCCCGCCATTGGACGCCTGTTCCGTGACCCGCGAAGGGCCTGGCTAATTCAAAGCAGGAACCGTGCCAGTTTTGGGTGAAACGAAAAACCTAAATGAAATCAACATTACGCGCCAGACGCCGGCACGCGAGGCGACATCGCAAGCAGATCAAAGATTGTTCACTACAGCAATCGCACGCACATTTTTTGTGCAATGCACAAGAATGGCGCGAGAATGATCAGGCTTCCGCGCGAGCGTTCTGGCGCGCTATATAGCCGTCGATCTCGTCGGGGTCGAAGGTCTGACAGTCGAAGAAGCCGTCTGGCCCAAGCACCAAGCCTGCCCCGGTCGCACCGACAGCCGTGGCGACCTTAAGCGCGCCCTCGACCTTCGCATTGGCGCCGGGAAGTGCAACGCCAAGCGGCTTTAGCGCCGAGCGGTAGAGGTCGGGACGGTAGCAGTCACGGGCGATAGCAAGGTTTTCCGGCGTGTGCTCGACATGCCCCCAGCGCACCATCTGCGTATAGAACCACAGCGCATGGCTCTTCCACGGAAAGTTCGCCGCCTTGTCGAAGGGCAGGAAGAAGTCGTCGACATCCAGTTCGGCGCCGCCGCCCAGTTCAAGATGGCCGGTCAGGATCGGCATCTGGACAGCTGGTGGCAGGCCGAGGAAGCCAGCTTGAGCCATCACACCAGCCAGTTCGGCGTGGTTGCCCCGATCCTGGCACCAGCGCGCCGAATGATGCAGCGCGCGCAGCAATGCTGCCAGCGCGATCGGGTTCTCCTGCGACCAGGCCTTGCGCACGCCGATCACCTTCTCCGGACTGTTGCGCCACAGCAGCGCCTTGACGGTGACGATATGGCCGGTGCCGGCAGCGACCGAGGCGCTGTTCCAGGGCTCGCCGACGCAGTAGCCGTCGATCCGCCCGGCGGCCAGCGCATCGGCCATGAAGGGCGGCGGCACGATGACGATCTCGATCTCGCGCTCCGGATCGATGCCGCATCCGGCAAGCCAGTAGCGCAGTTCGTAATTATGCCCCGAATGCGGGTGCACCACGGCAAAGCGCAGCGGATCGCCGCCAGCCCCGGCGCGCTCGCGAATGAAGGCACGAAGGGCTGCGCCCGCGCGCGCGGGCTCGAGATCGGGTATGGCGCCGTGTGCCGCCATGCCTTCCCAGACGGCGTTGGAGATGGTGACGCAATTGCCGCCAAGCCCGAGCGAAAACGGCACGATGGTCTCGGAAGCAAGCGGCGTCAGCCCGAGATTGCAGGCGAGCGGCATCGGCCCCAGCATGTGCGCCAGGTGGAAATGGCCGATGGCGATGCGGTCGCGGATGTTGGCCCAGGAGGTCTCGCGGTGCAGTGTGAGATCGATGCCCTCGCGTGCGGCAAATCCAAGCTCACCCGCCGCAACCAGCACGGCACTGTCGAAGAGCGGCATGAAGCCGGCGGTGATCTGGTGCTCGGCGCTCATGCTCATTCGTCCTCCGACGGCCCGAGCAGCCCGGCGGCAGTCACCAGGCTCTGGGCAATGTCGCCGATCTTGCGGTTCTGGTTCATCGCCGTCTTGCGCAGCAGCGTGTAGGCGGCCTCTTCGGTCAGGCCGCGCGACTTCATCAGGATGCCCTTGGCACGGTCGATCACCTTGCGGCTCTCAAGCTCCCCTCGAACCTCTTCCAGCTCGCGCGCCATGCGCGAGAAAGCGTTGAAGCGGCTGACCGCCATGTCCAGGATCGGCTTGACGCGCTCTTGCCTGAGGCCGTCGACGACGTAGGCCGAAACGCCGGCATCGACCGCCGCTTCGATCGATGCCTGGTCCGATCGGTCGACGAACATGGCGATTGGCCGATTCACCGCACGCGACAGCTGGAACATGTTTTCCAGCATGTCGCGGTTCGGGTTTTCCAGGTCGATGACGATGACGTCCGGCTCGATCTCGGCAATGCGCCGCGCAATGCCGGTCACGTCGTGGATGACGGTGACCCGCTCATGGCCGGCCTCGCGCAAACCTGCCTCGATGATCGCGGCGCGGATACGGTTTTCGTCGATGACCAGGACGGCGAGTGAGCTGCGGACCATGCGTGCATTGTGGGCAAGGTCGCAAAATTGTGCAATGCGGCATGGTCACAGGCTCCCGCCGCGGAGCAACCGACGACCGACAACGACCCGGTCTAGGTGGTCGGGACAAGGAACGCAGCGCAACGCTGGCGCTGGTGATGACAGCCTTGCCGATCGCCTGGCGCCCTACCCAACGGTCTAGGTGCGATGAGACTTGCACCGCAACATCGGCTTGTTAAAGGTGGGGGCAACGACGGACATAGCTGTCCTTGCTCGCCGATCTGACCGGAAGGTTACCGCACGATGCTGCTCATGAATCGACGATTGGGAGCCAGCAAGCTGGCGCGCCCGGCACGGCGTCTCGGAGGCCTGACGACGAAGTTTGCCCTGATTGCCGGGCCGTTCGTCCTTGGGATCGCCCTCGTGCTGGCTGGCCCGGCACAGGCCCAAGCACCGGCCGCCGTCACGCCCGACAAGGTCAAACAGCTGTTCGAGCTTCTCGACGATCCGTCGGTGAAGGCCTGGGTGGCCGAGCAACGAAATCAGGGCGCAGGATCGACGGAAGCGCCTGCCGAGACTAGCGCTCCGCCGGCCGACGCCGTGGCCGCACCGGGCCAGATGAATACTATGGCATCCTCGACGCTCGATCGGATCAAGCATCACATCGAGAAAATCGTGCGAACCGTGCCCACACTGCCGGGCCAGTTCGCACGCGTCCGGGCCCAGACAATGGACGATATGTCCAGCAAGGGCCCCGTCAGCATATTGGTGCTGATTGCGATCTTTATCGCTGCCGGCCTGGCGCTCACCTGGGCAATATACAAGCTCACCCGTCCATTTCGTCTTTGGATCATCGCGCAACCCAGAGATACGCCCATCGGGCGGGCCAAGAAGATCGGCGGCCGCACGCTTTATTCCAGCATGATGATCGGCTCGTTCGCGCTGGGCAGCGCCGGTGCGTTCATGCTGTTCGACTGGCCAGCGCTCATCCGCGAGATTGTGCTGACATTTCTGATGGCTGCGGTCTTTACGTGGGCTGTGCGCCTATACGTGATGGCCACGCTCGTCCCTTCTTTCATGGAGGTCGAGCACGCCATCGAGG
Organism: Mesorhizobium sp. M0037; assembly: GCF_040323635.1. NCBI lineage: Bacteria > Pseudomonadati > Pseudomonadota > Alphaproteobacteria > Hyphomicrobiales > Phyllobacteriaceae > Mesorhizobium > Mesorhizobium sp. M0037. The sequence continues at coordinate 109,822 of NZ_JAMYVB010000007.1, read as the reverse complement.
TTCGTGCCCTGCCGATCACCAACGGAGCTGCTGACCATTGGGCTTATTGGCTGCCCCGGATCGTCGGCGTTTTCGCCTTCTTCGCCGCCGCGTTTGTCCTCTTGCCGGGTCTCGGCATAGACCAGGACGGAATGATGGTCCTGTCCGTCGGCGCCGATTTCATCCTGCTGTTGCTCTTCCTGCTGGCCATTTGGCGTCGGCCAAGAACGCAGCGAGACGGCGCGCGCCACAGCGGCCACACGGCAGTGACATGGGTGTTGACGGCTTATTTCGTCGTTCTGTTCCTCGAACGCATTGCCGGCCTCTACACCTTCTTTTGGTTTACCTTCGCCTCTTTCTTTCTGCCCCTGGCAATCGTGTTGACGGAGCGCGGGGTTAATTTCGTCCTGCGGCCGGGTTCGGAAGATGTCGGCCGGCCGACGATCCCGGCGGTGACGATCGCTGTCATCGATCGCGGTATCCGGATGATTTTCATCCTCGCGGCGGCTTACCTTCTCGCACGCGTGCTGGGCCTGGACATGCAATCCATGCGCGGCAGCGATACGACCACCATGCTCATATTGCGCGGCTTGATCAACGTGGTGGTCATTGCCCTTGCTGCCGATTTCGGCTGGTCGATCATCAAAGCCTTGATCGAACGAAAGCTGGGCGTGGCGATACCGCAAGCGGTGGTGAGCGAAGAAGACATCCTCACCCTCGATCCGCATCAGGCGCGGCTGCACACGCTGTTGCCGATCATCCAGAACATTCTGCTAGCAGTGATCATCGTGATGGCGGTGCTGATGATGCTCGCTTCGATCGGCATCCAGATCGGCCCGCTGATCGCCGGCGCCGGCGTCGTCGGCGTCGCCGTGGGTTTTGGCGCGCAAACCATCGTCAAGGACGTGATCTCTGGCGTGTTTTATCTGCTCGACGATGCTTTCCGTGTCGGCGAATACATTTCATCGGGCAGCTACAGGGGTACGGTGGAGAGCTTTTCGCTGCGCTCGGTGAAGCTGCGCCACCATCGTGGTCCGCTGTTCACGATACCTTTCGGCGAACTCGGCGCCGTGCAGAACCAGAGCCGTGACTGGGTCACCGACAAATTCAACATCACCGTTGGCTATGACACCGATATCGACTTTGCTCGCAAACTGATCAAGCGAATTGGCCTGGAACTGGCGGAAGATCCGGAGTTCAAACACTGGGTGATCGAACCGATCAAGATGCAGGGGGTGCAGGAGTTCGGCGAGTACGGCATCGTCTTGAGGGTCAAGGTCACGACCAGACCTGGAGGCGCCTTCAGCATGAAAGGCAGGTTCTTTTTGCGCCTCCGCCAGGCCTTCAAGGAGCAGGGCATCGAACTCCCATTCCCGACCGTCCACGTCCAGGGGCTGCAAGACCCGCATGGGACAGAGAATGCGCCTTTGGAGATCACACCTGAATTACGAATGGCCGTCGCCCAGTCGCACACCAATCGGCGCAGAAAAAAAGCGAGCACAACGGAGTAGGACGCTGTGATACCGGCCGGTCGCAACACGGCTTTCCGCGCAATGCCTGGACCCACGACACCACGCTAGTCGAGCTGCCGATAGCGACGACGCGATCGCCGCCAACCAGCACCAGCGTGGCGTTCTGAGGCCAAGCTTGACGAAAAGAGCAGATATGCTGGCCTTTCCGCGAGGCTCAGAGCGCAATCCAGGCGGTCTTGAGGTCGACAAATTTCTCCAGCGCATGCAGCGACTTGTCACGGCCGAAACCGGACTGTTTGACGCCGCCAAGCGGCACGGTGATATCGGCTCCGCCATAGGTGTTGACGTGGACGACACCGGCGTTGATGGCGCGCACCATGCGATGGGCCGTGGAAAGATTGGCGGTCCACACCGCCGAGGCAAGTCCGTAGACAGTGGAGTTGGCGAGATGCACCGCCTCCTCCTCGGTCTCGAAGCGCATCACGCCGAGCACCGGTCCGAACACCTCCTCGCGCGCCAGCTGCATCTCTTGCGTCACGTTCTCGAAGATCGTCGGCGCGATGTAGCTGCCGCCGGTCTCGGTCAGTATCCGTTCGCCACCGGCGACGAGACGGGCGCCTTCGGCTTGCGCCATGGCGACGAAGCCGAGATTCTTGTCCAGCTGTTCGGCGCTCGATACCGCACCGATATCGCTGGCGAGATCGAGCGGGTCGCCGACCTTGAGCCGCGTGGTTGCCGAGACAAGTTCGTCCATGAAAAGATCATAGACCGACGACTGGACGAGCAGACGCGAGCCCGCCACGCAGACCTGGCCTGAATTGCGAAAGATGCCGTTGGCCGAGACGACCGCCGCCTGCTTCAGGTCCGGAGCGTCGGCAAAGACGATGTTGGGCGACTTGCCGCCAAGCTCGAGGAAGACCCGCTTCAAATTGGAACGGGCGGAGTATTCGAGCAGCCGCCGGCCGACCGGCCCCGATCCGGTAAAGGCGATGGCGTCGACATCCATATGCAGGCCAAGCGCTTCGCCGGCGACAGCACCATGACCGGTAACGACGTTGAACACGCCTTCGGGAAGTCCAGCCTCTCTTGCGAGTTCGGCCAGCCGCAGCAAGGTCAGCGAGGCAATCTCCGGCGGCTTGACGACGACGCTGTTGCCGGTGGCCAGTGCGGGCGCAATCTTCCAGGCGCCGATCATCAGCGGGAAGTTCCACGGCACGATGACGCCGACGACACCGAGTGGCTCCCTGTGGATCAGCCCGAGCACATTGTCGGCCGTCGGCGCGATTTCGCCATAGACCTTGTCGATCGCCTCGGCGTAGTAGCGGATGGTGCCGGCCGCCGACAGTGGCTCGGCCTTGTAGGCCATGCCGATCTCGGTGCCGTTGTCGCGCACGCCAAGCACGGCCAGCTCGTCGACATGTTCTTCGATCAGCTCGGCAAATTTCGTCAGCACCTTCTTGCGAAAGGCAGGGGCGGCGCGCGACCATGAACCCTTCTCGAATGCTTTTCGCGCCGATCGGACCGCGCGATCGATGTCGGCGGCATTGCCGTCAGCGATGCTGGCAAAAGGGCGGCCGTCGATCGGCGAAATCACCGCCAGCGTCGCGCCGCTCGTCGCTGCGGCCTGTACGCCGTCGATAAACAAGCCCCGCTCGCCGATCTCCGTCTTGCGCAGCGCGTCGATGGCATTCTGGCTGATCATTGGTGGCGGACTCCCAGCGAAACATACAACGTGGTTGGCGCGCGGAATTCCCAGCCGCGAAACACCGGCACCTTGCCTGGCACCAAGCTGAGATCGGGGAAGCGCAGGAGCAGCAGCCTTAACGCAAGGCACATCTGCTCGCGCGCGAAAAACCGGCCCGAACAGAAATGATGACCAAAGCCGAAGGCGGCATGATTGCCTTCCCTGCGGTTGATGTCGAAGCGGTCTGGATCGGCAAAGCGGCTCTCGTCGCGGCTTGCCGAGGAGACAAGTGCAGCGACCGCGGCGCCGGCAGGGATCGTTACGCCGCCAAGCTCGACCGCCCGCGTCGTCTGCCGCGTCTGGGTTCCGATCGGCGCCACCCAGCGCAAGCCTTCATCGACAGCCCTGGGCACAAAGGTCTCGGGATCGGCGAGCACCTGCCGCACTTGTTCGGGATGCGCAAGCAGGCCGGCGAGGATCGAACCGGCACCATGTCCGGGCTCCTGCATGCCGCCAAGCAGGATGACCTTGATGCTTGGCATCAAGAAATCGATCGGCCGCGTCGTGCCTTCCGGCATGCCGTCATGCAGCATATGCGACAGCGCCGAGTCGTCGGGTGCGCGCGCAAGTCTATCCAGAGTCGGCCGGATGGCAACGCCGACCTCGGCGCTGATCGCGTCGGCGATCTCTTGCCGTTTTTGGTCGTTCTCGAAATTGATGGCACCCTGCGCAAGGCCATAGAACCAGCGGCGCAGCGTCGCCATGTCGATGTCGGCAAGGCCCAGCGAGCGCGCCAGGCTGAGCGTCGACACCGGCTCGAAATAATCCGCCATCAGCTCGGCGGAGCCTTGTTCGGCGATCCGGTCGAGAAAAGGTTCGGCAATCGACCGTACGAGATCGCCGGCATAGGCGGCGACGGTGCGCGGCCGGTATTTCGGATCGACGCCTTGGCGTAGCTGTCTATGCGTTTCGCCGTCGGTGGTCAGGATGGTCGGCTTGCCGAACGAGCGTTCGACCGGAGACGTACCGACGACGGCGGAGAAGATGTCGGGTGACTTTGCGACGGTCTCGACGTCCTTCCAGCGGGTGACGAACCAGAGATTGACCGCCGGCACGAAAGCGACAGGCGCGCTGCGCCGCAGTTCCGCATAGATCGGATACGGATCGGCTTCCAACGCCTCAACGGTGATGCTCTCGGCAAAGCTCAACGCCGGTACTCCCTTTGCCATGGAAAGGGGCGGCGCCGAACGCGCTACCCCCTTGTCCTTTGTCCTAGTCCTTCAGCGGCACGCCGAGATTTTCGAAGGCAACCGGATCCCGGCTCTTCAACGCACCGGCAAGCAGCAGGCCGACCACCGCGGCAATCAGCACCAGCCCCGGCAGCAACACGCCGAGGAAGCCGCTGGCGCCCGACAGGCCACCGAAATTAATGACGATCAGGTAGATGATGATGACGAAGGCGACGAAGGTCAGCCCCGGCAGGATGGTGGTCTTCAGCGCGTTTTCCTGGGCAGACGGATTGGCGCGAAAGTACATCACCACGGCGAGCGAGGCCACGGCCATCATCACGATGACTCCCAGCGTCGCGACATTGGTCAGCCAGGAAAACAGCGCCAGAACCGGATCGAGGCCGAGTATCGCGAACAGTCCGATGACGATCGCTGCCAACACGCTCTGGATGACGGAAGCGACATGCGGGCTCTGGTGCACTGAATGCGTCACGCCGATCGCTTCAGGCAACAGCTTCTCGCGGCCCGAGACGTAGATGTAGCGGGCAACCGCGTTGTGGAACGCCAGCACGCCGGCAAACAGGCTCGACACGAACAGGATGCCCATGGCGTGCGACAGCATGGTTCCGGCGTAGCGGTCGGACAGGCCGAACAGGAAAGTCGTCGGATCCTGAAGCGCCTGCAGTGCCGGCAACAATTTGTCGACGCCGGCGCCGACCGCCATCAGCCAGGCCGTGACCATGTAGAAGACGCCGATCAGCAGCACGGAGAAATAGGTGGCGCGCGGAATGGTCACCTGGGGTCGCGGGCTTCCTCGGCGTAGATCGTCGTCGCCTCGAAACCGATGAAGGCGGCGAAACAGAACAGGATGGCGATGGCGGGCGAGCCGCTGACGATCTGGCTCCAGCTGAACGGCGCCGCAGAGAGACCACTGTCGCCACCGGTCTTGAGGATGGCGAGGTCTAGCACCAGCACAACGATGTATTCGCACAGCACCAGCACCGTCAGGATCTTGGCCGACAGGTCGACCTGGCGGTAGCCCAACACCGCGACGATGGCAACGGCGATGAAGCTCCACACCCACCAGGGCAGGTCGATGCCCCAGCCGGCGAACAGGCCGGCGGTCGCGGCCCCCAGCAGGCCCATGACCCCGATCTGCATGGCGTTGTAGGACAGGATCGCGATGATTGCGGTTGCGCCGCCGGCAAAACCGCCCAGCCCGCGCGCGGCATAGGCATAGAAGGCGCCGGCATTGCCGACATGGCGCGACATGGCGCGACATGGCGACGTAGCCGACCGCAAACAGCAGCAGCAACACGGTCACGATAAGATAGGTGCCGGCAAAGCCCGCCCCATTGCCCATAAGCATGCCGAGCGGCGTGCCGCCGGCGACCGCGGTGAGCGGCGCCGCCGCCGAAATCACCATGAAGGTGATAGCGCCGACGCCAAGACTGTTCTTGCGCAGCCTGTTGGCGGGCACCTGTTCCGAAACTGCTGACATTTGTCCCTCCAGTCTTACGAACCCCTGGGTTCGCGGCCGCTCGGCCTGTTCCCTGAATGCCATTGGTTCATTATTTGAACCCTTATTTTGAATATAGACTTGCAAAGAATGCGGATGCCTGTCAAGTTAATTCACACATTAAGTTTCTATCCGAGCGGGAGGCTGGATGGGTACGGTCGGCAAGGCGATTTCACTTCTGGAGCTGTTCACGGCGGACGAGCCCGAGCTCGGACTTTCCGATCTCGCGCGGCGGTGCGCCTTGGACAAGGCGACGACGCGGCGGCTGCTGATGGCGCTTGGCGGCCATGGCTTCGTCGAGCAGGATGCCGGCACGCGGCACTATCGCCTCGGCGCCGGCCTGTCGCGGCTGGCGCGTATCCGCGAAGCCTGCTTCCCGTTCCTGCAAACGGCAATTCCCGTGGCGCAGGATTTGGCGGGTTCGACAACCGAGACGGTGCATCTGTCGGAATTCGGCGTCGACAGGCTGATCACCGTCCATGTCGAGCATTCAAGCTGGGCAAACCGGGTGAACATCGATGTCGGCCAGCTTCTGCCGCTGCATTCCACCGCTCCGGCATCGCCTATCTCGCCTTCGCCGACAACGCGACCGTGAAAGCATGCCTGACAGGTTCGCTTGAGGCCTTCACCGATCATACCCTCGTCGAGCCGGCCGCCATTTCAAAGTCGATCGGCGAGGCGCGCGACCGCGGCTATTCGATCTGCGACCAGGGCCATGAGGACGGCGTGATCGGCGTCGCGGCTGCAATCGGCGCCGCCAACGGACTTGCGCTGGGGACAATTGCGGTGGCAGCCCCGAAGGCCAGGACGACACCGGCTGCGATCGTGGAACGAGGGCTTGCGGTTGTGACCGCGGCACGGGAGATTTCGATGCGCCTCAATGGCGAAAACCTGCAAACCCTGAGGAGGCAGGCCTGATGTCTGCAGATATGGCGACGCCCCGCATCCTGGTCATCGGCACGGGCGACACCAAGACCGACGAACTGCTGTTCATGAAAGCGTGTATCGAGGCATCCGGTGGCCGCGCCGTGATGATGGACGTCAGCGTGCTGGGCGACCCCGCCTATAGTCCCGATCACGACAAGCATGCCGTTGCGCGGGCCGCTGGTGTGACGATGGCCGAAATCGTCTCGAGCGGCGATGAAAACACCGCCATGACATTGATGGCCGTCGGCGCCGTTCAGCTCGTGCGCCAGCTTCATCAGCGCGGCGACATCGACGCCTTCATCGCCATCGGCGGTTCGATGGGAACCGATTTGGCGCTCGATGTCGCGCTGTGCCTGCCGCTCGGCGTGCCGAAATTCGTCGTCTCGACCATCGCCTACTCGCATCTCATTCCGCCCGAGCGTGTCGCGCCCGACCTGATGATGATCCTGTGGGCAGGCGGGCTCTACGGCCTCAACACCATCTGCAAGCTGGTCCTTTCCCAGGCCTGCGGCGCGGTGGTCGGTGCGGCGAAGATCGTGCTTGCATCCCGTGCTTCGGCCCCGGCGGTCGGACCGACGATCGGCATGACTTCGCTGGGCAGCAGTTGCCTGCGCTATATGAAGACGCTGAAGCCGGCGTTGGAGCGGCGCGGCTATGATGTCGCGGTCTTTCACACCACCGGGATGGGCGGCCGGGCCTTCGAATCGATCGCCAGCCAGGACCATTTCTGCGCGGTGTTCGACTTCAGCCTGCAGGAGATCACCAATCATCTTGCCGGCTCGGTCGTCAGCTCCGGCGCCGACCGGCTGGAGAATGCCGGCGCCCGCGGCATTCCGCAGATCGCAGCCCCTGGCGCCGTGGACATGGTCGACTTGCCGACCTGGCAGGCGCTGCCGACAAAGTTCGCGCAGCGGCCATTCCATGCTCATAACAGGTTGATCGCCTCGATCACCGTCGATGCCGACGACCGCCGTGAAGTCGCCAGGACCATCGCCGCCAAACTCGGTGCGTCGAAGGGGCGCTCCGCTTTCATCCTGCCCTCCGGCGGCATCCAGGAATGGGATGCGCAGGGCGAGCCGCTGTACGAACCCGAAGCCCTCGCGGCGTTCACCGATGAGATGCGCAAGGCCATTCCCGCCGGCGTCGAGTTCCACGAGATCGACGCCCACATCAACAGCGACGAGTTCGTCGGCAAGGCGCTCGAAATCTTCGACCGCTGGGTCGAGGAAGGCATCATCCCGCGCGGCATGCCGGCCAAGGGTGTGGCTGCGTGAGCGCTGTTCCTGCCCAGGCGCTCGTCCTCGATTTCGGCGGCGTCGTCACCCGGACCCTTTTCGAGACCCATGCCTTGACCGAACAGGCGCTCGGCCTCGCGCCGGGAACGCTGCAATGGTACGGGCCGTTCGACCCGGATTCAGATCCGCTGTGGCGCTCCATGCAGGCCGACGAGATCAGCGAGCGCGATTATTGGCGCACCCGCACCAGCGAAGTCGGCCGGCTCGTCGGCGAGGACTGGCAGGCGATGGAGACATTCGTCCAGCGCGCACGCGGAGCCGAGCCGGAAAAGATCGTGCGGCCCGAAGCCGTCCGCGCAATCCGGACCGTGCATGCGGCGGGATTTCGCCTGGCGATCCTGTCCAACGAGCTAGATCTGTTCTATGGCGCCGGCTTCCGTCAGCGGCTGCCGCTGCTCGAGCTGTTCGACACCATCGTCGACGCCACCTATACCCGCATCCTCAAGCCCGATCCGCGCGCCTATGCCTTGGTGACCGAGGCGCTCGGCCTGCCTGCCGGCGCCTGTGTGTTCGTTGACGACCAGCAGCGCAATGTCGATGGCGGCCGTGCCGCCGGCATGCGCACCGTTCATTTCGACGTCGCGCGGCCGGCACTTTCCTATGCCGAGGCCCTCGGCCATTTCGACCTCATCCCCTGAGACATTTGCGGAGCCTTGCGATGCGCGACATCAATTTCCTCACCGAGAAAAACGCCAAGCCGATCTGGCATCCGATGGCACACCCGGCCGAGATGCGGGCCAACCCGCCAAAGGTGATCATGAAAGGCGAAGGCGTGATGGTCACCGACATCAACGGCAACACCGTGCTCGATGCGGTTGGCGGCCTGTGGAACGTCAATCTCGGCTACTCCTGCGACCCGATCAAGAAGGCCATCGCCGACCAGCTCAGCGCCCTGCCCTACTATTCCGGGTTTCGCGGCACGTCGACCGGCCCGTCGATCGAGCTCGCTTACGAACTCAGCGAATGGTTCGAACCGGAAGGCATGGTGCGGACCTTCTTCACCTCGGGCGGCTCGGATTCGGTCGAAACCGCACTGCGGCTCGCCCGCCAATACTGGAAGATCCGCGGCCAGGGCGACCGGACAAAATTCCTCGCGCTGAAGAAGGGCTATCACGGTACCCATTTCGGTGGCGCGTCAGTCAACGGCAACGCCAATTTCCGCCGCAACTATGAGCCGCTTATGCCCGGCGTCTTCCACATTCCCGCACCCTGGACCTTCCGCAATCCGTTCGATGAGACCGATCCGGCGCGGCTGGCCAAACTGTGCGCCAAAGCGCTGGAGGACGAGATCGCCTTCCAGGGCGGCGACACCATTGCCGCCTTCATCATGGAGCCGGTTCTCGGCGCCGGCGGCGTCATCGTTCCGCATGACAGCTTCATGCCGCTGGTCCGCGAGATATGCGACCGCCACGAAATCCTGCTGATCGCCGACGAGGTGGTCACGGGCTTCGGTCGCACCGGCGCCTGGTCGGGTTCGCGGCTATCCGGCGTGAAGCCGGATTTTATGACCATCGCCAAGGCGATCACCTCGGGCTATTTCCCGCTCGGCGCCACCTTGATCGGCGCCAAGGTGGCCGACGTCTTCGAGGCCGACAAGACCAGCTTCGGGGCGATCGGTCATGGCTATACCTATTCCGGCCATCCTGTCGGCTGCGCGGCAGGGCTGGCTGCACTTGCCGAGACCAAGCGGCTTCGCCTGGACGAGAACGCAGCCGCGCGCGGCATCGAGCTCGCGGCGACGCTGGAGGGGCTAAAAGCCAAGCACGCGATCGTCGGCGACATCAGGTACAAGGGCCTGATGGCTGCGCTAGAGCTGGTCTCCGATCGCACGACGAAAAAGCCGGTGGACAAGAAGACCATGGCCGTGGTTTCGGAAGCCACTTATGACGCCGGCGTCATGCTGCGCGTGTCCGGCAACAACATCATCCTGTCGCCGCCGCTGATCATCGGCGCCGCCGACGTGGCAAAGATCGGCGAGGCCATCGATGCAGGTCTGTCGAGGGCCTGATAGACCCGCTGACGCAATGGAGTTTGGTACGCAATGACCCAATCTGAGAAGAACCCGAGCGAGGAAGCGCTCGTCAAGCGGCGTGCCCGCCTGCTCGGCGCGAAATCGCAATTGTTCTACGACGAGCCCGTGCACCTGGTGCGCGGCGAAGGCGTCTGGCTCTACGATGCCGACGGCCGCAAGTATCTCGATGCCTACAACAACGTCGCCCATGTCGGCCATTGCCACCCGCATGTGGTCGAGGCCTTGTGCCGTCAGGCAAGCCTGCTCAACACCCACACACGCTATCTGCACACCGCAATTCTCGACTATGTCGAGCGGCTGACGGCGACCTTCGATGCAAGCCTCGCCACCGCAATCCTGACCTGTACCGGCAGCGAGGCCAACGACATAGCGCTGCGCATGGCGCAGGCCGCCTCCGGCAATATGGGCATCATCGCCACCGACGCCACCTATCATGGCAACACGGCGGCGGTTTCGCAGCTCAGCACGCGCATGCCTCCGATCCGCGGCCGCGCCCCCCATGTCAGGCTGGTGCCGGCCCCCGACAGCTATCGCCATCCCGATGCGATGGCCAATGGCAAGGCCTTCGGCGACGCCGTGCGTCAAGCGATCGCTTCGCTGGCACAGGACGGCATTGGCCTGTCTGGCATCATCTTGTGTCCGCAACTCGCCAATGAAGGTTTCCCGGCTCTGCCCACCGGATTTTTCGACGACGCCTTGGGGGCCATGCGCGAAGCCGGTGGTCTGGTCATCGCCGACGAAGTGCAGCCCGGCTTCGGCCGCACCGGCAGCCATTTCTGGGGCCATCAGCGCGCCGGCTTCGTCCCCGACATCGTCACCATGGGCAAGCCGATGGGCAATGGCCATCCGATCGCGGCCGTGGTCACCACCAAGGAGATACTGGCGACCTTCCGCGACGCTTTCCGCTACTTCAACACCTTTGGCGGCAACCCGGTCTCCTGCGCGGTCGCCAATGCCGTCCTCGACGTCATCGAACAGGAAAACCTTGTCGCCAACGCGCAAGACGTCGGCGCCTATGCGCTCGGCCTGCTGCGCCCGCTGGCCGACCGGCATGAGTGCATCGGCGAGGTCAGGGGCGCCGGACTGTTCTTCGGCGCCGAACTGGTCGACGACCGCGACACGCGCGAACCGGCGCCCGACATTGCCGAGCAGGTCGCCAACCGCATGCGTCATCGCGGCGTGCTGATGGGCAAGACCGGCATCCACGGCAATGTGCTCAAGATCCGCCCGCCCATGCCGTTCTCGCGCGACAATGCCGATTTCCTGATCGGCCTGCTGGACGAGGTGCTGGGTGAAGTCGGCGGAGTGCCGGCGTGAATTCTGTTTGCACCCAATCCGAGCCCGAAACGGCAGCCGATGTCACGGAGCTCGCCAAGCGTGCGCTCGAACATTGGGGCGCCCGCAATTCTGAGCCGGAACTTCTGAAGCACCGCGAGAACGCCGTCTTCCGCGTGCGGCTGCCGGACGGCCAGCCGGCAGCCATGCGCATCCACCGGCTCGGCTACCACACGGACGCCGCGCTGCGTTCGGAACTGCAATGGATGGGCTTCCTGCAATCCGCCGGCGTCGCCACGCCGTCTTGCGTCGCAACACAGGCCGGCGATCCGTTCGTGCTTGTCAGCACGGCCACCTCGGCGCAGCCCCGGCAGGCCGATTGCCTGAGTTGGCTGGAGGGGCGCGCCGTGGGCGCACGCGGCGTGCCACTGGTCTACACGCCCGACCAGTCGGTCCAGATCTTCACGGCGATCGGGCGGACCATCGCCCATATGCACAATGTCACTGCCTCGTGGACGCCGCCCGCGGGCTTCGTCCGCCATGCCTGGGACTTCGACGGCTTCTTCGGTGCGAACCCGGTCTGGGGCCGGTTCGAGACCTCGCCCTTTCTCGATGGTCCTCGCCGCGCGCTGGTCTTGCAGGCGCGCGACAAGGCAGTGAAGGCGCTGTCGGAACATGAGCGCAGCGCGCGCAATTTCGGCATCATCCACGCCGATCTGGTGCGCGAAAATGTGCTCATCCATGACAGCGCGGTGCGCATCATCGATTTCGACGATTGCGGCCATGGCTGGCACATGTACGACCTTGCCGTCGCCCTCTACCAGAACCGCGAGGAGGCGATCTACCCGCTGATCGAAACCGCTTTGCTTGACGGCTACCAGGAAGAGCGTGCGCTGATCCCGCAGGACATCGCCGCATTGCCTCTATTCGCCGCCTTGCGTGCCTTCGCGTTTCTTGGCTGGGTGCAAAGCCGCGTCGAAGGCGACATCACCAGGGATGTCGGCTTGCGGATGTCGACCATCGCAGCCGATGTGGTGATTGACTACCTGCGCGGCGAACAGCCCAACTGACGAGCCGATGAGAGCCGTCAGCTCTTGGCGAAATGGATACTGACCGTTCCCGAGCTGCCGAAGTCGGCGACGATGGTATCGCCGGGCCGCGCCTCGACCGGGCGCACAAACGATCCGGACAGCACCACCTCGCCGGCCGCGATGGACATGCCGTAGCGGGCGAGCCTGTCCGCCAGCCAGGCAATGCCCATCGCCGGATGGTTGAGCACGCCGGCGCCAAGCCCGGTCTCCTCGACCTCCGCATTGCGCGAGACGATGGCGCCGATCCAGCGCATATCGGCTTCATCGGGTCGTTGCGGCCGGCCGCCGATGACAATGCCGGCATTGGCGGCGTTGTCGGAAATCGTATCGAAGAAAGTGCGCGCCTTCTTTGTCTCGGCATTGACGCGTTCGATGCGCGTGTCGAGGATTTCGAGCGCCGGCGTGATATAATCGGTGGCGTTGAGCACGTCGAAGATGGTCACGCCTGGGCCCCTCAGCGGCGCCTCCATGACGAAGGCTATCTCGGCCTCGACGCGCGGCTGGATGAAGCGGCCGACGGGTATCGTCGCGCCGTCGTTGAAGAACATGTCGTCGAACAGCACGCCCGAATCCGGCGTGTCGATGGCGAGCGCATATTGCATCGCCTTCGATGTCAGGCCGATCTTCCAGCCCTTCGGGGTCAGCCCGGCATCGGTCTTGCGTTTCACCAGCGCTGCCTGGACGCGATAGGCATCCTCTATCGTCGCGTCGGGAAAATCGAGGCTGAGCAGACGGATCTGGCGGCGCGAACGCTCGGCTTCGAACAGCCTTGCCGCGGCATCTTCAGCTTGCTCGGGGGTCACGATGCTACCTCGTCGACGACGCCGTTGCGGAGCACGCCGATGCCGTCGGCTTCGACTTCGATCACGTCGCCCGGCTTCAGCCAGATCGGCGGGTCGAAGCGGGCGCCGGCGCCGGTCGGCGTACCGGTGACGATGAAATCGCCTGGCACCAGCGTGGTGAAGGTGGAGACATAGGAGATGATCTTGCGGAACGAGAAGATCATCCGGCTGGTGCGGTCCTGCTGGCGCAATTCGCCATTGACGCGGGTGGTCAGCGCGATGTCGGCAATCTGCGCCTCGTCGGTGAACGGCACCAGCCACGGACCGAGCGAGCCGGTGCGGTCGAAATTCTTGCCCTGCGTGACGTTGAACTTGGCGTGCCGTACCCAATCGCGAATGGTGCCTTCGTTGCACAGGGATAGTGCCGCGATATGGTCAAGCGCATCCCTCTCGGCGATGCGTCGTCCACCCTTGCCGATGACGATGACGATCTCGCCCTCATAGTCCAGCTGCGGCGATTCCGGCGGCCGCACCAGCGGCGCGTCGTGGCCGACGAAGGAGCGGGGGAAGCGGATGAACAGCGATGGGTTGGAAGGCGCGGCCTGGCCGTCCTTGTACTCTTCGTTGCGGTCCGGGTAGTTGACGCCGACGCAGATGATCTTTTCCGGCGACGGCACAGGGATTTCATAAGCGATGGCGCCGACTGGAAAATCGACGGCGTAGGCTTCGGCCTCTTCCGCCAGCCGCCGTAGCACGCCGGCCTCGATCACTTCGCGCAGCGTCGGCCACTGGCTGTGCCGCGCCGACAGGTCGACGACGCCCTTATCTGTGACCACGCCATAGCGCGTGTTGCCGCCGACGGTGAAGGTGGCGAGCCGCCCATGTGCAGTCATCCCGGTCTCCGTCAGGTTCGCGTCTGTGGTCACGGTGCGATGATCGGCGATGCCGTCAAATCCGGTTGGCGTGCGGCCGCGCCGGCAAAGGTGCTGCCCTCCTCGAACCAGCTTTTCGGGGCGGGCGCGCCCCACAGCGTCTGGCGCTGCGGGTCCTTGAGGTCCCACTTGATCGGCTCCAGATCCGGATCCACCGTCTGGTAGTCCGAGCAGTAGATCTCGATGCGGTGATTGTCGGGATCGCGAACATAGAGGAAGAAGGCGTTGGAAATGCCGTGCCGGCCTGGGCCGCGCTCGATGTTTGCGAGGTAACCGGTCGTCGCCATCAGGTCGAGCAGGTCGATGATGTTGAGCGGTGTCGGCACCCAAAAGGCGACGTGATGCAGGCGCGGACCCACACCGTTGGTGAAGGCGATGTCGTGGACGCCGCCCTTGCGGTGCGTCCAGGCCGCCCACAGCTTTCCGCTACTGGCATCCTCGGTGTATTCGGTGACGCGGAAGCCAAGCTCGTTGTAGAAGGCGACGGACTCGTCGACATTGGGCGAGAAGCAGTTGAAGTGGTCGATGCGCAGCGGCTTCACGCCCTTGTAGAGCGCATATTTCTGATGAATCGGCGGCAGCCTTTCCATTTGGGCAAAGAACTCGAGCGGAATGCCGTGCGGGTCGCGGGTGCGGAAGGTGCGCGACTGGTACGGTCGCTCGACCCACTGGACCGGCAGGCCTTCTGCCTTGAAGAAGTGCTCGGCCTTGTCGAGATCCTCATCCGAGAAAACCTTGAAGCCGAGATCGCGTGCTTCGGCACTGCCGGCCCTCTTCAGCACGATGCAGTGGTGTCCGCGCTCTTCCAGGGCCCTTAGATAGATGGCGTCCGATGTCTCGTCGGTAACTTGCAGGCCGAGCGTGTCGACATAGAAGGCGCGGGATTTCGCAAGGTCGGTGACCGCCAGTTCGACATGGCTGAGGCGCACGATGTTGAAGGCGGGATAGAGGTTTGGTTTGGGCAGTGGCATGCGATGTCCTCCGGTCAGCCGCCGAGTTTCTGGATCGCGTGCGCTGAAGTGGGGAAGGCGATGTTCTTCGTCTCCATGTAGAAATCGAAGGAATGGTCGCCGCCGTCGCGGCCGATGCCGGAATTCTTGACGCCGCCAAACGGCGTCGGCAAATGCCGCACATTCTCCGAATTGACCCAGATCATGCCGGCGTCCAGCGCATCGGTGAAGCGGAAGGCGCGGGTAACATCCGACGTCCAGAGATAGCCGGTCAGGCCGTATTGGGTGTCGTTGGCCAGCGCCAGCGCTTCGGCCTCGTCCTTGAAGGAAATGGCAGTCAGCACCGGCCCGAAAATCTCTTCCTGGGCAATGCGCATCCTGTTGGTGGCGCCGGTAAACAGCGTCGGGCTGACATAGCAGCCACCGCCCGGACCGGCGAACTTGCCGCCGCCGGCGGCTACCACCGCGCCTTCCGATTTGCCGATCTCGATATAGGAAAGCACCTTTTCCTCGTGCACCGGATGGATCAGCGGACCAACCACCGTTTTGGGATCGAGCGGATGGCCAACCTTGATGCGCTTTGCCTTCTCCGCAACCAGATCCGTGAATGTGTCGTAGACCGATGCTTCGACCAGAAGCCGCGACGATGAGGTGCAGCGTTCGCCGTTGAGCGAGTAGATCATGAACACGGCCGCATCCGCCGCACGTTCGAGATCGGCGTCGGCGAAGACGATCACCGGGTTCTTCCCGCCCAGTTCGAAATGCACGCGCTTCAGCGTATCGGCGCCTTGTTTCATGATCATCGAGCCGGTGCGGCTCTCACCGACAAAACCGATCGCCTTGATGTCAGGGTGCTCGGTCAGCGCCTTGCCGGCGTGCTCGCCGAGGCCGAAGACCAGGTTCCACACGCCTTTCGGCAGGCCGGCCTCCTCGGCGATCTCTACCAGCAGGCGAGCGGTCAGCGGCGAAAATTCGGCCGGCTTGTGGACGACGGTGCAGCCTGCCGCCAGCGCCGGCGCGATCTTCCATGTCGACAGCATGAACGGCGTGTTCCACGGCGTGATGATGCCGACCGGGCCGATCGGCACGCGCGTGGTGATGTTGACCTGGCCTGTCGTGCGCAGCGTCTCGCCGTCGCGCGCTTCCGGCGCGCGGTCGGCGAAGAAGCGGAAATTCTCGGCGCCGCGCAGCGCGGCCTTGGCCATGAATTTCAGCGCCTGGCCGGTGTCCATGCACTCGACGAAGGCGATCTCCTCGGCGCGCGCTTCGATCGCATCGGCTATCTTGTGCAGCAGCTTCTTGCGCCCGTCGCCCGGCATGGCGGCCCAGGCCGGGAACGCCGCCTTTGCCGCCTTGGCGGCGCAGTCGATATCGGCGGCACTGCCACGCGCGACCTTGGCCAGCGGCTTGAGATCGACCGGCGACATGGTCTCGAAGGTCGAGCCATCCACTGCCGGCACCGCTTCGCCGCCGATCTGGTTCAGCACGCCGTCGCGCTTGAAACGGGCCAGATAGGCCTCGGCCTTTTTCAGATTGCCTTCGAGGTCGGACATATCAGCTTCCGTCACTTGCCGCGCAGTCGCGGGTGGATTGCATTTTTCTTCCAGCTCAGGACCGGATCGATTTCCCTGATCTCCAGGGAAAGAGCGAAATGCGGGGTCTCGAACAGGGGGGCGAGGTATTCGCTCACGGCGGAGAAGACCGCCTCCCCGGTTCGTTTCTTGTCCTCGGCACTGCGGCCGGTTCCAATGCGAAACGACATGTCGAGAAAGGCGTTTTCCGGTAAGCTGTCGGCGATCGCATAGGCCTCCGCGCGGAAGGCCCGCACCCGCACCGCGCCGGTTTCAAACAGCCCGGTGCCGAGCACGGTGCGCAACACCAGCGCGCACAATTCGCTCATGTCGACCTTGGCATCGAGGTTGGCCGAATACTCGATGGAAAAGTGAGGCACCGCGTCTCGTTCCCCGGATTGTTCCACTGCTGTAGTTAACGCGTTAATTACATGCAGCATCACTGAAGTCAAGCCTTGCATCCAAGTTGAGGCGACGATACGGGATGGAAAGGTCAGGTTTTGGCGTGCGGTCCCGCCGACCGCCCGCATCATTGGGGACGCTGCTTCTTGCTGCCTGAAAACACCCGTCGTTCTCTGCCGATGGCGCTGCTCCATGCCCGCGAAGTGGTGATGGCGCGGTTTCGTCCAATGCTGGCGGCGCATGATGTGACCGAACAGCAATGGCGCGTGCTGCGCGTTCTGAGCGAGGCCGGCCCTGTCGAGGCGACGGAACTTGCCGATCGCGCTTCGGTGCTGCCGCCCAGCCTGACACGCATCATCAAGACGCTCGAGGGCCGAAAATTCATCACCCGCAACAAGGCGGAAGGCGATGGCCGCCGTGTCGTGCTGACGATCGCCCCGGCGGGTTCCGCCCTGATCGATGCCTTGTCGCCGGAACGCCTCGTCATCTACCGCGACATCGAACAGCGCTTCGGACATGAGAGGCTCGAGCAATTGCTCGATCTGCTGGAGAGCCTGATCGCCGGCGAGAGCTGATTGCTGCGGCTCAGCCGCCAAAGCTGCCAAGCCGCGTCGGCTGCGTGTAATTGCGGTCGACATAGAGCAAGGCCGAGCCGCCGCTGCCGTGCCTGACGTCGATAACGCGGCCGATCATGACATTATGCGTGCCGACGATGTGCACATCCTCGATCTCGCAATCGAAATTGACGATCGCATCGGACAGCGCCGGCGTCCCCGAGGTCAGCGTTTGCCAGCGCGCCGCCGAATAGCGTGCCTCCATGTCCCTGGTCGCGCCGGCGAACTTGCCGGCCAGGTGCATATGGTCATGCGTCAGCACGTTGACGCAGAAGCGCCGGTTGGCGAGGAACATGGCCGCCTGCGCCGAGCGTCCGTTCATGCACACCAGCAGTGTCGGAGGTTCGTCCGACACACTGCACATGGCGGTGGCGGTGAAGCCGCCGCGCCCGGCCGGGCCATCTGTCGTGACGATGTTGACCGGCGCGCAGACCCTTGCCATGGCGTCGCGGAAATCGGCCTTCGAAATCTGCGTGGCCATCTGACATCACCCAGCCGATGAAGCGAGCGGATTGAGCCAGGTATCTCCCGTCCAGCCATTCTCGTCATAGTCGGCCATGCAGGTATCGACCAGTTCTTCCATGGCCTTCAGCCGGCCGCCGCGTTCGGCGCCCTTCAGCACCTGCAGCCGCACCTCTTCCGGCGCACCGGCATAGTTGAGTTCGTAGAGCGCGTGGCGGCCGCCGAACTCGGTGCCGGTCGCGTCCCACAACAGTTTCATGATCTTGATGCGCTCGACATGGCCCATGTCGTTGGAACCGCGCACATATTGCGCGAGGTATTTGTCGATCTCGGGATTGTTGAAGTCGCGCACTGATGACGGCAGGTAGATCAACCCAGAAGCGATCACCCGGCGCACCGTGTCGATGACGCGCGGATAGGCTTCCGACATGAAAGTCCGGTAGGCAAGGGCTGCTTCCAGGTTGGGCAGGACAGCGCCATTCGCCCAGGGGATCGGATTATAAGCCATGGCGTTGGAGAAACTCCAGAACATGTGCCTGAGCGCGATCACCTCGCCCAGCGCCGCCTGGTTGCCGCGGAAGGCATCGCCGCCGGTGGCGCGCAGCGCCTTTGCCAGCAGGCCGGCGAGGAAGTCGAGCTTGACGGCAAAGCGTGTGCAGCCCTGGAAGCAATAGCCATGCATGAAGCCCGAAGCCGGATGGAAGGACAGGATTTTCTGCGCGTCGCGCAGCACCAGCACGTCCTCCCAGGGGATGAAGACATTGTCGAGCACCAGAATGGCATCGTTCTCGTCGAAGCGCGACGACAACGGATAGTCGAACGGAGCCGCCGCCGTGTTGGCCGTCTGCTCATAGGAGACGCGGCAGAACATCTTTACCCCCGGTGCATTCATCGGCACGATGAACATGACCGACAGCGACGGATCTTCGGTGACCGTCGCCGAACTCTGCGCCAGGAAATTGTAGTGGGTCAGCGCCGAGGACGTCGCCACCACCTTGGCGCCGGAGACATAGATGCCGGCGTCGGTCTCCTTGGTGATGTGGACGAAGACATCCTTCACCTGTTCGGCCGGCTTGTGGCGGTCGATCGGCGGGTTGACGATGGCGTGGTTCATGAACAGCACGGCTTCCTGCGCACGCTTGTGCCAGGCGAGCGCATTGTCCTTGAACGGGCCGTACCAGTCGGCATTGGCGCCGAGCGTGTTCATCAGTGCCGCCTTGTAATCGGGCGTGCGGCCCATCCAGCCATAGGACATGCGTGACCATTCGGCGATCGCGGTCTGCTGGGCCGCGAGTTCGCCGGAGGATTTGGCGACGCGGAAATATTTGTGGGTGTAGCCGCCCGAACCGGTATCGGTAGGCGAGGTCAGCGTGCCCTGCCGCTTGGGATCGTGCAGCGCATCATAGAGGCGCGCCAGCGACCGCGCCGAATTGCGCATGGCCGGATGGGTGGTGACATCGGCAATGCGCTCGCCGTTGATGTAGACCTCGCGGCCGTCGCGCAGGCTCCCCATATACTCGGCCCCGGTGAACGGGCGCCCATTGTCGGCACGAAAGTCTTCCGATCGCATGATGTTCCTCCACTTATGGCATCAACTCTAGCGCTCCTGGCAAGGATCGGTTAGGACGTAACGGCAAAACCGATTGGACTTTTTCCGGCGCTATGAGCCTCAATTCCATTCCTGATTTCTTTGTCTATGGCGAGCCGGTGCGGCCGCTCGATGTCGGCTTCCTGCATGTCGAGACGGTGCTTGCGCGCGGCAATATTCATCTCGGCCAGGTTGCCGCGCACAAGCATCCGCAAATGGGCCAGATCACCTACTGGACCAGCGGCTCCGGCACCTACCGCATCGAAGACCAATCCTGGGACTTTTCGGCACCGGCCGTCAGCTTCGTGCCGAGCACCATCGTGCATGGCTTCTCGATCGGGCCCGGCACCGACGCCATCGTCGTTTCGGTCGCCGATGATGCGCTTGCGGCAATAGCCGCTCACAGCCTGCTGCCATTGGACCGGCCGGTCTTTGCCGATAGCCTTCCTCAGCACGTCGCGTGGAAAAGGCTTGCGGCGGTGCTGGAGATGATCGCCACGGAATATGCCGAGGCGCAGGCCGGGAGTGACAAGACCCTGCCGGCGCTGATTGCCGTCGCGCTCTCGCACATCGCGCGCCTTGGTCCCGAGGTAATGGATGCCACTGGCTCTTCCGATGCTGCATTGGCGCGCGGCTTGCGCCGCCTGGTCGATGCGCATTTCCGCGACAACTGGCCCGTCGACCGCTACGCCGGGGCGCTGGCCACGACACCGCATCTTCTCGACAAGGCCGCCCATACGGTGCTTGGCAGCGGCGTCAAGCGACTCATGGGGGAGCGACGGTTGCTGGAGGCCAAGCGCTTGCTGCTGTTCACCGTGCGCACCGTCGAGGACATCGCCTACGAAATCGGCTTCGAAGATCCGGCCTATTTCTCACGCTTCTTCCGGGAGCGGGTTGGCCAGGCGCCCGCCGCCTGGCGCCGCGCGCAGCTGGGGCAGAGTTGAAGCTTCCGCGCCGGCCAGGATCAGGCGTTTGGGCCGACACGCCGGCTAGGCGCAGCGCCGCCGAGTTGATCCACCTGTTGATAGGTGTTGCCGCGCAGCATTACCCCGCGCACGGCGCGGCGCATCGAGATTGATGTCGCCGCGAAACTTGCTGGTGTTTTTTGTCGCTTCCAAACGGTTCGTTATTTGAACCACCGTTTGATGTGCTATGAGCGGACTGCAAGGTGGATTGGCTTTCGTCCCATGCGAAGTATCTTGAGGATGCACGATGAGCACAGTCGGCAAAGCGATATCGCTGCTGGAGCAGTTCACGCTCGGCGAACCGGAGATCGGCCTGTCCGAGCTCGCCCGCAAAACCGGCCTCGACAAGGCGACGGCGCGGCGCCTGCTGATGGCGCTGGCCGACCACCGCCTGATCGAACAAGAGCCGGCAAGCCGCCGCTACCGGCTCGGCGCCGGCCTGTCGCGGCTGGCCCGCTTTCGCGACGCGCATTTTCCCTTCGTGCGCGTGGCAGCACCTGTGGTTCGCGAGCTGGCGCTGGAAACCGGCGAGACGGTGCATCTGTCGGAATTCAGCGCCGGCGCACTGCTGACGGTCCATGTCGAGCTGTCGGCAAAGGCCAACCGGGTCAATGTCGATGTCGGCCAGGTGCTGCCCTTGCACGGCACCGCCTCCGGCATCGCCTTTCTCGCCGCTTCGCCTCGGGAAGCGGCCGAGGCCTATGTCGACAAGCCGTTGCCGACCTTCACGCCACACACGGTGACGCAGCCCGACAGGCTGATGAAGGCGATCCGGCTTGCCGCCAAGCGCGGCTATTCCTCGAGCTCCCAAGGCTATGAAGAAGGCGTCCACAGCATAGCCGCGGCAATCCTCGGCTCCGATGGCCGTCCTTTAGGCACTCTGGCGGTGGCCTCGCCTGTGTCACGCGCCGATGACAGCATGGCGGCCAGCCAGGGCGAAGCGGTGATCAAGGCGGCGCGGCTGATTTCAGCGCGCCTGGCCGGCGAAGCCTGACATCTCTACCGTCGCAGGGGAGATGATTAGCGGGTTAAGTTCCCAGCGGCGCACCGGCCTTGCCGCGAGACCGGAACGCTTCGTCTGGGACAGGCGGCTGGAGCGCAGCAAGGAAGAATTGTTGTCGCCCGCCCGAGCGTCGCCCACGATCTCGGAAATCGCCTTTGCTTGGGGGTTCAATTCGAGTGCGCATTTTTCGCGCGCGTTCGAGAGCCGGTACGATGTGGCCCGCGGAAGTTGCGCCAGAGGCTGAGGGCGGGTGCATTGAGGGGTGGGCCGTTTGCCGGATCTCGGAGAGCGCCCTAGCTCGCCGAAAGCCGGCATCCGGCAGCAAGTTCTACATATTGGCAGCGGTTGGCCGTACGATCACTTCGTTGACGTCCACGCCATCGGGTTGATCAAGCGCAAAACGGATCGCCCGTGCAATGGCGTCCGGTGTGAGCGACTTCTGCCGCCATTCTTTCAGAGCCGTGGCGACCTGAGGATCGCTGATATCGTCGCCCAGTTCGGTTGCGGTCACTCCGGGGGAGATGATCGTGGCGCGGATGTCGTCATGCTCCTGCCGCAGCCCCTCGGTGATTGCCCAGACGGCATATTTCGTGCCGCAATAGACCGCCGCGGTGGGCAGCACGATATGCGCACCGACCGAGGCGACATTGACGATATGCCCATTCTTCTGGGCGACGAAGCGCGGCAGCACCGCGGCGATCCCGTTCAGCACGCCGCCGATGTTGACATTGATCATGCGAGACCACTCATCGCGCTTCAGCGCGGCAAGCGGCGACAGCGGCATGACGCCGGCATTGTTGACCAGCACATCGATCTGCCCGAATTCGGCATGAGCGGCATCGGCAAAGGCGTCGAAATTCGCCGCGTCAGTCACGTCGAGTTCGCGCCACGCGACGCCTTTGCCTATTTCTGCGGCCAGCGCCTTGAGCCGCTCGGTGCGGCGGGCCCCGATGAACAGTCTGGCGCCGGCACCGGCAAGTTCCCGAACCGTCGCTTCGCCGATGCCGCTGGAGGCGCCGGTGATGAGTACAACCTTGTCTTTAAGTCCCGTCATGATCGTTTCCTTTCGCTGCGGTGTCGGGGAGATAGATGGCGGCGAACCGGCAAAGGGCGGTAGCGTGATCGTCCAAAGAGTTTGCACGATCCTCCAAATGAACTCAAAATGCCTTGCAACATTTCGCGCCATGAAGATTTATGCGGCATGGAGAAAATCAATGAACTCGCCGAGCTGATCACCCGCTTTGCGCCGAAATCTGGCATGGCCGGCACTGCGGTGCCGCGGCTGTCGCTCATTCGCGCCAACCAGCCCAGTGCACCCGTGCCTGCGGTCTACGAGGCGTCGCTTTGCATAATCGCCCAAGGATCGAAGCGCGTCTCGCTGGCCGACCAGAGCGTGGTCTATGACGCATCGAGCTACCTGCTCGTCTCGGTCGACCTGCCGCTGGTCGGGCATGTGTTGGAGGCGAGCCCGGCGGCGCCCTACCTCTGTTGCAAGATAGATTTTGATTCCACCGCGCTGGCCGAACTGCTTGTGAAAGAAGGACGTGCATCCCCCAGCAGGGATCTGCCGGTGTTAGCTGCCTATCCAAGTGACCCCGACCTGATTGATGCCGCCTGTCGGCTTGTAAGGCTGCTCGATCGCCCCGAGAGCATCACCGTGCTGGCGCCGCTGATCGAACGCGAAATCCTTTACCGGCTCCTCACCGGACCGCACGGTGACACGCTTCGCCAGATGGCGTCGGTGGACAGCCACCTGAACCAGGTCAGCCGCGCCATCGCCACGATCCGCAATCATTTCCAGGCACAACTGCGCATCGAAGACATTGCGGCGGCATCAGGCATGAGCGCGTCGTCCCTTCATGCCCATTTCAAGGCGATTACGCGCATGACCCCGCTCGAATACCAGAAGCAGCTGCGCCTGCAGGAGGCGCGAAGGATTATGCTTGCCGGCTGCGCAAACGCAGGCACGGCCGGGTTCGCGGTGGGCTATGACAGCCCTTCGCAGTTCAGCCGAGAATATCGTCGCCTGTTCGGTGCGCCGCCCCGGAAAGATATTGACCGCCTTCAGGCGACACCCAGTTCGGCTGCGGCTTATTGAGTTTTCCGAGCGGCATGCGCCAGCCATGGCTGGTCAGGAGCCAGCCGCCTCCAGGTGGCGAAGCGTCCGATCATGATCGGTAGAACTCCCGGTACCATTCGACAAAGCGCGGAACCCCTATTTCGATCGGGATTTTGGGCTTGAAGCCGGTCGCCTCCTCGAGCGAGCTGACATTGGCGAAAGTTGCCGGAACGTCGCCTGGCTGAAGTGGCCTGAGGTTGCGGTTTGCCTTGCGTCCCAGCGCGTCTTCGAGCACCTCGATCAATCGGTTCAGTTGAACGGGCGAATTGCCGCCGATGTTGTGAATCCTGAACGGTGCGTTGCTGGTCGCTGGGTCTGGCGCGACACTTTTCCACTCAGGATTGGCTGTCGCGGGTTGCTGCATGACGCGGATAATACCTTCGACAATGTCGTCGATATAGGTGAAATCCCGCTGCATGTTGCCATAGTTGAAGACCTCGATCGGCTCGCCGGCGAGGATAGCCTTGGCGAAGATGAACAGCGCCATGTCCGGCCGCCCCCACGGACCATAGACGGTGAAAAAACGCAGCCCGGTGGTCGGCAGTCGAAACAGATGGCTGTATGTGTGCGCCATCAGCTCGTTCGCCTTCTTGCTTGCGGCGTAAAGGCTGAGCGGATGGTCCGCCGGATCGTGCACGGAAAACGGCATGCGGGTGCTGCCGCCATAAATCGAACTCGACGATGCATAGACCAGATGGCCGACGGAGGCCTGCCGGCATCCTTCCAGGATGTTGACAAAGCCGCTGAGGTTGCTTTCCACATAGGCGTGCGGATTGCTGATCGAATAACGTACGCCGGCTTGCGCCGCGAGATTGACGACAACCTCCGGCGCGGCCGAGAGGAAGAGCTCCGAAATACGGTCCCGCTCCGTGAGATCGGCATGCTCGAAACAAAAATTCGAAAACGCTTTCAGCCGCTCGAGACGAGCCTGCTTCAGGCTGACGTCATAATACTCGTTCATGGAGTCGAGGCCGATAACCTGGCGTCCTTCGGCAAGCAGCCTCAGGCAAAGATGAAACCCTATGAACCCGGCTGCACCGGTGATCAGTATCGGCCTGCTTGATGTCACTGCATATCCTAGCGTTAATTTCAGGCGAGCTTTACAAGCTCCAGTATTTTATGTTGTCGGGAACTTCATTGGGCTTGATGGCCGACTTGACATCGAACAGTGTCCCCCCCGGCCTGATCATTTGAAAAAGACGCGCTCTTTCGTTGGTGAGATATTGCCTGTGAGGCACCGCCAGAACAAGCGCCTGCAAATCGTTTATCTCATCGAGCGGCAGGATTGTTTCGCCGTGATCACGCCGAGCGGTTTCGACATCGGCAAGGGGATCATGGACTTTGGGGACAATTCCGAACTGCCTTAGTTCCTTGACCATGTCGAAAACGCGGCTGTTGCGCAAATCCGGCACGTCCTCCTTGAATGTCAGCCCGAGAATGCCGACAGAAGCCCCTTTGACGGGCGTGTCAGAACCAATCAGCCGTTTGACAACCTGCTGGGCGACGAAGGCCCCCATGCCGTCATTGATGCGACGTCCGGCGAGGATGATCTGCGGATGGTAACCTTCGGCCTCGGCCTTGGCGGTCAAATAATATGGATCGACGCTGATGCAGTGGCCGCCGACGAACCCCGGTTTGAAGGGAAGGAAGTTCCATTTCGTCGACGCAGCATCAAGAACATCCTGCGTCCGGATATCGAGCCGCTCGAAGATCATTGCCAGTTCGTTCATCAGCGCGATGTTCAGATCGCGCTGGGTGTTCTCGATAACCTTCGCTGCCTCGGCCACCTTGATCGACGGGGCGCGGTAGACGCCGGCATCGATGATACGGCCATAAACGTTCGCGACGCGCTCCAGCGTCTCGCTATTCTCGCCGGAGACGACTTTGACGATCTTTTGCAGCGAGTGTTCCCGATCGCCGGGGTTGGCGCGTTCGGGCGAATAGCCGAGGGCAAAGTCGCGGGGATGTCGCAGGCCGGAAACCTGCTCGATGATCGGCCCACAGAAATCTTCGGTCACACCTGGATAGACTGTCGACTCAAAAACGACGACGGCGCCTTTGCTCACCGCCTCGCCGACGAGTTCGGACGCCAGTTTCAAAGAAGCTAGATCGGGAGCGCGATTTGCGTCGATAGGGGTTGGCACGGCGACGATGAAGAAAGTAGCGCCTTTCAACATCTCCCGGTCGGTGGTCAGCCCTATCGAGGTCTCCTTGAGCGCCGTTGCGTCAACTTCCCCCGTACGATCGACGCCGCCACGCAATTCCCCGATCCGACGCTCGCTGATGTCAAAAGCTATGGTGCCGGGGAAAACCTTCCCAAAGGCAATGGCTACCGGCAGGCCGACATAACCCAGGCCGATAACTGCAATGCGTTCGGACATCCGTGGGGTTCCTCGAGCCACCTGTTGAGCCGACGTGCTTGTATGGCAGGCTGTTGGCCAATTCAACGATGCTCTATCGCGAAGAGGAATGTCTCACGAAAAATGGTCGTTGCCATTTTCATGTTGCCATCCGCCGATGCCATCGATGTTGTGGATAAAATCCAGCAGGACCGGGTTTCGAGCCACTCTCTGCTGCGGATTGGGGTGAACCGTCAGGTTCTGCCGGCCATCTACGCAGCGGCGGCCCTGACGACAGGGCTGATATTCTCTGCTGCCAATCCATAGGCCACTATCGGCCTCAATCGTGCCTTCTGATCAAACCAAATGCCGGGATCGGAATTCGCATCGGCACCGAGCGGATCTGCGAAATTTCAGTTTGGTCCTTGTGCATTGGCTGCGGACACGGCGTATCCTGCGTGTGGCGACCGATATCTGGTCGATCAGCATTTGCCTGGGAGCAGAAATTGGCCAGACTCTATGACAGCCGCAGACGCATTCTCGTTACCGGGGGCGCAGGGTTTATCGGCTCGCATCTTATTGACCGCCTGTTGGAACGAGGCGACGAAATCTTGTGTGTCGACAACCTTTTCACCGGATCAAAGCGCAATATCGACCATTTGGCCAAGCATCCCCGCTTCGAATTCATGCGCCATGACGTGACCTTTCCGCTCTACGTCGAAGTCGATGAGATTTACAACCTGGCGTGTCCGGCCTCGCCTGTTCACTACCAGTACGACCCGGTTCAGACGATCAAGACCGCCGTGCACGGCGCCATCAATGTTCTTGGATTGGCAAAGCGGCTGAAATGCAAAGTCTTTCAGGCCTCCACCAGTGAGGTCTATGGTGACGCGTCTGTGCATCCGCAGCCCGAGAGTTACTGGGGCAATGTAAACCCGATCGGGCCGCGCTCATGCTACGATGAAGGCAAACGCTGCGCCGAAACGCTGTTCTTCGACTATCACCGACAACATGGCTTGTGGGTCAAGGTCGCGCGGATTTTCAATACGTTCGGGCCGCGCATGCACCCGGCAGACGGCAGGGTTGTCTCAAATTTCATCGTGCAGGCGCTTCGTGGTGAACCGATAACCATTTCGGCGACGGCTCACAGACAAGGTCGTTTTGCTACGTCGACGACCTGGTGAGCGGCATGCTGCGCCTCATGGATACGGGGCCGGAGGTGACCGGTCCAGTAAACATCGGCAATCCAAGGGAAGTAACGATCAGGCGCTTGGCCGAACTGACGACGCAGATGACCGGATCAGGTTCGGATACAATTTACCGCGATCTTCCGCAAGACGATCCGCGGCACCGCCAGCCCGATATCACCCTTGCCAAAAGGCTTGTCGGCTGGGAGCCGACGGTGACTTTGGAAGCCGGGTTGCAACAGACGATCGACTATTTCAAAGCCCTGCTGCCGAAGGTTTCCACAAACTCGCCTTGACCCGGCACCGCAGTGCAACCGTCAGGTCTACCGATCACCGTCGTGGTAGCGACGCCTTTTGCAGTCGATTCCGGTAGGCTTGAAGTTTTTTGAATTCTAATTATTTTAAGCTTGAAGTTATTTGGCAGAATCCATGGCGCTTCATCCGTCCGAGCCGGGACACCGGCATTGGCGGAGAGCAGAAGGAGGAGGAAGATTTGCCGTTGTTCCGGAATAAAACTCCATGAACACAGCACGATTTTCCGAGAGTGTCACAGGCAAGATCGTCGATGGCGTTCTCATCGTCACGATCGAAAATCCGCCGGTCAACGCGCTGTCCCTCCATGTCAGGGCCGGACTGATGGCTGCGCTTGGGCGTGCGGCGTCGGATGAAGTGTCTGCCGTGGTGCTGACCGCCATTGGACGCACCTTCATCGGTGGCGCCGATATCAAGGAATTCGGCAAGCCCGCTATCGAGCCCACACTGCCTGAAGTGATCGAAGCGATCGAGAGCTTCGCGAAACCGGTCGTCGCGGCAGTAGGCGGCGCGGCGCTCGGCGGCGGCTGCGAGATTGCGCTGGCCTGCCACTATCGGGTGGCCAGCAAGGCGGCCAGCTTCGGCCTGCCCGAGGTCAAGCTCGGGTTAGTGCCTGGAGCCTGCGGAACCCAACGCCTGCCCCGCCTCATCGGCACGGTCGCCGCAATTGACCTGATCGGCACGGGTCGGCCCGCAAATGCCGACGAAGCGCTCGCTCTCGGTCTGATCGATACCATTGCCGACGATCTTCCCGAAGGCGCGCTCGATGTCGCCCGCCGTCTCGTTGGCCAACCGTTGCGGCGCACGGGCGCGCTTTCCGTCCCACGCTCGCAACCCGAAGCCGAAGCGGCAGCCGCAAGAAAGGTGCTTTCCCGCAGCCGTGGACAGATCGCGCCTGCAGAAGCCGTGAGATTGGTCCAGGCTGCGTCCACGGCCAAACTTGAGGACGGTCTTGCGGACGAACGCGCGACCTTCCTGCGCCTCCGGGATTCTCGCGAAGCGGCAGCGTTGCGCCACGTCTTCTTTGCCGAGAGGCAAGCCAGCAAAGTCGACAGGCTGGAGGGTGTCACGCCTCGCAAGGTCGAGACCGTCGGTATCGTCGGAACCGGCCTGATGGGTGCAGGCATCGCGGTCTCGGCCTTGAATGCCGGCTATGGCGTAATCGGCGTCGAGCAGACGGACGACGCCGCGGCAAAAGGATACGCGCGTATCGCCGGCCTTCTCGACAAGTCAGTCCAATCCGGCCGTCTCACCGATCATGCGCGCAGGGAGGCGCTGAGCCGGTTTGAAGCGGCCAGCGAAGCCGACAGGCTGGTGCAGGCCGATCTGGTCATCGAGGCAGTGTTCGACGATCTCGCGGTAAAAACCGAACTCTTCCGGAAGCTCGAACGTATCGTCCGCCCGGACGCCATCCTTGCGACCAACACCAGCTACCTCAACCCCGACGAGATCGCCTCTGCAACCGCCCGGCCCGAACGGATCGTCGGCCTGCATTTTTTCTCCCCGGCCAACGTCATGCGGCTCACCGAAGTGGTGGATTGCGCGGCGACGGCGCCCGATGTGCTCGCCTCGGCGATCGCCTTCGTCAGGAAGCTCGGCAAGCTGCCTGTCGTGTGCGGCGTTACCGAGGGTTTCATCGGCAACCGCATCTATTCCGCCTACCGCCGCGAGGCGGAGTTCATGGTGGAGGATGGCGCAGCACCCGATGAGGTGGATGCCGCGCTGGAGGCCTGGGGCTTCCCGATGGGGATCTTCGCGGTCAACGATATGGCTGGGCTGGAGATAGCCTGGGCGCGGCGCAAGCGACAGGCGGCGATGCGCGATCCGCAAGCACGTTATGTCGAAATCGCCGACCGGCTGTGCGAGGCCGGCCGCTTCGGCCGCAAGACCGGGCGCGGCTGGTACGATTATTCGGACGGCGAACGCAGGAGCGACCCGCAAGTAACGGCGCTGATCGAGGCCGTGCGAGCGGCCAACGGCATCGTGCCGCGCCGCTTTTCGTCCGATGAGATCGTCACGCGCTTACTGGCGGCAATGGCCGAAGAGGGCAAGGCACTGCTGGCCGAAGGCATCGCGGCGCGTGCCTCCGACGTCGATCTGGTGATGATCAACGGCTATGGCTTCCCGGCCCACAAGGGCGGGCCGATGTTCCACGCCGGAGACATCTGACGATCGAGCTAAGACAGCTTGGCGATGACGGCGCGCAGGGCTTCGCCGAAACGCCTGACCTCGTCGACCGTGTTGTAATGAACCAGCGAGGCGCGGATGGCGCCGCTGTCCATCGACAGGTTGAGACGCTTCATCAGCCGGGGCGCATACATATGGCCGTCGCGGATGCCGATCTGCATGTCAGCCATTTCCTCGACGATCCGCTGCGGCGACAGCTTGCCGATGTTGAAGCAGAATGTCGGCACGCGTTCGTTGATGCGGGCTTCCTCGGCGACGCCGTAGATCGTGGCATTGCATCCCTTGAGCACGGCGAGCATCTCGCGCGCCAGGAGCATTTCATAGTCGCGGATGGCGCCCATGCCGGCAACGATGTTGTCGCGCCGCGAGCGGTTGTTGGAGGGCGCCAGATTGCGGCCGATCAGTTCCAGGTACTGCACCGCGGCATCCATGCCTGAGACGTTCTCGTAGATGAAGGTGCCGGCCTCGACCTTGTAAGGCGGCTCGTCGGGGATGAAATCCTCGCGGAAGGTCGGCAGCCGCTTCAGCGTTTCGAAGCGGCCCCACAGAAAGCCCATATGCGGCGAGAAATTCTTGTAGCCGGAGCAGACGAGATAATCGCAGTCCCAGGCCTGCACGTCGATCAGCCCGTGCGGTCCGTAATGCACGCAGTCAAGGAACACTTCGGCGCCGGCCGCATGCGCGATCGCGGCCACCGAAGCGACGTCGACGATCGAGCCGATCGAATGCGCGGTCACCGTGCAGGCGACGAGACGGGTGCGATCGGAAACCAGCGGCTTGAGGTCGTCGACATGCAGGTTGCCGTCCTCGCGCATGCGCCACCATTTGAACTTGGCTCCGGCGGGCTCCAGCGCCAGCCACGTGGCGATGTTGGCGTCGTGGTCCATATCGGTGATGACGATCTCGTCGCGCTCTGTGTCCTTGGCCAGCATCTGGCTGATGCCGAGGCTGACCAGGCGAATGAACGAGGTGGCGTTCATGCCGAAGCAGATTTCCGACGGACTGTAGGCGTTGATCAGCAAGGCCACGCTCGTCCGAGCATCCGCAACCGATTGGTCGACCGTGACCGAGCGCCCATAGCGACCACCACGCTGCACATTGTGCGAGACCAGGTGATTGGTCACCGCGTCGAGCACGCTCTGCGGGATCTGCGCGCCGGCGGCGTTGTCCATGAAGATGAAATCACCGGCGCGCTGCAAGGCCGGAAACATGGCGCGGATGGTGTCGACCGGAAAGCCGCCGGCGGCTTGGGAATTGCTCAACTGTATCTCCTGCGAATGGCTTGGGAAGCGGGACGGTTGATGAGGTCAGCGCGTCTTCTCGGTCTTGAAGCGGTCTTCGAGCAGGCTGACGAGGCGGACCATGGGCCAGAGGAAGATGAGATAGACCAAAGCGGCGCCGATCAGCGGCGAGGGATTGGCATAGAGCGATTGCGCGTTGGTCGCTTCCTTCAACAGTTCAGGCAGCGCAACGGTGGAAGCGAGCGACGTGTCCTTGAACATCGAGACGCAATTGCTGGTCATCGGCGGGATGACGACTCGGATCGCCTGCGGCAGCACCACCTTGCGCAAGGTCAAAAGGAAAGGCAGGCCGAGCGCCTGTGCTGCCTCGAATTGGCCTTTCGGAATGCTCTCAATGCCGGAGCGGAACACTTCTGCTGAATAGGCCGACATGATGATGGCGAACGCCGTCACGGCGG
This sequence comes from Mesorhizobium sp. M0037, assembly GCF_040323635.1. Lineage (NCBI taxonomy): Bacteria > Pseudomonadati > Pseudomonadota > Alphaproteobacteria > Hyphomicrobiales > Phyllobacteriaceae > Mesorhizobium > Mesorhizobium sp. M0037. The sequence goes on along the minus strand of NZ_JAMYVB010000007.1, from coordinate 78,207 downwards.
AGGCCCAGGACGACAGACGGATGCCGAGGAAGGGCAGCGCATAATAGATCAGGATCAGCACCACCAGCACCGGCAGGGCCCGGAAGATGTCGGTGTAGCCGACCGCCAGCCAGCGCAGCGGCTTCGGCGCATAGAGCCGCAACAGGCTGATCCCCAGGCCAATGGGAATGCCGATGCCGATACTCAAAATGCCGAGCAGCAGCGTGTTCAGGAAGCCACGCAACAGCGCCGGCAGGCTGGACATGATCACGTCAGGATTGAAGAAGGTGTCGATCAGCGACATGGGAGCGTTCCCGAACCCCAGAGCAAAGGATGCTCAAGTTAAAACCAATCGACCTTGCCTCCGATGAGGCTATCCGTGTGGCAGCAGGCGCCGGAGCGTGAAATGAATCGTGCCGGCCTGGGAGCCGGCACGATTTAAGTGCATTGCCGGTCAGGCCTTGGGCAGCGGCATTTCCTTGACCGTCGAGGAATCGGCTGGCGCGTCGCTGCCGAACCACTTCTTGTGGATCGCGGCCAGCGTTCCGTCCTTCTTCATCGCGGTCAGCGCGTCGTTCAGCTTGCCGAGCAGCGGATGGTCCTTGCTCATCATCAGGCCGTACTGTTCGCCGGTCTTGATGCGCTGCTTGACCTTCAGGTCCTTCATCTTGGTGAAGGAGTATTCCATGCCCGGAATATCGCTGACGGCGGCGTCCACGCGGCCCGCGCTGAGGTCGAGCAGAAGATTCTGCTGCGTGTCATAGCCCTTCACGTCGCTGTAGCCGTCAGCCTCCTGATGCGCCTTGACCCAGGTCTCGCCGGTCGAGCCTGAAAGCACGCCGACGATCTTGCCCTTGAGGTCGGCCTCGGTGTTAACAGCGCTATCGGTCTTCGTCGCAATGCCCATGTCGGAGTCATAATAGGGCTGGGTGAAGGACAGCGTTTTCAGTCGCTCCGGCGTGATGGTGATCGAGGAGATCGCGACATCGATGCGGTTGGAACTGACAGCCGCGAACAGCGCCTGGAAGCCGAGGTCGGCAATGTCGGTGGTCATGCCGGCACGCTTGGCCGCTTCGTTGACGATGTCGACTTCAAAGCCCTCGAAAGTGCCGCTCTCGTTCTTGTATTCGAAGGGCGGATTGGTCGGGTAGGCGCCGACATTGAGCACATCGGCGGCAAAGGCGGTGGCCGGGCCGGCAGCGATGCCGATCGTGGCGGCGAGAAGAAGCAGGTTGCGACGAGTGAAGCTCATTTTGTGTTCCCTCTGGTTGTGATCGGGCGGGTTTGCTCCCGCACGGTTTGTTGCCGTCCCACCTCCCAGCGGGGCGTCAATTCATGGCGGCGACCATGCGCTCGAGCGCGGTCGCTATCTGGTCGCGTTCACGGCACACGCACATCCGCAGGAAGGCCGCTGCCGAATTTCCAAAGAGGTGGCCGGGAGCCAGCCCGACGCGCGCCGTCTCCAGTATCCTGGCGCAGGCCTGCCGGGCGTCGCTTTCGCCGTCCATGGCAAAGAAGGCATACATGCCTCCGCGCGGTTTCGTCGGCAGGATGATGCCGGGAATCTGGGCCAGTCTGTCATAGGCAAGGTCGAGGCCGGTTTTGATCCGCTGCCTGATCTCCTCGACCAGCGGCTCGCCTTGGCGGATGGCGGCGACAGCGCCTGCCTGGATAGGCGCGGCGGTGCCGCTGTTGATGTACTGCGTCATGGCGCCAAGCTGGTCGGCCACCCCCGACGGATGCGTCAGCCAGCCGATGCGCCAGCCGGTCATCGCCCACGCCTTCGAAAAACTGTTGACCGACAGCACCCGGTCGCCATCCTCGGCGATCTGCAGGATGGAAGGAGCAACATTGCCGTCGAAATAGAGCCGGCCATAGACCTCGTCGGAGATGATCCAGATGCCGGTGCGCCGACTGAAGTCGAGCAGCGCCTGCATCTCCTCGCGCGACGCGGTCCAGCCGGTCGGGTTGGACGGCGTCGACAGGAAGATCGCGCGTGTGCGCGCATCGCAAGTGGCGAACAGCCGGTCGAGATCGAGATGCCAGTCGCCCTTGAAGTCGAGCGAAAACGGCCTTGGCTCGCCGCCGATCAGATGGATGGCGTTGTGGATGTTGGGCCATTGCGGCGCGACATAGACGACGTTGCTGCCGGTATCGACCAGCAGTTCCAGCGCCAGGTACAGCGCCTGCATGCCGCCGGGCGTGACCGTGGTGCGCGCAATCGGGATCGTCCGCCCGTGAATGCGCGTTTGGTATTCCGACAGCGCCTCGTTCAGTAGGGGGTGCCCACGCATGTTAGGGACGTAGAACGTCTGGCCTTCATCGAAGGCGGCCTTCGCCGCGTCGCGGATGAAAGCGGGCGTCACCATGTCGCCTTCGCCGTACCAGAGCGCGATCACGTCGCCCAGTTCTCGGGCGCGCACGGCAAGGTTGGCAATGTTTTCGGTGTGCAGGTCACGGATCTGGGCACGTACGCCGTCGAAAGCATAACGCGCGCTGGACGATGACTGGGGCAGTATGAACGACAAGGACTGAAACCCCTCCCACCCGGAGCACCGCGACGGACTGCCCGGCAAGCCCCACCGGCACGACAGTCGCCATCGAGTTTGGATGCTATCCAATGTGCTGCGCTTTTCAAGGAAAAAGTTTTAAGCTTAAAAAGTTCTTGCCCGATCCCGCCCGTCTACCGCAGCTCGGCGCGCGCAGCGGTGCAGTTGGCCGCAGCGCCGGCGCCAAGAAACATCGTATCGCTGGCCAGCACGAAGAAGCTCGCGCCGATAGCGGCCCACTGGCTGATCGTCTGTGGGCTGGCGCAAAATATGCCCGATGTCCTGCCATGCGCGACGGTCGCGCGGATGATCCTTGTGATCGCCTCATTGAGCTTGTCCACGCCTTTCGGCCCGATCGCATCGATCGACACGGAGAGATCGCCGGGGCCGACGAAGACCACATCGATACCGTCTATGGCCGCGATCGCCTCGATGTTGGCCAGCCCCTCCGATGTCTCGACCTGGACCGCGACGACCACCCTGTCATTGGCCGCGGCCAGATATTCGGGAATGCGATAGCCATAGCCGGCCGCGCGGCCAGGCCCGACGCCGCGCTCGCCCAGCGGCGGATAGCGCGAGGCTTTCACCGCCGCCTCGGCCTGAGCAGCGGTCGAGACGCGCGGCACGAGCACGCCTTGTGCGCCGCTGTCGAGCGCCGCCTGGATAGCTTCCGGCGCATGACCGAGAACACGCACCATGGCCGGCACGCGATGCACGTCGGCCGCGCGCACCATGGTTTCGATCGTGTCGCGCGCGATCTGGGCATGTTCCCAGTCGATGCAGACGAAGTCGAGGCCGGTGAGCGCCATCACTTCGACGGCGACGGGATGGGGAATAGCGGCGAAGGAGCCGACGAGATTGGTCTTGCCGATGCACTTCTGACGGAACGCGCTCATATCCATCCCCCTTTTTTCCCCTCCGAATTTGATATCCGCAATCGGCGGCGAGGCGAAGCTATTTCAGGCTTGAAATATTTTTGCGCGGCCCTAGCGTGTCGGTCTCCCGCCACGAGTTCCCATGATGATCAAAACGCATCCCCTGCACGGCCCGAACAAACTGAAGCTGGGCGTCTTCTCGACCAATGCCGATGGCGGTCTGGCCATCACCGATGTGCCGGAACGCTGGACGGCAAGCTGGCAGGACAATCTGACGGCGGCGCAGATCGCCGACCGCGCCGGGCTGGAATTTATGCTGCCGATCGCGCGCTGGCGTGGCTTTGGCGGCCGCAACAAGGTGCGCGAATGGTCGTTCGAGACCTTCACCTGGGCGGCAGCCCTGGCGGTGGCCACCGAGCAGATCGGCCTGTTCATGACCGTGCATGTGCCGCTGGTGCATCCGCTCTATGCCGCCAAGGCGCTGGCAACTGTCGACCATATAAGCCATGGCCGCGCCGGTCTCAACATCGTCTGCGGTTGGAACCCGAAGGAATTCGGCATGTTCGGCACGCCTTTGGTTGAGAAGGGCTACGACCAGGCCGCCGAATGGATCGAAATCCTGGAAAAGCTTTACGCCTCGGACCAGCCTCTGGACTACGAGGGCACCTACTATCGCCTCAAGGAGGCGGTGAGCCGGCCGGCCAGTGTGCAGCAGCCGCGTCCGGTGACCATGAATGCGGCTTTCGGTGGCCCGGGCCGCGATTTCGCCGCCGCCCGATGCGATTATCTGTTCACGACCTTTTCGGAAATGAGCGATGCCGGCAAGCATGTCGCCGACATCAGCGAGCGGGCCGACAAGGTTGGCCGCAACGTTGGCGTCTACACGGTGGCGCATGTCGTCTGCCGTCCAACCATGGAAGAGGCGCAGGCCTACTACACGCGCTATGCCGTCGATCTGGCCGACCACGATGCGGTCGGTGCACATATGGCCGGCAAGAAGGAGTTCTCGCAGTCGCATGACCCGCATGCCTATGACCGCTACCGGCAGCGCTTCGCCGGCGGCGCCGGCACCTACCCGCTGGTTGGAACGCCAGAGACGATTGCCGCCGAGATGGCGGCAATCGCCGGGCATGGCTACCAGGGCATCGCGCTATCCTTCGTCAACTACACCCAGGAACTGCCCTATTTCTGCGACCACGTATTGCCGCTGCTGAAGCGGGCGGGGCTGCGCTGCTGATCAATCAGGGAATAACGAATTCGTTAATCCGGAATAACGGCGGTGGCCTGAATCTCGATTTTGGCGCGATCTTCCACCAGCGCTACCACCTGCATGGCGGCCATCGCCGGAAAATGCCGGCCGATCACCTCGCGATAGGCTTCGCCGATACCCTTGAGGTTGCCGAGATATTCGGCCTTGTCGGTGAAATACCAGGTCATCGCGGTGATGTGGCGTGGCTCCGCGCCGGCTTCCGCCAGCACGGCGACGATGTTTTGCAGCGTCTGCCGCACCTGGCCGGCGAAATCGTCGGTCTCGAACTGGCACTGCCCGTTCCAGCCGACCTGTCCGCCCACGAAGACGAGCCTGCCGCGCGCAGCAATGCCGTTGGCGTAGCCGACCGGTTTCGCCCAGCCCTCCGGCTGCAGGATCTCATGCATTTTCAAGCCTCCCGGTATTCTTAAAACCAAATCTCAAAATCAAATACGTCGCTGTCAGGCCGCGCCCATCACCTGCCGTGCGATCACCACCTTCTGCACATCGGATGCGCCCTCGTAGATGCGTAGCGCGCGGATCTCGCGATAGAGGCTCTCGACGATATGGCCCTTGCGGACGCCGTCCCCCCCATGCAGCTGCACAGCCTTGTCGATCACCTCTTGCGCCTTGTCGGTGGCGAACAGCTTGGCCATCGCCGCCTCGCGGGTGACACGAGCCGCGCCCATGTCCTTGGTCCAGGCAGCGCGGTAGACCAGCAGCGCTGCGGCATCGATGTCCAGCGCCATGTCGGCGATATGGCCTTGCACCATCTGCAGCTCTCCCATCGGAGCGCCGAAAAGTTTGCGCTCGGCCACCCTGCTGATGCTTTCGTCCAGCGCCCGGCGGGCAAAGCCGAGTGCCGCCGCGCCGACCGTGGAGCGGAACACGTCAAGCACCGACATGGCGATGCGGAAGCCGTCTCCCGGTTTGCCGATCAGCGCCGAGGCCGGCACCCGGACCTGATCGAAGGAAAGCCGCGCCAGCGGATGCGGCGCGATCACTTCAAGGCGCTCGGCAATGCCAAGCCCCTTGGTATCAGCGGGTATGAGAAAGGCGGAAAGTCCCTTGGCACCCGGTGCCTCGGCGGTGCGGGCAAAGACGACGTAGAGATCGGCAATGCCGCCATTGGAAATCCAGGTCTTCTCGCCGCTGAGGATATAGAAGTCGCCATCGCGGCTCGCCATCATTTCGGTGTTGGCGACATCCGACCCGGAGCGTGGCTCCGAAAGCGCGAAGGCGGAAATCGTCTTGCCGGCCCTGGTCTTTGCCAGCCATTGCTGCTGGTCGGGCGTGCCGAACAGGCTGAGCGCGCCGGTGCCGAGCCCCTGCATGGCGAAGGCGAAGTCGGCCAGCCCGTCATGGCGCGCCAGCGTCTCGCGCGTGATGCACAAGGTGCGGACATCGAGCGGTCCCGGATTGTCGGTATCGAGCGCCGTCGGCTTCAACCAGCCGTCGCGGCCAAGTTTCGCCACCAGCTCGCGGCAGGCGGCATCGACGTCATGGTGATCGACGGGCAGGTTCCTGGCGCACCAGGCATCAAGGCGTTCGGCGAGTTCGCGATGCCGGTCTTCGAAAAACGGCCAGTTGAGGAAACTCTTGTCAGCCATCAATTGCCCTCGAACACCGGTTTCTCCTTGGCGAGGAAGGCCTTGTAGGCGCGCTCGAAGTCACGCGTCTGCATGCAGATCGCCTGCGCCTGCGCTTCCGCTTCGATCGCCTGGTCGAGGCCCATCGACCATTCCTGGTTGAGCTGCGTCTTGGTGATGCCGTGCGCGAAGGTCGGACCCGAGACGATGCGCGCCGCCATCTCGAGCGCGTCGGCCTCGAGCACTGCGGCATCGACCAGCCTGTTGTAGAAGCCCCAGCGCTCGCCTTCCGCTGCCGTCATCGTGCGGCCGGTGTAGAGCAATTCGGCGGCACGGCCCTGGCCGATGATGCGCGGCAGGATCGCGCAGGCGCCCATGTCGCAGCCGGCAAGGCCGACGCGGGTGAACAGGAAAGCGGTCTTGGCCTCCGGCGTGGCGATGCGGATGTCGGCGCTCATGGCGATGATGGCGCCGGCGCCGACCGCGACCCCGTCGACCGCCGCGATGATCGGCTTGCCGCAATTGAGCATCGCCTTGACGAAATCGCCGGTCATGCGGGTGAAGGCGAGCAACTCCTTCATGTCCATATTGACCAAGGGGCCGATAATGTCGTGGACATCGCCGCCCGAGCAGAAATTGCCGCCATTGGGCAGGAACACCACGGCGTCGACGTCGTCGGCATAGACGAGATCGCGGAACGTGTCGCGCAGTTCCGCATAGCTGTCGAAGGTCAGCGGATTCTTGCGCTCCGGCCGGTCGAGCCGCACCCTGGCGATCCTGCCTTCGACTTCCCAAAGGAAGTGCTTCGGCTTGAGGCCGGCCATCGAACTCATTCGCGTCCCTCCCAGTTGCTGCGGAACGAGGTCAGCATGCCGGTCAGCCGGCGCGCATCCTCCTCGCTGACCTTGGCCAGCAATTCTCCGATCCAACCCTCATGCGCCGCGGCCATTGCGGCAAAAGATTTGGAACCCTCGTCGGTCAGTCGCACCATGGATGTGCGGCGATCGCCATTGCGGCGCGCGCGCGCGACCACCCCTTCCGAAACCAGCCGGTCGACGATGCCGGTGACATTGCCGTTGGATACCAGCAGGAAGCGCGACAGATCGCTCATCAGCATGCCTTCCGGCGCGCGGTAGAGGGCGGCCATGACGTCGAAACGCGGCAGCGTCGTATCGAATTCCTTCTTCAGGCGCTCGCGCAGCTCCGCTTCGATCGTGCGCGAGGCGCGCAGCAGCCTGATCCAGAGACGCAGCCGGTCCTTGCCGGGTCCCGACGGCGCGGGCAATGGGCCGGCTACCATGTTTCGCCTCCTGAGATCGAAATTGCTTGTCCGGTAATCGACGCAGCCGCATCGCCGCACAGCCAGAGCACCGCCGCGGCAACTTCCTGCGGCTGGATGAAACGGCCTTGCGGGTTGGTCGAGGCAAGGCTCGCCCGCGCCTGCTCGACTGAGCGGCCGGTCTTTTCGACGACGCGCTGAATGGACTCCTCCAGCATGCCGGTCTCTACGAAGCCCGGGCAAACGGCGTTGACGGTCACGCCGGATTTCGCCGTCTCGGCGGCCAGCGCCCGCATCAGCCCGACGACGCCGTGCTTGGCCGCCACATAGGGTGCGACATAGGCGTAGCCTTTCAGCCCTGCGGTCGAGGCGACGAAGACGATCCGGCCCGCCTTGCGTGCGGCCATGCCGGCCAGCGCCGGCTTCACCGTCAGGAAGGCGCCGGTCAGATTGACGTCGAGCGTCCGCTGCCAGTCGGCAAGCGAGGTCCTGTGCGCCGGCGTGCTGCCGGCCATGCCGGCATTGGCGACGACGATTTCGAACGGGCCGCGCACGGCTTCCGCTTGCGCGTAGAGCGAAATCATCGCCGCCTCGTCGGTGACATCGGCTGACATGGCGTGGATGCGGTCGTTCTCGCCGGCCAACTTGGCAAGCTCGGCCTCGCGCCGCCCGCATATGGTCACCTCGATACCGGCTTCGGCCAGCACGAGTGCGATGACCCGGCCGACGCCGGAGCCGCCGCCGGTGACCAAAGCATGCTTGCCGGGGATCGCCGAGGCCGTCGTCATACTTTCAACCCCGCCGCCGCATCGCGCTCGGCCAGCCGGTAGATCTGGTCGCGTCCGGGCAGATAGGGATCCGGCCATTTGACACCACGATCACCGAGCGTCACGGCCGCATGCAGCGTCCAGTAGGGATCGGCGAGATGCGGCCGTGCCAGGGCCACCAGGTCGGCGCGGCCTGCCATCAGGATCGAATTGACATGGTCCGGCTCATAGATGTTGCCGACCGCCATCGTCGCCATGCCGACCTCGTTGCGGATGCGGTCCGAGAATGGTGTCTGGAACATGCGGCCATAGACAGGCTTGGCGGCAATCGAGGTCTGACCTGCCGAGACGTCGCAGATGTCGACGCCGGCTTCGTGCAGCATGCGCGCGATCTCCACCGCATCGGCCGGCGTCACACCCTCGATGCCGACCCAATCATTGGCCGAAATGCGCACCGAAATCGGCTTTCGCGCCGGCCAGGCGGCGCGCACCGCATGGAAGACTTCCAGGGGATAGCGCATGCGATTTTCCAGCGAACCGCCATACTCATCCGTGCGCTGGTTGGTGACCGGCGTGATGAAGGACGACAGGAGATAGCCGTGCGCGGCGTGGATCTCCAGCATGTCGAAGCCGCAACGATCGGCCATTTCGGTGGAGGCCACGAACTGGTCGCGCACCAAATCCATATCGGCGCGGTCCATGGCTTTCGGCACCTGGTTTTGCGGCGACCATGCAATCGCCGAGGCCGCCATGACCGGCCAATTGCCCGAGGAGAGCGGCACGTCGGTGCCCTCCCAGCCGACACGGGTCGAGCCCTTGGCCCCGGAATGCCCGATCTGGGCGCAGATTTTAGCCTCGGTCTCGGTGTGGACGAAATCGACCAGCCGCTTCCACGCCACCTCATGTTCGGACGCATAGAAGCCGGGACAACCGGGCGTGATGCGTCCTTCCGGGCTGACGCAGGTCATCTCGATATAGACAAGCCCGGCGCCGCCCTTCGCACGCTCGGCATAGTGGGCGAAATGCCAGTCGGTCGGGCAGCCGTCGACGGCCTTGTACTGCGCCATCGGCGAAACGACGACCCGGTTGTTGAGCTGCATGTCGCGCAGCTTGAACGGCGCGAACATCGGCGCCCGGCGCTGCCTGTTGCCGCCTGCCCCCGCCTGGCGCTGGAACCATTCCTCGGCGCTTTCAAGCCATTTGGCATCGCGCAGCCGCAAATTCTCGTGGCTGATGCGCTGCGAGCGGGTCAGCAGCGAATAATTGAACTGCACCGGATCAAGGCCGAGATAGCGCTCGACCTCCTCGAACCACTCCAGCGAATTGCGCGCCGCCGACTGCAGCTTCAGCACCTCGGTGCGGCGCGCATCCTCATACTTGCGGAAGGCGGCGTCGAGGTCCGGTTCGGTTTTGACATATTCGGCCAGCGCCACCGCGCTTTCCAATGCGAGCTTGGTGCCGGAGCCGATCGAGAAATGTGCCGAGGCCGCCGCGTCGCCCATCAGAGCCAGGTTCTTGTAGGACCAGCGTTCGCACAGCACGCGCGGGAAATTGATCCAGGCCGAACCTCTGATGTGATTGGCATTGGTCATCAGCGCGTGGCCGCCGAGATGTTTCTCAAAGATGCGCTCGCAGACGGCGATGGATTCCTGCTGCGACATGGCGCCGAAGCCGAAGGCAGCCCAGGTCTGTTCGCTGCACTCGACAATGAAGGTCGCTGTCTCGCTGTCGAATTGATAGGCGTGCGCCCACACCCAGCCATGCTCGGTCTTCTCGAAGATGAAGGTGAAGGCGTCGTCGAATTTCTGGTTGGTGCCGAGCCAGACGAATTTGCATTTGCGGGTGTCGATGTCGGGCTTGAAGACTTCGACGAAGGTGTTGCGCGCCCTTGAGTTCAGCCCATCGGCGGCGACGACCAGATCATGCGTCTCCATATAGGGCTGAGGGTCGGCGATATCGCTCTCGAACATCAGCCTCACGCCAAGTTCGCGCGCGCGTCGCTGCAGCAGGACCAGAAGCCGCTTGCGGCCGATGCCACAGAAACCGTGGCCCGACGAGACCGTGCGCACGCCGTCATGGATGACGGCGATGTCGTCCCAATAGGCGAAATGCTTCTTGATCCAGACAGCGCTGACCGGGTCGTTTTTGGCAAGGTTGTCGAGTGTTTCGGCCGACAGCACGACGCCCCAGCCGAACGTATCGTCGGCGCGATTGCGCTCGAACACCGTGATCTCGTGGGCGGCGTCCCGCAGCTTCATTGAAATGGCAAAGTAGAGGCCGGCTGGTCCGCCACCGAGAACCGCAACCTTCATCCGTGCGATCTCCTCTTCGCTTGCTGCATATTAAGTATCGCGCCGGAGACAAAATATTTCAAGCTTAAAGTTTCATGTTGGAACGATTGCTGGACACGGGTGGCGCGCCTGCGGGCTGGCCCCGCAAGCGCTCTGGAAATCACTTGTCCGGGTTCTTCGGGCTCCACAGCACAGTCTCGGCACCCTTCTCATAGGCCATCCCATCGGGATAGCTGATCGCCTCCAGCTGCAATCCCCATGGCGCCTGGAAATAGAGGATGGTCTGGCCGGCCGCCGGACCTTCCTTGACCGGCAGCGGACCCATCCGCGTCTTCACCCCCTTGCTGTCGAGATAGGCTTTCGCCGCGGCGACATCATCGACATACATGGCAATGTGGAAGCCGCCGATATCGCTGTTCTTCGGAGTCAAATCCTTCTGGTCAGGCGCGGTGTACTTGAACAGCTCGATGTTCGATCCATAACCGCAACGCACCATGGTGACCTGCTCGATGACAGCCTTCGGATCGACGCCCATAAGATCCTGCATGAAGGTGCCCTTGTCATCGGCGAACGGACCGAACGACATCGCCTTCTTGCAGCCGACGACTTCGGTGAAGAAGTCGACTGCCTGCTTCATGTCGGGCACCGTGATGCCGGTGTGGTCGTGGCCGCGCATGCCGGGGATCGCATCGGCCGAAGCCGTTCCCATCGAGCAGAACAGGATCGCGGCAAGCATCGTGCCGCGGGCTGCGTAATTCATATTACCCTCCGTTCGCGGGCTGATTTTGCCCTCATGCACGTCCGAAGCCCGCTGTTCGGCGTGGTGGGTGAACAGTCCTATGCCGGCGCTTTCGTTGCTGGCCGCAACCAGTCCGCGTCGATCTCAGGCAGTGGGATGGCGGCAAGCAGGTCGCGCGTGTAGGTCTCCCTGGGGTTGTCGAACAGCGCATCGGTGGCGCTCGCCTCGACGATCCTGCCCTCGCGCATGACGATCACTTGTTGGCACAGCCGCCGGATGACCGACAGGTCGTGGCTGATGAAGGCGACCGTCAGCCCCATCTCCGCGGCCAGTCTCTCCAAAAGGGTGAGGATCTGCGCCTGCGTCGATACGTCGAGGCCGGAGACGATCTCGTCGGCCAGCACGAATTTCGGCGAAAGCGCCAACGCGCGCGCAATTCCGACGCGCTGGCGCTGCCCGCCCGACAGTTCATGACGATAGCGACTAGCGAAGCTTTGCGGCAGGCCGACGCGATGCAATGCCTCGGCGACGCGTTCCTTGAGCCTGTCGCCAAGCCCATTCTGCTTGAGCGGCGCGGCAATGATGCCGGCGATGGTGCGACGCGGGTTGAGCGACGACATCGGATCCTGGAAGATCATCTGCAGGTGGCGGCGCAGAGGTCGCAGCTCGGCATCCGGCAGATGGGCGATATCGCGGCCCTCGAAATGGATGCTGCCGACGCTCGGCTCCAGAAGTCTGACAAGCGTGCGGCCGAGCGTCGATTTTCCGGACCCGGATTCACCGACGATGCCGGTCACCAAGCCCCTCGGCAAATCGAAATCCAGGCCTCTCAAAATCTCGGCCAGCGGCGCGCGCCCGATCAGCGGCTTGCGGGTCATGTCGGCTAGCGCCACCTTCAGCCCGCGCACGGAAAACAGCGGCTCAACCATGCGGCCCTCTCCACGCCTGGTCGGAGGCGGCGATCTCCGCAGCGAGTCCTGCCAGCACCGTCTCATCCACCGGCTTCAGCGAGGCAAAGGGATCCGTGTAGCGCGGCGTAGCGGCCATCAATGCCCGCGTATAGGGATGCTCAGGCGCGGCGAAGAGAGCGGCTGTGTCAGCCTCTTCCACCACCTTGCCGGCGTAGAGCACAGACACTTGCTGGCTGATCTTTGCAACGACGCCGAGATCGTGGGTGACGAACAGGATCGCGGTGCCATGCTCGCGCTGCAGCTCGGCGATCAGTCGCAGGATCTGCTTTTGCACGGTAACGTCGAGCGCGGTTGTCGGCTCGTCGGCCACGATCAGCCGTGGCTCGGCGGCGAAGGCGGCGGCGATCAGCACGCGCTGGCGCATGCCGCCGGACAGCTCGTGCGGATAGCATTTCAGCACCCGGTCGGGATCGCGGATCTGCACCTCATCCAGCAATTGCCGGATACGCTTGTCCGCCTTGTCACCGTTCCAGCCGAGAATGCGCACCAGCCGGTCAGTCATCTGCGGACCGATGCGGCGCGACGGGTTGAGCGCAGTCAACGGATCTTGCGGGATCAGCGCGGTGCGAGCGCCGATCAGCGTGCGCCTTGCCTTGGGCTGCAGCCTGCCGAGGTCTTCGCCTTCGAGCTGCATGGCGCCTTCGACGATGCGCACGCTTGACGGCAGCACACCGAGCACCGCCTTGCCGATCATCGTCTTGCCGGCGCCGCTCTCGCCAACAAGAGCACGCACCTCACCCGGCTGCACGGAGAGCGACACCGAGCGCAGCACGCGCTGGCCGTTCGGCAGCACGGCGCTCAGATTGGCAATATCCAGGCAAGCGCTCATCGCAGCACCGGATCGAAGCGTGTCTTCAGCGCCTCACCGAACTGGCTGAACGACAGCACGGTGAGGATCAGCGTTACAAGCGGAAACACCAGCACCCACCAGGCCTGATGGATCGACAGCCGGCCCTCGGCGATGATGCCGCCCCAGGTCGGATCGTCGGTCGAGATCGACAGATTGACGAAGGACAGGATGGACTCGACGATGACGGCGATGCCCATCTCCAGCGACAGCAGTGCCACGATCGACGGCACCACATTGGGCAGCACCTCGCGCAGCATGATGCCGATGCGGCCATAGCCGGCGATGCGGGCGTTCTCGACATAGTCCATGCGCGACTGGCCCATCGCTTCGGCGCGGATCACCCGGCAAAAGCGCGTCCAGTCGATTATGACGATGGCGAGGATGACGGAACTGAGGCCGGTGCCGAGCACCGCGACCAGCAGGATGGCGAACAGCACCGGCGGGAATGCCATCCAGACGTCGACGATGCGTGAAATGATGCGGTCGGCCCAGCCGCCGAAATAGCCGGCGACCAGTCCGAGCGTCGAGCCAACAAGGCAGGCGGCGATCGCCGCCGCGAAAGCGACGATGAAGGCGATACGGGCGCCGAAGATCAGCCGGGAGAGGAGATCGCGGCCGAGGCTGTCGGTGCCCAGCCAATAGCCTGATTCCGCACCACTCATCCAGAATGGCGGCAGCCGTTCCAGCATCAGGTCTTGCGCCAGCGGGTCCTGCGGTGCGACCAGCGGCGCGAAGATCGCGGCCAGCAGCGCCAGCAGCAGCCAGCCGCCGGCCAGCCACAGCCTCGGGCCCAGTCCGCGCCAGGCGATGCGTGCCTCATCCATGGCGCAGCCTCGGATTGAGCAGCGCGTACATCATGTCGACGCCAAGATTGATCAGCACGAACAGCAGCGCGAACACCAGCACGATGCCTTGGATCAGCGGCAGGTCGCGGTTGATGACGGCATCGATCGCCATGTTACCGAGCCCTTCGTAGGAAAACAGCCGCTCGACGATGACCGTGCCGCCGATGAGGAAGGTGAACTGGACGCCGACGAGAGTCAGTGTCGGCAAGGCAGCGTTCTTCAGCGCCTCGCGTAAGATAACCTGCGTTTCCGAAAACCCCTTCACCCGCGCCAGCACGACATAGTCGAGGTCCAGCACTTCCTTCAGCGACTGTTTCAGCAACTGCGCGATGATTGCGGCCAGCGGCAGCGCCAGCGCCACAGCCGGCATCAGCATGTGCTTCAGGAGATCCCAGGTCAGGTCGAGGCGCAGCCGAAGCAAGCTCTCGAAGAAATAGAACTGGGTGACGAAGGGCAGATCGAGCTGCGGCGACACGCGGCCGGAAATGTCGAAGATCGGCACCAGCACGCCAAACAAAAGGATCAGCACGAGGCCCCACAGGAAATCGGGAATGGAAAGGGCGGCACCGCTGGCGATATCGATGCCGGCTTCGACCGCCGTGCCACGTTCGCGGGCGCCGAGGATCGCCGTCGTGCCGCCGAGCCCAACCGCCATGATCAGCGCGACGATGGCGAGTTCCAGCGTTGCCGGCAAGCGGTTGAAGACGAGGCTGAGCACATCTTGCCTGAGCGAAATCGAGGTGCCGAAATCGCCCCTGACGACGCCGGACAGCCAGATGAAGAATTGCTGCACGATGGTCTTGTCGAGCCCGTAGAGTGCACGCAGCCGGTCGATGTCGGCATCTGTCGCACCGGGGGGCAGCATCATGGCGATCGGGTCACCAGGCGCGACGCGGATCACGACGAAGACGACGACAGCCACGCCGAACAGCGTGATCAGCATCGTCAGCAGACGGATCAGGAATCGTTGCAGGAGCATTCTGGTGTTGGCCCAGTGCGTTTCTAACGAAGAGCCCCCTCATTCGTCCGCTTCGCGGCCACCTTCTCCCCGAGGGGAGAAGAGGTCACGGACAGCTGAGCTGGTCTCTTCTCCCCAGCGGGGAGAAGGTGGCCCGAAGGGCCGGATGAGGGGGCCGCTCAGCGAAGGGTGGCGCCCACAAGCCGATATCAGGCCGGGGTCATCAGCGCCGGCAGCAGCGCGCCGGACACATGCTGCACCACGTTGACGCCCTTGGCATGCACGATAGGTTGCGCATACTGAATCAGCGGCAGCACATAGGCCTGCTCGGCGATATACTTGTCGACAGCCTTCCAGCCGGCGATGCGCTTGGCCTCGTCCTTCTCGCCCCAGAGCGGATTGATCATGTCGATCAGATCCTGGCTGTCCCACACCGAGTGCGGGCTCGGCCCATACATGGCAAAACCCGTCGACGTCGTCGGGTCGCCGATGGCGTTGCCCCAATTGTAGAAGGCGGCCGGCGCCAGCTTGTCGGCGGCGCGCAGTTCATAGTGCTTGGCGATCTCGTAGACCTCGATCGTCGCCTCGATGCCGACCTTACGCCACATGCCGACGATTGCCTGGATCATCTCATAATCCTTGGGCTTGAAGCCCTTGGTCGTCTGGATGGTGAACTTGACCGGTTTTTCCGGCGAATAGCCGGAAGCCGCGAGCAGCTCCTTGGCCTTTTCCGGATTGTGCTCGACCTTGATCGAGGCGTCGAAGGCCGTGTACTCCGGGGTCTCCAGCGTAGCGATCGGTTGGCCATAGCCGCGCAGCAGCCGCTTGACCAGAAGCTCCTTGTCCACAGCCATGACGGCGGCCTGGCGGACGTTCTTGTCCAGCATCGCTTCGATGTCGTTGAAGAAGATCATGCCGATGTCGGAAACGGGCTTGCACGAGCCGGCAAGCCCGTCCTTGGCGATTAGCCGGTCATACTCTTCATAGGGGACCTCCAGCGTCACCTGCGAGGAACCGGATTCGATTTCGGCAACGCGGCTCGCCGCATCAGTGACGAACTTGATCGTCACATTCTCGAAGGCCGGCTTGTCGCCCCAATAGTGCGGGTTGGCCTTCAGTCGGAGGAAAGCATTTCGCTCGAATTTTTCCACCATGTAAGGGCCGGTGCCGATCGGCGCCTTCTCGAAACCTTCGGCGCCGACCTTCTCATAATAGGCCTTCGGCAGGATGTAGCCGGTCAGGAACGACATCCATTTAAAGTAGACCGGATCGAACTGCACGACGTCGCCGGTGATCTTGTTGCCGTCGATCTTGAAATTGTTGACGTTCTTCCAGACGAACTGGATCGGATTGCCGGTCTTTTCGTCGCCCGCCCGCTGCAGCGACCAGACCACGTCCTCGGGCGTGAAGGGCGAGCCGTCATGCCAGGTCACGCCTTCGCGCACCGTCATCGTCACCTTGGTGCGATCCTCGTTCCAGCCCCATTCGGTGAGCAGGCCAGGCGCAAAGGACAGGTCCGGCTTTTGCGGAATGAACTGGTCGAACACCGACTGGTAGAGGCCCTGGATCGTCGGGTTGACGGCCGAGGGTCCGGTGGTCGGATCCCAGGACGGCAGGTTGACGTTATAGGCGATGGTCAGCTCGCCCGCTGCCGCCTTGGCGATCTCAGGCAGGCCGATCGCCGCCACCCCAAGTGCCGCGGCACTGTATCCCAGCAATTCTCGTCTGTTGATTGTCATGGTCGTTCCCCTTGTTGGTTTTGTTGTCTTTGCGCGGCACTATCAGTTTATCGATCCGGGCTTCGTGGGCAGCAGCGCCTTGCCTCTCGTCGCCTTCATGAAATCTTGCGAGCTACCTCCCGCCAAGCTGTTGCGCGAGCATGAAGCCGGAGGCCGCGCCGGTGCCGGCGCCGGGCCATGTCGCGGCGCCTATGAGATGCAGATTGCCGACCGGCGTGTTCCAGCCGGCATAACCGCGCGCCGGGCGGAACAGGAAATTCTGTGCCAGATGATGGCTGCCGCAGACCTGGTCGCCACCGACGAGATTGGGGTTCTCACGCCCGAGGTCGATTGGCGAGAACACTGCACGGCCGAGGATTTTCGGGCGCAGTCCGGGTGCGTATATCTCGATGATGTCGAGCACGCGCTCGGCGTAGGCATCCTTGACCTGATCCCAATGCGCGGGCGCGATCCTGCCTGCCGCATCGCCCAGGATTTCGGCAGGCAGCATGCGCACCTGCACCCACAGCACATGCTTGCCCTGAGGCGCGCGCGACGGATCGATCGCGGTCGGCTGGCCGACGACCAGCACCGGTTCGTCCGGCAGCATGCCCGCCATCGCCTGCTGATAGGTGCGCGACATCGCGTCGAGCGACGGCGACAGATGCACATAAGCGAACTGCCGAAGCTCCGCGCCGGCGCGCCAATCGGGCAGGTCGTCGAGCGCCAGATGGATCATCATCGTGCCCGGCGCGTGCCTGAATTTCTGCATCGCCGTGTCGAAGCCGGCGTCGCCGGAACCGTTGGGCAGCAACTTGCCGGTCAGCGCCCTGGGCGCGACGCCGGCAATCACTGCCTTGGTGGCCGTATGTGTCTCACCTGAAGCGAGTCGCACGCCCGATGCCTTGCCGCCGGCAACGGTGATCTCGGCAACTTCCGCCCCGGTGACGATCGTGCCGCCCGCCGAGGTGACCATACCTGCCAGCGCCCGGATGATCGTGTCGGCGCCGCCCTTGCCTAGCACCATGCCAAAGCTCTGGTTGGCGATCGATTCCAGATAGGGGAACACGGCGCCGCCGGCGATGTCGGGTGCGAAATCGAGATGCATGCCCCAGGTGGCAAGCGTTGCCCGCACATAAGGCGACTCGAAGGTCTCCTCCAGCCAGGCGCGAGGTGACGACAGCAAAAGCCGGCCGGTATCGAGCGCGCCTGACATGCCCTTCTTGCGCCACAGGTTCCAGGCGGTGCCGGCAAGCGCGCGGGCACTCATCGGCGATCCCAGCAGCCGGAACAGATGCTCGGCCTCAGCAGGAAAGGCGGCAACGAGCTTGCGCCACGTCGCGGCATCGGCGGCGGAGAACGCGGCCAGCCGCGTGGCAGTCCTTTCCAAGTCATTGCTGACGCCGAACCAGCGTCCGTCCGGAAAGGCGCTGGCGAAACAGTCGGCGACCGGCGCGAACTCAAGACCCTGCGCTTTCAATTCATTTGCATATTTCCGGTGGAAGGCGGAGCCGGCAAACAGGCTCAGATTCATTGCACCGAAATCGTGCCGGAACCCTGGGAGGGTGTATTCGTGGGTCTGGACGGCACCGCCGATTGCTGCGCTGCGCTCGAAAATCCCGGTTTTCCAGCCTTTCAGCGCCAGATGCGCGGCGCATGCCAGACTGTTGTGGCCCGCCCCGACAAAGATGGCGTCGAACTCGCTCACGCCCCGTTCCCATTTCCTTTATGCTTAAAGATAATTGCAGATGCATATGTTTTCGTCTAGTAGGATATTAAGGGCCGAGACGAGCCTTGATCTTCACCAGAAAGAGGGAACTTCAGACCATGGACACGCAAAAACTCCTCGGCGAAGTCGCCGGCCAGCTGCTTTCAGGCGCCATCAGGGTGGTCGACCTCTCTGCGCAACTCGGACCCGACACGCCTCTTATCAAGCTGCCGCCGGAGCTTGCCGTCGACACGCCAAAGGTCGAGATCCATAACATCTCCCGTTATGACAAGAACGGCCCGTGGTGGGCATGGAACTGGCTGAAGCTTGGGGAGCATTCGGGCACGCATTTCGATGCGCCGCAGCATTGGATCAGCGGCAAGGACTATCCGGACGGCGCCACCGACACCATTCCGGCGCAGAATTTCATTGGTCCGGTCAATGTCATCGACTGCTCGAAGGAAGCCGCCGCTGACCACGACTTCCTGCTCACCGTCGACCACATCAAGGCGTGGGAAGCCAAGCATGGCGCCATCAACGCCGGGGAGTGGGTGGTGATGCGCACCGACTGGTATAAGCGCAATGGCTCGGAAGCCGAATTCCTCAACGCCAACGAAACCGGCCCACATACGCCAGGTCCGACAGCCGAAGCCATCCAGTTCCTGATCAGCAAGGATATCAAGGGCTGGGGCTCAGAGACGATCGGCACCGATGCCGGCAAGGCAGGCGGGATGGAGCCGCCATTTCCAGCCCACACGCTGATGCACAAGGCGAACCGCTATGGCCTCGCCAGCCTCTGCAACCTCGACCAGTTGCCTCCAAAGGGCGCCATCCTGATCGCCGCACCGCTCAAGATCGAGCATGGCACCGGCAGCCCTATCCGCGCGCTGGCGCTTGTATCCAACGGCTAGGTGAAAGCACGCCAAGGTGAGCCAGCCGGATCACATCATCGTTGGCAGCGGCATCAACGCGCTGGTCTGCGCGGCGATGCTCGGCGGCAAAGGGGCGCGTGTGCTCGTCCTCGAGCGCAATGACCGCATCGGCGGCTGCGTGCGTACCGAGGAGATCACCGCTCCCGGCTTTATCCATGACGTGATGGCAACCACCTTCGTGCTGTTCATCACCTCGCCGGCTTTTGCGGCGTTGGGCGGCGATCTCGCCAGGCACGGGCTGGAATTCTGCCACACCGGCACGCCAACTGGCGTGCTGCGGCCGGACGGCAGTCATGCAGTGCTCACCACCAACCGCGCCGCCAATGTCGCGGCAATCAATGCGATTGCCGCCGACGATGGCGACCGGCATGCGGACGATGTCAGCGGCATCGAGCGCAATGCCGGCCTGTTGTTCGGCCTGCTCGGCGGCAGCCTGTGGTCCTATCCGACGGCGAAACTGCTGGCCGGCGATGCCTGGCGGCGCAGCCCACGCGGCCTTGCCGCCTTTCTCGGCGAAGCACTGGTGCCGGCGCGCAGCTGGCTGGAAAGCACCTATCGGTCCGAGACAATCCGCGCGCTGTGGGCGCCCTGGGTGCTGCACGCCGGGCTCGGACCGGAAGACGCCTTCTCAGGGCAGATCGCCAAGGTCATTGCCTTCGCGCTGGAAGCGGCCGGGGCGCCGATCGTCAAGGGTGGAGCGAAGACCCTGCTCACCGCCTTCGAAGCTCTGATAAGGGAACGTGGTGGCGACATCCGTACCGTCGCCGATGTCGCCTCGATCGTCCAGAGCGGTGGCCGCGCGACCGGCGTACGGCTCGCCTCGGGCGAAACGATTACAGCAAACAAGAGCGTCATCTGTTCGGTCACGCCGACGCAGCTTTACCACCGGTTGCTCGGCAGCGAGGCTCCCAAGGCCGATGTCGAAGCGACACAGAAATATCGCTACGGCAAAGGCAATTTCCAGATTCACTATGCGCTGAACAAGCCGCCGGCATGGCGCGGTGCTGGCCTGGACCAGGTGGCATTGTTGCACCTGACGCCGGGGCTCGATGGCGTCTCGAAAGCCTGCAACGAGGCGGCGCGCGGCATGCTGCCCGAAGTGCCGACCATCTGCGTCGGCCAGCCGCATGCGCTCGATCCGTCGCGCTGCCCGGAGGGCAAGGCGATCCTGTGGCTGCAACTGCCCGAGGCGCCCAGGCACATCAAGGGCGACGCCGCAGGCACGCTGCATGCACCGGCTGACGGACAATGGACCGAGGCGCTGCGTGAAGCCTACGCCGACCGCGTCGAAACCATTCTCGCCAGCCACATCGATGGCTTCAAGGGCAGCGTGATTGCGCGCCGCGCCTATTCACCGGCCGATCTCGAAGCGATGAACATCAATCTGGTCGGCGGCGACCCGTATGGCGGGTCGTCCACCATCGACCAGTCGTTCCTGTGGCGGCCGTTCAAGACCAGCCGCAACCATCAGACCGGCATCAAAAACCTCTATCACATCGGCGCCTCCACCCATCCGGGTGCAGGGCTCGGCGGCGGCTCCGGCTTTCTTCTGGCGGGCAGGCTGTGATGGAGCAGAAGGTCGCAGAAAAACGCCAGCGCATTTCGACGCTTGGCCAGATCGGCCTGCAGCAATTCGCGCCCTATCTGATGAACCGCATCATGGGGCGCTACAACGCCACCTTGCGCGACGATTTCCGCAAGCAGGGCCTGACCATTCCGCAGGTCCGCACGCTCGCCGTGCTGTCGGTCACCGACGGTGTCACCGTCAACGACCTCTCGGTCTACACCGTCATCGAGCAGTCGACCTTGAGCCGCACGCTCGACACGCTGGAAGGGCAAGGCTTCGTGCGGCGCGAGCAAGGCGTCACAGACAGCCGCATCCGCCATGTCTTCCTGACCGATGACGGCCGCGCCGAGTTCGCGCGCGCCTGGCCGGCAATGCATGACGCGTTCGAGGCGATGTTCGACGATGTCGACGACGCCGAATACGCGGCGCTGATCGCCACATTGCAGAAGATGCTGAAGAACATTCGCAAGCACGACATCTAGACGTTAGGCGCCGGCCGCACCGCCGGCAACGGAAGGTTGGAAAAATGGCCGAACGCTCTTTTGCCAAGGAAGTCGAAAAACTCAGGCTCGGCGCCGGCGAGGAATTTGCGGGCGAAGGCATTCTCGCCATCACCAAGGCGCTGCTGCAATGCGGCGTCGGCTATGTCGGCGGATACCAGGGCGCGCCGATCAGCCATCTGATGGACGTGCTGGCCGACGCACAGGAGATTCTGGGCGAACTCGGGGTGCATTTCGAGGCGAGCGCCTCGGAAGCCACCGCCACCGCCATGCTGGCGGCCTCGGTGCATTACCCCATTCGCGGTGCGGCGACCTTCAAGTCGACCGTCGGCACCAATGTCGCGTCCGACGCACTGGCCAACCTCGCCTCCGGCGGCGTCACCGGCGGCGCGCTGATCATCGTCGGCGAAGACTATGGCGAAGGCTCCTCGATCATGCAGGAGCGCAGCCATGCCTTCGCCATGAAGAGCCAGGTCTGGCTACTCGACCCGCGCCCCAATTTGCCGTCGATCGTCAAGGCGGTGGAGGATGGTTTCGAGCTGTCCGAGGCATCCAACACGCCGGTGATGCTGCAGGTGCGCATCCGCTGCTGCCATGTGCATGGCCATTTCATCGCCAAGGACAACAAGCGCCCGCCGATGACGGTGGCCGATGCGCTCGACGCGCCGCGCCGCGACACCGGCCGCATCGTGTTGCCGCCCGCCTCCTTCCTGCACGAGAAGGAGAAGGTGCAGAAGCGCTGGCCGGCGGCGGTGGAGTTCATCGCCAAGAACAAGATCAACGAATTCTTCGGTTCGGACCATGGCTCGGTCGGCATCGTCATGCAGGGCGGCATGTACAATTCGGTCATCCGCGCCTTGCAGCGGCTCGGCCTTGCCGACACCTATGGCGAGACGGATGTGCCGCTCTACGTTCTCAACGCCGTCTATCCCCTGATCGATGACGAGTTCCTCACCTTCTGCGAAGGCAAGCAGACGGTGCTCGTGGTCGAGGAGGGCCAGCCCAACTACATCGAGCAGGCCTTTGCCGCCATGCTGCACAAGGCCGGGCGCGGCACCAGGCTGGTCGGCAAGGAGTATCTGCCGATGGCCGGCGAATATACCGGCCAGGTCATGCTGGACGGCATCGGCGCCTTCCTGCGCGCCGAGGCCCCGCATCTCTTGCCGGGTGAGGTGCGCGCGCCCAACAAGGTCGGCGACGGCGTTGACGCCGCGGACCTGATCAACGTCGTGCCGGGACGTCCGCCAGGCTTCTGCATCGGTTGCCCGGAGCGGCCGATTTTTGCCGCGACAAAGCTGGTCGAGCAGGAACTCGGGAACCACCACATCGCATCCGACATCGGCTGCCATTTGTTCTCGATCATGCCGCCTTTCGAGCTCGGCGCCACCACCATGGGCTACGGGCTGGGGCCGGCATCGGCATCGGCGTTCAATTCGCCCGACGCCAAACGGCGGTCGATCTCTTTCGTCGGCGATGGCGGCTTCTGGCACAATGGCCTGACCTCCTCGATCGGCAACGCGGTCTTCAACAAGAACGACGGCGTCATCGTCATCGTCGACAATTTTTACTCCGCCGCCACCGGTGGGCAGGACATCCTGTCGTCGCGTGCGGGCAACAAGACCAAGTCGACCAAGCATCCGATCACCGAGGCGGTGAAGGGCATGGGCGTCAAATGGCTGCGCCATGTCGACCGCACCTATGACATCACCAAGATGCAGGACACGTTACGTGAGGCGCTGACGACGGACGAAAAGGGTCCCAAGGTCATCGTTGCCTCGTCTGAATGCATGCTCAATCGCCAGCGCCGCGAAAAGCCGCTGGTCGACAAGGCGATCAAGGGTGGGACTCGCGTCGTCAAGCCGAAGTTCGGCGTCGATGAGGATATCTGCACCGGCGACCATGCCTGTATGCGGCTGTCCGGCTGCCCGTCGCTGTCGGTAAAGTCGCTCGACGATCCGTTGCGCGACGATCCGGTGGCATCGATCGACCAGAGCTGCGTCGGCTGCGGCAATTGCGGTGAAGTGGCGGATGCAGCGGTGCTGTGCCCTTCCTTCTACCGCGCCGATGTCGTGCACAATCCCCGCCGCTGGGATCGTTTTCTGGAAGGCACGCGCCGCGCCGTGATCGGCCTGCTGCAGCGGCGCCGTGAAAGCCGCAGGTTGACGTTCGCCGATGCTTGACCAGGCTTCGCCCTTGCGCCCGAAATCCGATGCCGCCGATACCGAGCCGGTGATCAAACTCGCTTTGCTCGCGGTCGGCGGCCAGGGCGGCGGCGTGCTCGCCGACTGGATCACCGATGTCGCCGAGCGCAATTCCTATGTCGCGCAATCGACCTCGGTCGCCGGCGTCGCCCAGCGCACCGGCGCTACGATCTATTACGTCGAGATGGCCCGCGACACCGGCCGGCTGCCGGTCTTTGCCCTTTCGCCTTCGCAAGGCGATGTCGACATATTGATCGCCGCCGAGCTGATGGAAGCCGGCCGCGCCATCATCAGGGGCTTCGTCACGCCCGATCGCACCACGCTGATCACCTCCTCGCACCGTATCGCCGCGGTGTCGGAAAAGATCGAGCCGGGTGACGGCCGGGCCTCGTCTTCCAAGGTACGCGCGACGGCGGAAGCTGCATCGAAACGCTTCATCGCCTTCGACATGGAAAAGATCGCCGCGGACAATGGCTCAATGATCTCGGCCAGTCTGCTTGGCGCGCTGGCCGGCTCCGACGCATTGCCGTTCACGCGTGAAAGCTATGAGCAAGCGATCGGCGCCGGCGGCCGGGGTGCGAAAGCCAGCCTTGCTGCCTTCGCCGTCGCCTACGACCGCGCGCGCGGTACGACGGCCCCCGCGCCACAGCCGGCAGAACCGGCCACGGTCGACCCCGCTCCGGGTTCAGGGCGTGTGAGCGGTCCGCCGAACCTGCTGCAGGGTTGGCAGGCGCTGGCCGCCCGCATCGACCTGATGCCCGCGGCGGTGCGCGACATGGCGCTCCGGGGCCTGAGAAAGGTCGTCGACTACCAGGACATCTCCTATGGCGGCGAGTATCTCGACCGGCTCGACCAGGCGGTCGCGCTGGATAGCGCTGAACATGCCCATGCATTGTCCATCGCTGCCGCCAAGCATCTGGCCAACGCGCTGTGCTACGACGACATGATCCGCGTCGCCGATCTCAAGACACGTTCGACGCGTGACCGGCGGGTGCGCAAGGAGGTGGGCGTCAAGGACGGCTCCATCCTGCAAGTGACCGAATATTTCCATCCGCGCATCGAGGAGTTCTGCGGCACCTTGCCGGCGGGGTTTGGCAGCTACATCGAGAACCGGCCGAAACTTGCCGGCTTTCTCGACCGGCGCATCAATCGCGGCCGGCGCATCCGCACCGACAGCTTTGCCGGCTTTGCGGTCCTCTGGTTGATTGGCGGCCTGCGCCGCTGGCGGCGGCGCCTGTTGCGCCACAAGGTCGAGACGGCGCATCTGGAGCGCTGGTATGCGCTGGCGCTCAGCCACGCGCCTCAGGACTACGCGCTCGCCGTCGAAATCTTGAACTGCCGCCGGCTGATCAAGGGCTACAGCGACACCCACCTCCGCGCCCAGTCCAAATTCGATCGCGTGCTGTCGGCGCTCGATCTGGTCAGGAGCCGCGATGACGCTGCCGACTGGATCAGGCGGTTGCGCGAAGCTGCGCTGAAAGACGAGAAAGGCGACATGCTCGATGGCGCGCTGAAGACGGTGGCATCGTTGTCTGATCATGGTGTGGGAAGAGGTCGAGCTTAGGCTGGTACCTCTACGCTACTGCCGCCGTTTCCCTACTCCCACTGGATTCGCGGATTGAACACGCCGCTTCAAGCGATCGCAGCTCGGCTTCCACCCGGATTGCGGGAAGCGTTGCCGGCGGATCTGCCGGGCGTCAGTCGCGCGATATGGACAGCCCCGAGAGAAGCGGAGCGTACGCGGCGAGCCTGCGGGATACGAACTCTGTGAAGAGCCGCACCCGCTTCGTCTTGCGTGTCTCGCCTTGCGTGAGAAGCCAGAGTGTCCCATGCATGGGCACGTCGATCCCCGGCACCCTCACCAGCAGGGGGTCGGTATCTCCGACGAAGCACGGCAGTTTCGTTATCCCAATCCCCTGGTGCGCCGCGATGATCTGCGTCTCGGCGTCAGGTGTCCTGAACGGTACTCCCGTGACGTGAACTTCTCCCTCGCGCGCCCAGTCCGGAATTCCATGATTGTCTATGCCTATCCATCGGATGGGATCAAGCGTGCCCGCACGCCACGCGGCTAGTCGATCGCGAGACATGTAGACGCCGCTGAACAGCTCCGGTCCCTTCAGGCCGTGAAGATTGAGCGGCAGGGTCTTGCGGTCGGCGACAATGCGGATCGCGACGTCGGCCTCTCGGTTGGTCAGATTTGCCAGCTCACCGGACGACAAGATTTCCATCTCGATGTCGCGATGCAAACGCGCGAAGTCGGCGAGATCCGACATGAGCAGGTGTGTGGCGAGGAACGGTGGAAGCGTCACCCGCAAAAGTCCGCGCGCGCTCTGGTCACGACCGAAGACGCGCGTCTCCAGCTGGTGCGACGACGCTTCCATCTGGGTCGCGAGATCGAGGACCTCTTCGCCCGCAGCCGTCAGGCGGTAGCCGGAAGGCAGCTTTTCGAACATCTGCGCCCCGAGGCGTTCCTCGAGCTGAGCGATGCGTCGCAGCACGGTCGAGTGGTTCACACCGAGGTGCGCGGCGGCAGCACGCACCGAGCCGCCGCGCGCGGCGGCAAGAAAGTAGCGGACGTCATCCCAGTCGATCATGGTGCATTCCTGCGCAGCGCAGTGCGGCTTGCAAAAGCCCATACTAACACGATCAGCCGTAAGTTCGTGCGGTCATCGTGGCGTTCAATCATCTATTGGATCGTTTTCGCACCAGCGATGTGCGCGATTGCGCACTCACCGCCCGACTTCGGCGAACCCATCTTGAGGCTCTCGCGGGACTTTCCCGTATAGCCAAAGACACGAGACGGCGAAACGAAGGATGCATGACATGAACAGACTGAATGGAAAGACCGCTGTGATAACCGGCGGCGCTACGGGCATCGGCCGCGCCGCAGCCAAGCGCTTTATCGAGGAGGGCGCCTTCGTCTTCATCTTCGGCCGCCGGCAGGAAGCGCTCGACGCCGCCGTGGCTGACCTTGGGCCTAATGCCCGCGCGGTTATGGGCTCGGTCTCGGATGAGGCCGACCTCGACCGACTCTACGCTGCGGTGAAGGCCGAGCGCGGAAGCCTCGACATCGTCTTCGCCAATGCCGGGGCGGGAAGCCCGCTTCCGCTCGGCCAGATCACCGCCAGGCACATTGACGAAACCTTCGACACCAATGTGAAGGGTACGATCTTCACGGTCCAGAAGGCGCTGCCGCTGATGAGCCAGGGCGGTTCGATCATCCTGACCGGGTCGAGCGCCGGCACCACGGGCGCTCCGGGGTTCACTGCCTATAGCGCGAGCAAGGCGGCAGTGCGCAACCTGGCGCGGACCTGGGCGGAGGACCTGAAGGGCACCGGCATCCGGGTAAACGTGTTGTCGCCCGGGGCGACGGCGACCGAACTCGCGAAGGAGGCGTTGGGCGAGGAAGGCCAGAAGGCCTACGGCGCGATGACTCCGCTCCAGCGCATGGCCGATCCGGCGGAGATCGGGGCCGTGGCCGCCTTTCTCGCGTCGCCGGACAGCAGCTTCATGACTGCCAGCGAGGTCGCCGTCGACGGCGGCCTGGCTCAACTCTGACCCCCAGCGCGGTCCGTACCTGGCCTGTGCGCAACGAAAGACAAAGAATTATGAAAAAACTCGAAGGCAAGATCGCAGTCATCACGGGCGGAAGCAGCGGGATCGGATTGGCCACAGCCAAGCGCTTCGTAGAAGAAGGAGCGCACGTCGTGATTACCGGGCGAAGAGAGAAGGAGTTGAAGGAGGCCGCAGCCTTCATCATGAAAAACGTTACGACGGTCGTGGGTGACGTGTCGCTCCTGGAAGATCTGGATCGCCTCTATGCCGTCGTGAAGGTGAAACATGGTCATATCGACATTCTCTTCGCCAACGCCGGCGCGGGGACGATCGCACCGCTCGCCGTCGCTACCGAGGCACATTTTGATCAGACCTTCGATGTGAACGTGAAGGGTCTGTTCTTTACGGTGCAGAAGGCCCTTCCCCTGTTCAAAGACGGCGGTTCGATCATCCTGAATTCTTCAGTGTCGAACGTGTTGGGGCTTCCAGGGTTTAGTACCTACGCCACGAGCAAGGCGGCTGTACGCAACTTCGCGCGCGCTTGGACACTGGAATTCAAAGACCGCAAAATCCGCGTCAATGCAATGAGTCCGGGACCAATCGAGACGCCGGCCTTGGAGACAACGACTGGCCTTACCCCTGAGCAAGCCGAGCAAGCGGCCGCCCAGTTTGCGTCACAGATCCCAATGGGTCGCAGGGGCAAACCAGAGGAAATCGCGGCTGCCGTAACGTTCCTCGCCTCCGATGAAAGTTCTTTCGTCACCGGCGTGGATCTCGCCGTCGACGGAGGCATGGCGCAAGTCTGACCCCGGCATTAGCACCAGATCGGAGAAGTACTATGAACTATGCAATCGTAGGATTCGGCAATATCGGACGGGCCCTTGCCAAGGCGTTTGCCCGAAACGGCATCGAAGTTTCCGTTGCAACCACACGCGACCCGGAAAGCTTTGCCGCCGATGCGGCCGCGATCGGACCCACCATCATCCCCAAAAAACTGGCGGAAGCCATCAAGGCGGACATCATCTTTTTGGCTGTCCGCTTCGAGGCGCACCCGAATGTCGCGAAGGCGCTCCCCACATGGCAGGGGAAGACGATCATCGATGTGACCAATGCCTATGGCGTGCCCCCTGAGGAACTGGGAGGACAACCTTCTTCCAAGTTCATCGCGCAGGCCTTCTCTGGCGCAAAACTGGTCAAGGGCTTTAACCATTTGGTCGCCCCGGTGCTTGATCAGGATCCGGCCGTACATGGTGGCCGGAGGGTCGTGTTCCTGGCAAGCGACGATGACGCTGCCGCAACACAGATTGGGGAGCTTGCGGAAAATCTCGGTTTCGCGCCGATCAAGCTTGGCGGGGTGTCGGAAGGTGGCCTGCTGGTCCAGGCGCGCGGAGACAGCTGGGGTCGTCTCATCTTTAAGGACTTGGTCAAGTTCGACTGACGAGCACGACGTCCACACCGGTAAAGAGACAACGCAGGCGATCGGAACTCGGATCGGATCAAGCGCGATCCGATCCGAGCAAATGGAGAAATCATTATGAGCACCGAGAAGAATATCCACTCCTAAGGAGATTTCGATGTACGACCAATCCAAGGTGTCCGAATTAATCCGGTTCGCACGAATCGAGGCGGGCTCCACCGTGATCGACGTCTACCCTGGCGACGGAGACTGGACGCGCCTCTTCTCCGACATCGTCGGATCAGAGGGGCGGGTCTACAGCTTCGTGCCGGCCGAAGTCGCCCACTTCAAGAACGATCCGGTCGGCCTCATGCGGACGCTCGCGAAGGAGCCGGGCCGAGAGAACGTCGAAGCCGCCTCGGCGGATCTCGTCGCGATGCCGGAGGTCACGCCGCCAGCGGATGTCCTATGGCTGCACCTGTTTTACCACGATCTTCACACCGCCCTGGTCCAGAAGAAGGGTGCGACGGCCGCCGACTTCAATCGAGCTGTCTACAACCGGCTGAAACCCGGTGGGTCCTACGTCATCGTCGACCACGCCGCCGCCGCTGGGTCAGGCACGAGCGACAAACGGTCGCTGCATCGGATCGACCCTGCATCCGTCCGCGAGGAGGTGGAGGCGGCCGGCTTCGTGCTGGACGCGGAAAGCACCGTGCTCTTGAACAGGGATGACCCGCACTCGATCAAGGTGTTCGATCCCGCGATCAAGGGCGAGACCGATCGCTTCGCGTTTCGGTTCGTGAAGCCCTGATAGCTCCCGGCGCCGACTTCATGTCCAGTTCCCCAATGGGCCAATCAACTCGGGTTCGCACCCGCCAAGCTGGGAAAGGTCAACGAGGATAGCGCGCTGTGCACGCACGCGATGCGGCAGCGCCTTGAAGGCGTCCGAGGTGATGATGGCACAAGGTTCTGGAGCACACCTGCCGCAGGTTCCTGATCTGAACTTGATGAAATGACGGAAGTCGCCGCGCCGTTGAGGGAGCCGGCGCATCCTTCAGGGGATGCGCCGGCTCAACGGTTCAAGAATGGTGGATTTCCGTTCCCAGCACCTTCAGGCATTCACGGATGAACGCCGCAAGCGCGGTCCAGCCTTTGGCTGAAACCATGGTCCCATCGACATAGGCGTCGGTGGGAGACAGATCGATGTAGGTGCCGCCGGCAAGCGTCACCTCCGGCTCGCAGGCGGCGAGCGCCGCCACCTTCTTGCCGCGCACGACGCCGTCGACCGCGATCAGAATCTGGACGCCATGGCAGATCGTGAAGATCGGCTTCTTGGCCTCGTGAAAATGGCGCACCATTGCCTGTATCCGCTTGTCGGTGCGGATGTATTCGGGGCCACGACCGCCGGCGCAATAGACAGCGTCGTACTGGCTCAGCTGCTTCTCGGCGTCGGCGAAGGTCTTGTTGATCAGCGCGTTATGGCCGGGCTTTTCGGTGTAGGTCTGATCGCCCTCGAAATCGTGCAGCGATGTCTTGATCATGTCTCCGGCGCTTTTGTCGGGGCACACGACATGTAC
Organism: Mesorhizobium sp. M0037; assembly: GCF_040323635.1. Lineage (NCBI taxonomy): Bacteria > Pseudomonadati > Pseudomonadota > Alphaproteobacteria > Hyphomicrobiales > Phyllobacteriaceae > Mesorhizobium > Mesorhizobium sp. M0037. The sequence goes on along the minus strand of NZ_JAMYVB010000007.1, from coordinate 48,112 downwards.
GGTGTGTCCCACCGCTTCCATCGCCTGCTGATAGACGAAGATTTCATACTCCTCGGTGAAATCACCGGTCAGCATCAGGATTTTTTTGGCTGGCATGTCTTTTCCTCTCGGCTTGTTTCAGGGGCGAGGTGCACTGCGCGCCTCGCTTCCCGGGATCGAAATCGGCTCAGAACGGGGAATAGAATTCGTAGGCGGCAGGCTGGGCGGACAGCGGCGCGCCGCGCTTGAGGGTGCCTCTGACAAGCAACATCGCCAGGCTACTCGAACGCAGGCAGGAGCCTGTCCCGCGAATTTTCGATGTGCGCGCGCATGGCTTTTTCGGCGGCGTCCGGATCGCCCGCGGCAAAGGCAGCGAGAATAGCCTCGTGCTCGTCGAGCGCCTCTTCGGTCACCCTGGAGTGATACATCAGGCGGAAGATATGGAAGTGGGTATGCTGGTGATTCAGTGTCTCGCGAATGAGTTCGTTTTGGGCAAACTCGACGATCTTGTCGTGGAAGATCGCATCCTGACGGGCGAAGTTCGAATAGCGCAGGCGTTCGTCTTTCCCCACCCGCCGAGCCATGACGCCGGCCGCCTCCTGCAGCGCGGCAAGGCGCTCGCCGTCCATTGTTGCGGTGGCTTTGGCCGCGGCGGCAGGTTCAAGCAATAGACGCAGCTCGTAAAGCTCGTCGAAGCGCCGGCGGGTGATTTGTGGGGCGGCGCGATAGCCGATCAGGTGGGTTTTCAGAACCAGCCCTTCCCCCTCCAACCTGCCAAGCGCTTCACGAATGGGGGTATGCGAGACGTTGAATTCCTTGACGAGATTGTCGACGGTGATGCGCGATCCCGGAGCAATCCTCAAAGACATGAGCTGCGCGAAGATTGCTTCGTAAACGTCGCCAGCCAGACTGTTGGCGCGCTGAATACGACCGGTCGCACGAGCTTCATTGTCAACCGTCAGGTCCGTGTTCTGCATCGTTTGCCTCTTGACAGAACCATCCACTAACATGATGCTCCGCGAAACTCAATCCTATATCATATACGATTTTATGAGGGTATCGCATGATCACGACCTGCAGCGCCGAGGTCGGCCTCCGGCACGAAGCCAAGCCTGTCGGCTTCCAATCCGTCTTCGCAGGATCTTGTGCATGAGCTTGTTTGCAGCGGCGCGCCTGCCGAGCGAGATTCTGTTCGGCAAAGGCCAGCGCCATGTCCTGCCTGCCATTGCCGCCAAATATGGGCGCCGCGCGTTCGTCTGTACCGATGAGCGATTCGCGGCGACGTCGCAGTTCGCCGAGATCCTCGCTGGCTTGCACAACGCGGCGATCGAGACGTTGGTCTTCGACCGAACGCTGCCGGATGTGCCGCGCGACAGCGTCGCCGCCTGCATTGCGCAAGCGAAAGATTTCAAGCCGGACATGGTGATCGGCATCGGGGGCGGCAGCTGCCTCGACATGGCCAAATGCGCTGCACTTCTGCTCAGCCACGGCGGCAGGCTCGAGGACTACTATGGCGAGTTCAAGGTACCCGGCCCTACCCTTCCGGTGATCGCAGTGCCGACGACGGCTGGAACAGGCTCCGAGGTGACCCCCGTCGCCGTGATCTCCGACCCGGATCGGACGCTGAAAGTGGGTATCGCCAGTCCGCATCTCATCGCAGCAGTGGCGCTTTGCGATCCGGATCTGACGGTGACCTGTCCACCATCCTTGACGGCGATCGCCGGCGCCGACGCGCTGACGCACGCAATCGAGGCCTTCACAGCGGCCAAACGCGGCGCGGACCCTCATTTGCCGCAACAGCATGTGTTCATCGGCAAGAGCGCTCTGACCGACCATTTCGCGCTTTTGGCCATCAGGCTGCTCGGCCGCAGTCTGGAAAAGGCATATCGCGACGGATCGGACGAGGATGCGCGCGCCGACGTGATGATCGGAGCGCTGGCCGCCGGTTGCGCCTTCGGTACGGCGGGAACGGCCGCCGCCCATGCGGTGCAGTATCCCGTTGGCGCGCTTACCCACACCCCGCATGGCCTGGGGGTGGCCACGATGCTGCCCTATGTGATGACCTACAATCTGGCCGCAGCAGCCGCGGAGATTGCGGAAGTCGGCACTGCTCTTGGCCTTTCCCATCAGGGCGGCGGCGCCGATGCCTTGGCGCACGCCACCATCCGTGAGGTGAGCCGGCTGTTTGGCGCCATCGGCATCACACCGACATTGGCCGAACTGGGTCTTCCCGAAGACAAGATCGACTGGACGGCTGAGCAGGCGCTGGGCATCGACCGGTTGATCAAGAACAATCCGCGCCCGTTCGACCTCGCCGCGATGCGACAGCTGGTCAGGGCTGCCTATGACGGCGACATGTCCGCCGCCATGATGTGATCGACCAGGAGTTCATCCAATGAACATTGCCGCAGGCATATCCGACGAGGATCAAGATATGTTCGACTACGCCACGGTCTCGCACGGTCTCTACATTGGCGGACGCTGGCGGCCCTCATCGGAGGGCCGCGTGATCGAAGTGGTCGATCCCTCGACCGAAGCCGTGATCGCTGCGGTTCCCGATGCAACGCTCACTGATGCCGCCGCCGCCGTCGACGCTGCCGCGAAGGCGGCCGCCGGCTGGCGCGAGACCCCGCCACGCAGGCGATCGGAAATCCTGCGGCGCTGCTTCGAACTGATGACCGACCGGATGGAGACGTTGGCTGCGCTGATCTCGCTGGAGAACGGCAAGGCGCTGCGCGATGCGCGCGGTGAAGTCGCCTACGCCGCTGAGTTTTTCCGCTGGAACGCCGAGGAGGCGGTCCGCATCAGCGGCGAGTTCGGCCTTGCACCCTCGGGCGCGAACCGGATCATTGTCGACTACCAGCCCATCGGCATTTGCGTGCTCATCACGCCATGGAATTTCCCAGCCGCCATGGCGACACGCAAAATCGCTCCGGCGCTCGCGGCCGGCTGCACGGTGATCCTGAAGCCCGCCAGCGAGACGCCGCTGACGGCCTATGCGCTTGCGGCGCTCTACGAGGAAGCCGGCGTGCCGCCCGGCGTCGTCAACGTCCTGACGACCTCGACCCCCGGACCGGTGACGGCGGCCATGCTGGCCGATCCGCGCGTGCGAAAGCTGTCCTTCACCGGCTCGACCGGCGTCGGGCGCGTGCTGCTGGCCGAAGCCGCAAAGCACGTCATTTCCTGTTCCATGGAGCTTGGCGGCAACGCACCCTTCATCGTCTTCGACGACGCCGACCTGGAAGCCGCCCTCGACGGTGCGATGGTTGCCAAGATGCGCAACGCCGGCGAAGCCTGCACGGCCGCCAACCGGCTTTACGTCCAGGCCGGCATCCATGATGCTTTCGCGGAAGGCTTGAGCAAACGCATGGCGGCACTCAACGTGGGCCCGGGCACAGACTCAGACACAGAATGCGGGCCGATGATCACCAGGAAGGCTGTGCACAAGATCGACCGGCTTGTGCAGGACGCCGTTGCCCGCGGCGCCAAAATCCTGTGTGGTGGCGGCGTATCTGAAGGCAGAGGCTTTTTCTATCCGCCAACGGTGCTCAAGGACGTGCCGGCCGACGTTGCCATGGCTCACGAGGAGATCTTCGGTCCCGTGGCGCCGATCAGTCGCTTCGAAAGCGAGGCGGATGTCATCTCCAAAGCCAATGACACCGAATACGGTCTCGCTGCCTACATCTATACGCGCGACCTGGGCCGGGGGATGCGCGTGGCATCGAAGATCGAGTCCGGCATGATCGCGCTCAACCGCGGCCTGATGTCGGATCCGGCGGCGCCCTTCGGCGGAGTCAAGCAAAGCGGGTTGGGGCGAGAAGGCGGCCAGAAGCATGGCGTTGCCGAGTTCATGGAGGCCAAGTACATCGCCGTGACCCTGTGAGCGGACATCACGCCAAAGATCCGTTTCGCATTCGCGATCATGTGGTCGAGTTCGACGACATGGTCGCCGAGATCGTTCGCAGAAGCGAGGACACCAGGGCGAATGTTCCCATGGTCGCCGATGTCGCCTACGGGGCTGACGCCACCGAAACCGTGGATCTGTTCTTTCCCGAGGGCAAACGGGACCGCCTGCCGGTGCACATGTTCATCCACGGGGGCTATTGGCGCATGTTCTCCAAGCGCGACTATTCCTACGTCGCCGAGACCGTTACGAACGCAGGTGCGATCGCGGTCATTGTCGACTACGCGCTGATGCCGACCGTCAGGATGGCCAGGATCGTCGACCAGGTGCGCCGCGCCAAGCGATGGGTATTTGACAATGTCGCACACCATGGCGGCGATCCCGGCCTGCTGACCGTTAGCGGTCATTCCGCCGGTGCGCATCTGGCAACAATGCTTTTCGACGGTGACGAGCGGCCTTCCGGCATCAAAGCTGCGCTGCTGCTTGGCGGCCTCTACGACCTGAAGCCATTGCAGATGTCGTTCCTTGCCGCCGAGATCGCGATCACCGACGAGGAGGCCCGCCGATTCTCGCCGATCGATCACAGTTTCGATCCATCCGTGGACGTAGATATCTTGGTCGGCGCCGATGAAACGCCGCCGTTCCACAGCCAGGCCGCACTCTTCACGGACCACCTTGACACACAGGGACTGACTGTTTCGCGCACCACCCTTGGTGGGGCCAATCACATGAGCAGCGTCCGTGACCTTGGCTTGGCTGGTACCGAGGCCGCGTCACTGCTGGCCCGCGTCGTGGCCGCCTGAGACTTCCGCCAGAAGCGCTGCTGGACGCGACCGTTCTGCAAAGTAGCGTCGCAGCATCGGGTACCGACAGCGGTGGCGAATCTCCCGCCACCGGTCCCCATACCGTAAGCCCGCCGTCGATGTCGACGTCGACGTGGTTCATGCTTTCCAGCGTGATTGAGCTTGATAACCGATGTCGGCGATCGCCGTCATGCCGGCAGCGCAGTTGAGTTCCCAAAGCCAACCGGCCAAAGATGCCCCTCAGGGGAGAGCGGGCCGGCGTTCCGTAACCTCGCCTTCAGAATATGATAGCCCGCGGCACCCGGAGAAGGGAATCTGCGCTCTCAAACCAGCATCGACTGCTGGGCGAAGATGCCCGCCGTCGCGCCGTGCGATATTGCCAGGGTGACCGATGGCGGCGTGAGGGGGTTGGCGAGGTCGCCCGCGGCGTAGATGCCGGGCATGCTGGTTTCGCGGCGCTCGTCGACCTTGAGGATTACGCCGAGGGGCGTATCGACCGTGGCGAGGCCCAGTGATTCATTCAGGCCTGCGGATGGCTTGTTGCGCGGATGCGCGAACAGGATGTCGACCGCGACATTGGGGCCGGTATCGAGCTTGACGGTGGCGTTATGCCCCCCGTGATGGGCGATCTCGATGATCCGGCCGTCGACGACAGGTATGTTGCGGCGCGCCAGACCGGCCCGGATATCGGGCGGAATGTCGTGACCATCGGCAAAGACCGTCAACCTGTCGGTCCAATCGTGGAACAGCCTGACCTGATTCATCGACTGTGGGCCGGACCAGACGAGGCCCCAATGCTGGCCGGCGACTTCAAAGCCGTCGCAATAGGGGCAGGGCACGATGGACGTGCCCCAGCTTTCGGCAAAGCCCGGAACATCAGGCATCTGGTCGACGACGCCATAGCTCAGGATCAGCCGGCGCGCGCCCAGGCTTCCGCCATCGCCAGTGAGCACGGAGAAATCGTCGATGGCCCCGGACAGGCTGTCGGCCCGGGCATTGACCAGCTTGATCGTGGGATAGCGCGCCAGCTGCCGCCGCGCCTCGGCCAGGATGTCCAGCGGCGGCTTGTGATCGTGGCCGAGCAGGCCATGCGAGTGGCCGGCGAAGCGGTTGCGCGGCAGGCCGGTATCAAGAACGGTGACCTTGCGGCGGGCACGGCCGAGTTGCAGGGCGCCGGCGAGACCGGCAAAGCTGCCGCCGATGATAATGACGTCATCCATGATGGGCTCCGTGTTGTGGATGAGGGGCCGGTTGGACCTGGTTGAAACCTACCCATCGGCTTGCGCATTTCAGAAACTACATGGTATCGTAATCCAAGAATTAGGATACTGTCAAGGACTGGAATTGTCGTGACCGAAAATAGCCAGGGCCGGCGCGGCCGGCCCGCCAACGAGGCGCTTGGCCAAACGATACTCGACGCTGCGTCCGAACTCTTTGTCGAATTGGGGTTTCAAGCGACGACATTGGACAAGGTCGCCCAGCGGGCGAAGATATCCAAGCTCAGCATCTATCGGCACTTCGAGAACAAGGAGGCGCTGTTCAGCGCGGCCATCGCGTCCGGCTGCCATCAATTGTTTGCACCACAGGCCCTTCTTGAAGGCATCGACGGTTCGGTCGAGGATCATCTCATGGCGGTGGGATCATCCCTGCTTCGCACGCTGTTGAGATCAGATGTCCGCAGTGTCGAAGCCATGGTAATGGCCGACCAGACGAATCCAAGGTCGTTAAGCAAGCTCCATTTCGAAGCCGGCCCCGCCCATGTCATCGCCCAAATCGAGGTCCTGTTGCGTCAGTTGCACGCGAAGGCGGTTCTGAACGTGCCCGATCCTCTCCGGTCCGCCCGCTTGTTTGCCGCGCTTTTCAAAGGATCCGATCTTTTGATTATCGCACGCTTCGATCAGGCGAGAGCGGCGGACGACAACGAAGTCGAATCCTATTGCCGGTCGGCCGTCGCCATGTTCATCGCTGCGCACGGCTAGCACTCTGCCCTGCCCGCTAATCATTGTATTTCTGCGAAATACTCCGCTAGAGCCGCCGTCGCGATGGCGCCCATCCACCTCGTGTCGATCGCGTCGGGTCGGACTGCGCGCCCGCCCGTGAGCGGCATCTCCTACCTGCCCCGGTCACAGCGCTGCTTCGGCCGACCCTGTGCGGGCGAGGAAGAGAATGCCGGTTACGGACGCCAGAATCGAGCAGATGACGTGTCAGCCGCCGCGAAGGACACCTGCGGACGGAACGTTTTTGGTACACTTGAGTACGTCCATTCGTGGGTCGGGGCCCAGCGGCTCGTGCCCGACGCGCCCCGGGGAGGCCGCTGGTGCCCGCGACGCTTCCAAGGTGCGGGTCTGGAATGGCCCAAAAATTCTCTCGAGCTCCCGGAACATCGGTCCGCCCCTGTGGTTCGACAAGCAGCGGCACAGTCGATCCAACCAGGCATCGGCCCGCTTAGGACAGGCGCGAGGTCCCTACCCACAGATCTTGCGAAAATAGGAGCAAGCTATGCGAGCGTTGGTCTGGCACGGCAAGGAAGACATACGCTGCGATCAGGTTTCGGACCCGGAAATTGAGGATGAACGTGACGCGATCATCAAGGTGACGAGTTGTGCCATATGCGGCTCCGACCTTCACCTCTACCACAACTATGTGCCAGCCATGCTGCCCGGCGACATCATGGGCCACGAGATGATGGGAGAGGTCGTTGAGGTCGGCAAGGGCGTCAACGGCGCTCTGAAGAAGGGAGACCGCATCGTCGTGCCGTTCACCATAATCTGCGGTGAGTGCGACCAGTGCAAGCGACAGAACTTTTCGGTTTGCGAACGCACAAACCGCAAGAAGAATCTCGGTGACAAGGTGTTCGGGCACACCACCGCGGGTCTGTTCGGCTACACTCATTTGACCGGCGGCTATCCTGGGGGACAGGCGGAATACATGCGTGTGCCGTTCGCCGATGCCACGCACGTAAAGGTGCCTGACAGCCTTACCGACGAGCAGGTTCTCTTCCTCGGCGATATTTTTCCTACCGGATGGCAGGCGGCGGCACAGTGCGACATTGAGCCCACCGATACGGTTGCGGTGTGGGGCTGTGGCCCAGTCGGGCAGATGGCCATACGCAGCGCCCTGCTGCTCGGCGCGAAACAGGTGGTGGCGATCGATTGCCTGCCGGAGCGGCTTTCCATGGCCGCGGCCTGCGGCGCCATCGCCATCAATTTCGCCGAGGAAAGTGTCGTCGAACGACTGCGGGAACTCACCGGCGGAAAGGGCCCGGAGAAGTGCATCGATTGCGTCGGCATGGAAAGCCACGTCTCGCTGGCCCAGCCCGATACCGTCTACGATCGCGCAAAGCAGTTGATGCTGATAGAAAATGATCGACCGCACGTTTTGCGTGAGATGATCTATGTCTGCCGGCCGGCCGGCGTGATCTCGATCCCCGGCGTCTACAGCGGGCTGGTCGACAAGATTCCGATGGGACAGGCAATGAACAAGGGGCTCACCTTCCGAATGGGGCAGACCCATGTCAACCGTTGGACCGAGGATCTGTTGCGCCGCATCGAAGATGGCCAGATCGACCCATCCTTCGTCATCACACATACCGTGGGGCTCGAGCAGGGACCCGAGATGTACAAGGTGTTTCGCGACAAGCAGGACAGCTGCATCAAGGTTGTACTGAAACCGTAGGGAAATCGTCATGAACGTGATTGCCAAACTTACCAACATCACCCGATCGCCTGGCGATCCCAAAGTGCTGAAGACTGGGCAGAGTGCGGTCGCGGCCTCCGATGGCCTTGCCCGCAAGCTCGGCTGGTTCAGCATCGCGCTTGGCGTCGCCGAGCTGGTTGGCGCCGAGCGGATTGCCGGCGCGCTCGGCATGCGCGGCAAGGAAGATCTGATCCGCGCTTATGGGGCGCGGGAAATAAGCAGCGGCATACTCTCGCTTTCAGTGGACAAGCAAGCGGGGCTGTGGAGCCGGGTGGCCGGCGACGGCCTGGATATCGCGACATTGCTGACAGCGTATCGGCATGGCAACCCAAAGCGCGATAATGTGGGCCTTGCGCTTGCGATGGTCGCCGGCATCACATTGCTCGACATCATCGGTGCGAAAAGCGTGACCGCGCGCCACTCTCGGAGGGGGACCAAGCCACGCGACTACAGCGATCGAAGCGGCTTTCCCGGAGGCACTGCCGCAGCCCGCGACCGTGCCCGCTCGCAGCGCAGCCAGAAGGCCGGCGCAGCCTGATAGAGATTGCGGAACCCTGGCGGCATGCGACCTGGACAGGTGGCATCTCGTCAGGCCCTAACGCCAGAGGTGGTAGCTCTCGGCGAGCCGAGTTTGCTGGAACAGAGTGGACCGTCGCGCGGCCGTTCTCGCGTCTCCTGGGTCACCGCCGCGCATGGGTTGTGTGGCCGGCGTTAAAGGCAGGAGGCAAGCAGCGATGCGACCAGGCGTCTAGCCTTCCATGTCTCTTACCTTGGCCAGGTTCCGGCGATCCTCAGGCCGAGCCGCGTTCGGGAAGCTTGGTCTCTTCCGCCACCCCTTTCCGCAGGTCTCGGCGCGAGCGTTCCGCTTCGTCGGAATTATTATCGTCGTCTGTCCGCTCGAGTTCGCGATCGATTGTCTCGCGCGACCCCTCTGCCGGATCCTGTTGCGGAGATGTGTTCGGGCCGGTTTCGATCTTGCCGTCGCCGGGAACGGTGCGGTCGCCAGACTTCGTCATCTTCAGCTTCCCTTTCATCTGTCATCTGCCTCGGCATCTCCGATGGCATGAATTTGGCCGCTTCCTGCCGAACCGGATCGTCGACGCTTTGTTCCGGGAAAGCCCCCGCAGGTTCGTGCTGGTCGGCCCGGGGCATTGGTCGATGCCCATGCCGGGAAGCATCCTATGCCAACGAGTCGGCGGCAGCCTCATCGATGTCGTTATCAACATGTGGGCTGTTTCGGCCCGGACACGCGAGCACGCCAGGCTCGCGGCGAGTTTTCGAACCGAAGCAGATGCGCAGCGTAACAGCTGGATGTATAGGGAAAAGGCTGCCTCATCCACGACATCGCGCTTCGGGAGGGCCGGCGGCATGCTCGCCTGGGCGGTCCGGCAGCTGGTAGCGAACTGGTCATAGGCCTTTGCAAAGCCGCGTCGATGAAGCGGGTGCGGGTAGCGCTGGTCGTCGAGGCATCTGTCAATCGGAGACAAGCGCGACCACTTGTGACCTCGCTGTTTTTTCCACCGGACTCGACATCTCACTATCATAGTTGATTGTGGCTACCGGTGACCCTGCGTAATGGATAGCCATTCCAACTCTCCAACAGGAAAACGGTATGTTGTATCCGGGTCGGTTTTTGGGGCCAAGCGACATTGAGATGCTCGCCCAGGTTTGTCACACGGTCTGCAAAGAGCGCGCCCTACCTCTTGCTTCGCAGAACGGAGAGCGCATAGCTGCGCATATACTCAGGCTGTTTATGAACGGCTTGATTGGGCAGAATGAACTGCTCGATGCCGAGAGGAACTGGGCTCGTCGGCCTGACCGTTCGGTCCAGCAGACGATGTCAACTACGCGCACATGAGAGGCCGCGTGACCCAGACTTGGTCGTCGGAAAGCCGCCAAGGCCAGTTGGGAACAAACCTGACGTTTAAGCGTTTGTAGAGCCCTTCCACCGGGCAACTCACCGAAATGCTTCTTGCCGTGCATGATGCGATGTCGACGGCCGTTTTGGCGGGCAGGAGCGCCAATGCGGAAATAGTCGGCGTGGTCGACCTCACCAACAAAGCTGAGGTCGACATCGGCATCACCAGCTTGGGAAGAGCCATCCAGTTCGTGGCCAACGCCTCGGTGCTTGGATACGACATTCGCGGCGCCATGGTCTTCTATGGCGCGCCCGGTACCCCGAGCCTAAGGGCGAGAGAGTGCGAGCGCTTGTGGGCGCAGTTTGGCGGCGCGCTTCTACAGCCGTAGCTATCAGGACGTTCGCCCCACCCGTTCATGGGCGCACGGAGCTAGGCGCTAACCAGCCGCAGCGGGAATGGCTCGGTGCTAGGTCTAGCGCGCGACCGCACCAAGCAGCTTTTCGGTGAGCGGCTTTGAGCGGTTGAGCCAGCGTGAGAGCGTTCGGCCGCATACCTGCCGGTGCCTGCTTTCATGTGACTGGGCGGGGCTATCGGGGAGCCGGGTTGACCACTGGGCCTTAGCCGAGGGAAGCACAGTACGGCAACCTCGCTCTTTGCTGGCTAACATCCTTCCGCTCTCAGGGACCGGACCATGCGCACAACAACAGGGTCATACGGTTTCTTTTCGGATTTCCGATAATTCATTGTGAAAAGCGCGGCACGCTCGTTGCAGACCATAATTGCACGGACATAGCGAATCTCACCATTCTTGACCCCGGAGTAGCTGGCCCATTTCGGGGCTAGGCGCCGATAGGTCAGTCGCCAACCGGCCTTTTCGTCCTCGATCATGCGATGTTCAATCTCGGCGCGAAAACTTGCTTTGCCCAGTCGCGCGCCCCAAACGACCAGAAACGCGTCTCTTGGGCCCTGAAAAGCCGCGCCCTGCTCCGAATTCTGGGTCAGGACGAAATTCGGAGGAATATCGAAACTAAAGCCAAGCTGTCGGACGCCGAAGGGCTGCCACGCCTCGGCCTGAAGCAACGTGGTCCAAAAGAGAAAAACTGTAAGTCCGAGCAGTAGGCGTCGCATTGCTCTGATTTAGCGCTGGCTAACATGGTGTCCAGACGGACAGAGGTCCGTGACATAAAAATATGCATTATGGCCGCGCAGCATACGGACGCGGAATTCGCTATTGACGGCGTGCGGTCGAAACGGCTTCCGTCCCACGAAAGGAGAGGACGCAGAGGGAATTGGTGCGTCGGTATGATCGACTGGCAGAAAATTGGCGAGGCCGAATGTCCAACGTTCATTGCCCGCAAAAATGGGCGCCGGCTTCCTCTTGTGCCTAGGGAAGAAGAGCCGAAATTATTCCCTGACGAAGACCCTGATCTACCTCAGACGGGGGGCAGGCCCTGTAACTTCGCCGTGACCTGATCCCCTTCGGGGAACAATCAGATCGAGCTCAAGTTTGGCCTTCCAAGCGAAAGCATTGATGGAGCATGCCATGAGATTTCCACACAGCACGACGGCCGCGACCGCCGTTTTCATTGCCCTGACCTCCCCCGCGCTCGCCCAGACAAGCGGAACACCATCACCCTCGACACCTGCACCCGCTCCGGCAACCGAACCGCCGGCCGCCGGACAGTTGCCGGATGCGGCCGGACAAGCGGATGCACCAACACGCGAAATGATCCGCCAGATGGTTGAGCAAGCTGTCCGGGAGAGAATGCAGCAGGATCGCGGTTCCGAAGAAGGTTTCCGCGAGGAAGACAGTCGCAACTATCAAGGCGATCGCAACGAGGGTGCTGACCGCCACGATGAAGATGGCGGCCGTTGGCAGAACCACGGTGGCCGCGATCGTGGACACAGAATGGCTGGACGCTGGCATCATCAGCTGATGCGCGGTGCCGGCATGCGACTGATGTTCGGGCTGTTGGACACCGATGGCGACGGATCGGTGTCCGAGGACGAGGTTCAACGCGCGGTGGGCAGGATGTTCAGTAGCATTGACGAGAATGGTGACGGCAAGATCGATGCGGACGAGATCCAGTCCTTCATGCATGGCTCCAGCATGCATGGCACTGATAGCGAGGACACGCCGTAGCTGTCTTCAAAGTGAATGCTCTCCCTAGGACAAAGCGGGCGAGCGCCTGGCGGTCGAATTCGAAGCGGTGTCTCTTGGCTGTTAGGCGCGGCGGCCCTAACAGCACCCTCCAGCCTTGCGCTATTCCCGCAGTCCCGTGAGACGCCAGCCGTGACAAAAAAAAACGGCTGCGCAGTGCTGATCAAGGAACGATCGAAGCCGACCAACGCAGGGTCACTCGGACGCCCGGTCCTCCAGCAGAACGAAGGATGCGGCGATCAAGTCGTCGCCATTGATACGTCCTTGGCTGTCCTCCAACATGGTTGCAACCTTGTGGAAGGCCATCATTTCACCCGCGTCAATCTGCGCTTCACGCATCTTGGCTGTGAGATCAGCCACGCGATTTCCTAACGAATGTGATTTTGCAGTCTCGCAATTCGACATGATTAGTCGTCCTTTGCCTTGGGGTTTCACGCTGCCGAACGCAATGCTTCAGCGGATGTTCCGAATTTGGCCATCAGTCTTATGGGATAGGACTTGCGTCTGATGGCGGTTGGAAGAAGCCCGAACGGCGGAACACCCAGCCGGAAGCCGTTGATCGAAGTCCCTTGTCGCCGGTTGAGATCCCGCCATCTTCACTGTCGAGAGGGTGGCGGGATCGCCTTCCGAGGAGCGAGCACATATGAGAGTAATAGGTATTCGCAGATGTACTCACGGCCATCCTGCTCGCTTCTTTTATCTGCGCATGTTCATTCTTTTCGGGAAACCCCATCTCTCCAACAACACGCAACACCGCGTTGCTACCCATGATGATGCGATGACAACTGCATCAACAAGCAAAGCGTCTTCGCCTAAGGTGCGATTGCCGGGGGCTTTCGACTTGAAGGTCGTCCAACGGGTCCCGGTGGTCAGGCGGTGGCGTTCAGCGGGAGCCAGGTAGACTCATCGCGAAATCCCGCAGCGAGGCATGTCGCAAGTCCTCCTCACCGCGTGCGGAGACCGAGCGCGGAATCCGCCTGGTTCGTTGTAACAGGCATGCCAAGATGAGTTTCGGCGCCTGGACGCGGAAAAACCCGCCAGCGTGAGCCAGCGGGCCTTGTGATGGGATGGCCCGCGCGTGCGGTCAAGGCTGCGCGGGCCGACCATGATGAATGAGGGGACATCTTGGTCACCGGCACGACCGATGAAGAACGAGCCGGGTGTGACAAAACACCCTTGGAGCGAGGATGTTCCCGTCCGCACAAAAACGCCCGCCGGCGTGAGCCGGCGGGCAGCCGCTATTTTGCCGTCAAGCGGACAGACCGCTTGCGGCCCACCCACTGCAGCATTTTCCACTTTGAGCCGAAATCATTCTCAACTATGGTTCGCCAGGCTTAAGGCATGGGGGATTGCCGATGGTTTTATCACGCAGGGGTGTCGTGCTCGGCGGTCTGGCGCTGGTCGCGGTCGGTGGAACCAGCAATATTGTTCAAGCCGCGGGGGCAAAATCCTTTTTCGCCGGTACCGCCAGCGATAACGATTTCGTCTATCGCAAGACCAACTTCGCCAAGATCGACAAGAGATGGCATCGCCAGATCGTCAAGTATTTCAGCAGCGAGCCGGTCGGCACCGTCGTGGTCGATACCCGCCACCACTTCCTCTACCTCATCATGGAAAACAAGACTGCCATCCGCTACGGCGTCGGCGTCGGCAAGGAAGGCTTCAAATGGTACGGCCGCGCGACGATCGATCGCCGCGCGCTGTGGCCGCAATGGGTCCCGCCCCCCGAAATGCGTGAGCGCAAACCGGACTTACCGCCCATGATCGCAGGCGGCGCGTCCAACAATCCGCTCGGGCCGCGCGCGCTCTATCTGTACCGCGACGGCGCCGACATCGGCTACCGCTTGCATGGCACGCTGGAGCCATGGAGCATCGGCACCGACGCTTCCAGCGGCTGCATCCGCATGTTCCCCGAAGACATCATCGACCTCTACCAGCGGTGCCCGATCGGCACCGCGGTGGAGGTCCTGCCGCACATCGCCGACCAGGCGCCCGCTTCCACCACTGTCGAATGATTGGCGCATCATGAACCGCATGATTGAAAACACGCGCCGGCTGCTCGCCGCCGGCCTGCTGGTTGTGGCCACATCCTGCTCGACCAGCAACACGCTGGCCCCGTCGACGCCCGACGTCACCAACGCCGAGATTGCCGGCTTCCAGAACGTGCAGCCGGGCAGCGAGGAGGATTTTATCCTCAATGTCGGCCGCCGCACCTACTTCACGAAAGGTTCGGCCGCGCTCGATTCTGTCGCCAAGGCCACCCTCGACACCCAGATCGCCTGGTTGACAAAGCATCCGCGCTGGCTGCTCAAGCTGCAGGGTTTCGCCGACGATCCCGGCGCAAGTGAAACGGCGCTGTCACAGCAGCGCGCCGATGCGGTGATGGACTACCTCGCCGCCGGCGGCATAGACCGGAACCGCATGTGGGCCAAGGGCTACGGCAAGGACAGGCTCGTCCGCGACTGCCCCGACTCCGCCTGCAGGTCGCAGAACCGCCGCGTTGTGTCTAATTTGCGCGATGAGAGGGACGAGTCGTAGAGGCTGCTGTTTTGCTGGTCGCCAAATCAGTCTCACAACGCGACGGCGGCATGGCTGCAATGCGCCTATCGGGGACATTCACCCAGCGTTTGCCCCTCCCCGAAAGCTGACGCTCCGGTGAACCCGGAATGAAGTCAGCCTCGCGTCTACCAACCTCCGGTTCAGGGTCTGGTGGGTGGCTTCGGCATGCGCCTCGACCAGTTTGCGGACGTGGCAGTTGTCCGCGATCCTGATCGCGCATGAGCCTCGCCAGATGTCAGTGTGCTACCGGGAGTTGGCGCCGTGGAGCTGGCAGGTACGCTCGCTCAAAGCATCGGCCGTCCACCGGTGACCTCGTAGAGTGCGCCGGTGGTGTAGCTCGACCCTTCCGAGGCAAGCAGCACATAGGTCGCTGCAAGCTCTGCCGGTTGCCCGGGACGCTTGAGCGGTGTGTTCTTCCCGAACTCCTTGACCTTCTCAGAGGGCATTGTCGACGGGATCAGCGGCGTCCAAATCGGCCCGGGAGCGACCGCGTTTACCCGAATGCCGCGTTCAGCTACCAGTCCTGCAAGTCCGGCGGTGAAGTTGGCGATCGCTCCTTTGGTAGTGGCGTAGGCAAGCAGTGCCGGCGAGGGACTGGTCGCGTTGATTGAGGATGTGTTGATGATGGTCGAGCCGGGTTCCATGTGCTTCACTGCTTCCTGGGACAGATAGAACATCGCATAGACATTGGTGCGAAAGGTGAGATCCCATTCCTCCGCGCTGATGTCCTCCAGCTTCTCGAACGACGCCTGGTGGGCTGCATTGTTGACGAGGATGTCCAGGCGCCCGCATTCATCGATAGCTCGCTGCACAAGCGACCGCGCGAAGATTTCGTCCGAGATGTCGCCGCGTGCGAGCACCGCCTTGCGCCCCGCTTCCTCGACCAAGCGCGCCGTCTCCTGCGCATCTTCGTCCTCTTCAAGATAGGAGATCATGACGTCGGCGCCTTCGCGTGCAAACGCGATAGCCACCGCCCGGCCGATGCCCGAGTCCGCGCCGGTGATCAGCGCGACGCGGTCCATCAGCTTACCGCTGCCGCGATAGCTCTCCTCTCCGTGGTCGGGCCGTGGATCCATCTCGTCGGTGTAGCCGGGCATGTCCTGCTGCTGTTCGGGAAGCGGCGGCTGAGGATATTTCTGCTGGGCATCCTGCATGTCAGCTCCTTTTTTGGCTGGAGTTGCGGTTGTGTCGATCCGGTTCCGTGATCGGTCCCTTGGCGGCTTTCGAGCCACCGCCCCATTCCTCGGCCTTGCACGCTTGGTCGCCGCCCATGAGGTCCGGCGAACTGCGATTTGCGGTGCCGCTGTCGGTCTTGTTCAACTCGTGCTCCTTCTTGCGTGTCGTCAGTCTTTCTCGCCGGCGGTAATCATCGACCTCAGCGGCTCTTGCGCCACATTCGCCTCGATTTCCGCGCGTCCGGGAGTGTCCGATAGCGCCTTGCGGAAATTTTTCGCATAATCCGGTGGCATCTTCGGTGGCATCATCGGTTCGTACGGGTCGACCACGGCCTCGATGACCACCGGACCCTCAGCAGCCAGGGCAGCGTCGAGAACACCTTCCACCTCCTCGGCGCGAGAGACGCTGTAACCAATGCCGCCCATGGCTTCGGCGGCCATGGCGAAGTCGATGGGCTGGAGTTCGCAGGCGAATTGCGGGTTACCGAGGAACATCATCTGCTCCCAGGCGATCTGATTGAGCATGCCGTTCTTGAGCACGAGCACCTTGAGTGGGACCCGGTACCGAACTGCCGTCGAGAACTCGCCGAGTTGCATCGCGAGACCGCCGTCGCCGACGACCGCGAAGACCGGCCGGCCGGGAAAGGCCAGGCCCGCGGCGATCGCATAGGGCAGTCCGCATGCCATCGAGGCCAGCGCGCCCGAGACGCCGAAGGCCTGCCCGTCACGCAGCTCGATATGGCGGGCCGCCATCTCGGTGTTCTGGCCGGAATCGGCAACCAGGATCGCATCATCGGGCAATCGTTTCCCAAATGCGCGTGTGACCACCTGGGGCTTGAGCGAAGTGGCGGCCTTTTGCTCCGACTGCGCCATCATCTCGCGCCAGCGTCGCATGCCCGCCTGCGCCTTCTCGAGGAAGCTGCGATCATCCTTGCGCTTCAGGCGCTTGTTCAGCAGTCGCAGCGTCACGGCGGCATCGCCGGCAAGGCCGGCCTCAACGGGATAGCGCAGGCCGATGCGCTGCGGGTCGCGCTCGATCTGCACCCCGCGCGCCTGTCCCGGCTTCGGGTAGTATTCGATGTAGGGAAAGCTCGAGCCGACGACGAGCAGCGCGTCACATTCCTCCATGATTTCCTGCGACGGCAGCGTGCCGAGAATTCCGATGCCGCCAGTCGTCAGCGGGTGATCGTCGGGCAAGGCAGCCTTACCGAGCAAGGCCTTTGCGACGGGGGCACCAACCAGCTCCGCCGTCTCTTCCAACTCGTGCCTGGCACCAAGCGCGCCCCGACCGGCGAGGATCGCGGCCTTCGTCGCCCCGTTCAGGATCTCGGCGGCTTTCGCAAGTTGTTCTTCGTCGGGAAGCCTGCTTCCTTCGAACCAACGATCCGGCGTATGCGACGGTTTGTTGCGCTTCGAGCGCTTGGCCTGGTCGAGCGTGTGCTCCTGCACATCGCTGGCGATCGACAGATGCGCAACGCCGCGACGTGCCAGCGCCGACCTGCAGGCGAGACCGGCCAGGCTTTCCATATGCGCCGCGTCGGAGACCTGCGCGTTGAAGACGGCGACATCGCTGAAGACGCGCGTCAAGTCGACATCCTGCTGGGTGAAGGTCTCGATGAGGTCGTGGAACTGCATGCCGGTAATGGCGAGCACCGGCGCTTGGTCGAGCTTGGCATCGTAGAGTCCCGTCAGGAGGTGTGTGCCGCCAGGGCCGGAAGTTGCGAGGCAGACACCGAGCTTGCCTGTCCATTTTGAGTAGGCGCACGCCATGAACGCTGCGGATTCCTCGTGTCGCACCTGAATGAAGCGGATACGGTCCTGCCGTCTGCGCAGCGCCTCCATGATGCCATTGATGCCGTCGCCCGGCAGGCCAAAGATGATATCGACGTTCCAGTCGATCAGCGTCTCGATGAGGATGTCCGCGGCGGTCGGCATGTCTCAGTCCTACCGCGATGCGGATCCCGCCGCCTGGCTGCTCTTGTTCGCGGTCTTGTCAGTCTTACGCTGGTCTTTGTCGCCGCCGCGATTGCCGCCATGCAAGTCGTCGGAAGATTGAGCGGTCTTGCCGTCTTCCAAATTAGTGGCCATGCGCAAAGCTCCCTTCATCCGGCCTGCCTAACCAGAAAGTCGGTGAGATGTTCCGTGCCCGAAGGCAAGGCCGCCTATTCAGGTGCCGAAGGCAAAGGTGTCAGTACCACCCGATGAGGCGCTGTTCGGCAGTCAGCGGCTGAACAGGCGAGGTGCGATCGAACAGACGAAGGCATCGAACTGCTGCGAGGCCGAGGATTGCATGTAGTGGCCGAGGCTGTCTGATCGCCAAAAGCTCTCGCGGCAGAGCTGGCCGATGTTCAGGTCGCGTCTTCGCAGGTCCCTATAGCCAGAGCGCAACGCCGCCCGGACCGTCCCCATAGGCGAACTCCTCGCACCCCTCGTCGACGATTTCTCGCGCGGGATTCCGCCTCAGTGGCGAAAGGACTCGTTCGTCGCGCACACCGCGGCGGGCGATGTGCGCCTCGACCATGCGGTGCCTGGCGTGCCGGTAGTCTGGGATGGCTCCTCGATAGCCTTAAAAAGACGGCAGGCTTAGTCGTCCTGCCTGCGCTTGTGGTGCTCGCTCTCCTGGTTTTCGCCGCGGATCATCTGGCGATCGTCCTTGTCGGTCAATTCCACGCCCTCGTCGCGCAGATTGGCGCCGTCTTGCCGCGCCTCGCGCTCCTGCTTGGTTCTCTTCAGCTCATCCTCGGCATTGAAATCGTCGCCGGCATTTCTGGTGTTCTCGCGCTTTTCGATGATGCGCAGCTGCTGCTCGTGGGTCTTCCGGCCGGCCATGGCAAGGCGCCTCCTACTTGTTCGTGCGTCCGGTCTGGTCAGGATTGATGCCGCCCTGAGGCGTGACGTCGTTCTCGACATCGCCTTCGAACGTATTGTCCCCATCGAGAGCATCGTTCTCGTCGAGCATATCGCCGCCCTTGACCGCGCCCTTCGAGGTGCCGATTCCCGGGTTGTCTCGCAGATCCTTGTCCGTGGGCTGTTTAGTCTTGGGGTGTTGGTTGGTCATGGAATTTCTCAGCGCTGGTTGAGCTTGGACGAACGACGGTCTTGGCGCTGTCCAACTTCAACGTGGAGAAAATGTTCCGGAACATATTCGCTTGTCAGGTGCGCGTAAGCGGCCATGCGGCCGCCGTCTCGGCTAGCGAAACTCCAAGCATGCCACATTACATCCCATTCCGAGGCGAATTGGCAGGCTAAAGTGAAAATCGAGACGGTCGAAAGCTTGCAAGGAGTGGGTGCTCTGTTCCGGTGGCGATCTCGGTTGCAAGCAGTTCGCCGGCAATCAAGCCAAGTGTTGCGCCGCTGTGGCTGAAGGCGACGTAATACCCCTCGATCTCCCGCAACTGGCCGAAGACCGGCTCGCCGTCTCCGGGGATCGGCTTGGGCCCGACACCGTAGCTCTCCAATTCCAATTTCGGATGACCGTCGAGAACATTCGACGCTTCGTCGAGAAGCCCCTGGATGGTCGATGCTTTTACGCGATAAGTCCCGTCCGGATTGACTACCACCTCTTCTTCCGACCAGGCAGAATCGAGCGCGAGGGCGCCATCAGGCGTCGGCCGGATGGCGACGCGCGGCGTGTTGAGCACGGCGCGTAGAGGCAAGTCGACTGGCTTGGTCCTGACCAGCAGCGCGATTGGTGTCCCATCGGCAATACGCTGACCGGCCACGGCGACCATTCGCGGCACATCCGCACCGGTCGCCAGAAGCACCGCGTTGGCGGCGAAGCTGATCCCGCTGGTGGTGGTGACGCCGGTGGCGCGGCCGTTGGCGACGGTGACGGTAGCGCTTCCGGCCTCGGTGACCACCTGGCCGCCCCGCTCCACGAATTCCGCGATCAATATTTCGATCAGCGACGGCAGGTCGACCCAGCCCTCGCCCGCGTTGAAGATCGCGCCTTGAGGCGTGACAGCGCTTGCGCAGACACCCGGCGTGACCAACCTTATGGCGTCCGCGGACAGATGCTGCGCATCATAGCCGAGACGTTTTTCGTGAGCGAAGACATCGGCGATCTCGTTTGAGGCATCGTCCGCATCCCACGTCAGGCCACCGTCGAAACGCAGCCAGGCGGCATCCGGGCATCGCGCCGACAAACTGCGGTAGCGGTCGATACCGATCATGCGCAGGCGATGATATTCAGCCGAGCGCCTGCGCGCCGAATTGATCCAGGCGAGCGAGCGGCCGGAAGCTCCCTTGGCGAGCGGTCCATCATTGACCAGCACGGTCTCGATGCCGAGCCTTGCAAGATGAACGGCCGAGGAGACGCCAAAAATGCCGCCGCCGACAACAACGACCTTGGAAACCTGATGTGATGCAGCCATGAGATATCTTTCACTGGTGGAGGTTGGTTTGGGCGGCCGTCTTGAAGGGCTCATGCGTGATCAAAGCACTTCGGCAAGGAAGTGCTTCAGACGCGGGCTTTTCGGCGTGTCGAAAATCGCGGCAGGCGTGCCGGCCTCGATGATGCGGCCTTCATCCATGAAGACGACCTGATCGGCGACCTTGCGGGCGAAGCCCATTTCATGCGTCACCACGACCATTGTCATGCCGCGCCGGCCGAGATCCGCCATGAGGTTGAGCACACCCTTCACCAGTTCTGGATCGAGTGCGCTCGTTACCTCATCGAACAAGATGACCTCCGGGTCCATCGCCAATGCACGAGCGATTGCCACACGCTGCTGCTGGCCACCGGAAAGGCTCCCTGGACGATGGTGTTTGCGGGTCGCAAGCCCGACGTCGGCAAGGCGCGCCTCGGCGATGCGCTCAGCTTCCTGTACAGGGAGGCCCTTTACCTTGGTCAGCGACAGCATGACGTTTTCGAGCGCGGTGTGGTCGGGAAACAGATTGAACTGCTGGAAAACCATGCCGACACGCCGGCGCAGTTTTTCAGGCTTCATCGCCAGGATGCTCGCACCATCGAGCAACACCTCACCGCCCTTGGGCTCGACCAGGCGGTTGAGGCAGCGCAGCAGGGTCGACTTGCCCGAACCTGATGGGCCGATCACGCATGTGACCGTGCCAGGCTTGACTGCCAGGCTGACGCCTTTGAGAACATCGAGGTCGCCATAGGCCATGTCGAGATCGGTAATGGCGAGACTGCCGCCCTTGAAGCGGGGCAGCGCTGAGCGGGCATCAGAGCCGGCCTCCGAAAGTGCACTGCCGGTGGCGCCCTCCAGTTCGCTCACTTCGGCCAGGCCGCTGATGACGAGGCCTGCCTTTTGCTTTCCGACCCGCAGCGAGTTGTCGATGTAGTTGACCACATGGGTCAACGGCACGGTGATGACGAGATAGAACACGCCGGCCAGAAGCAATGGCGAGAGATTTCCGGTGACCACTGCCTGGTCCTGACCGACACGGAAGATCTCGCGCTCCGAGGCGAGCAGACCGAGGAAGTAGACAAGGCTTGAATCCTTGACGTTGCCGATGAACTGGTTGACGAGGGCCGGCAAGACGCGGCGGATGCCTTGCGGGATCACGATCAGGCGCATGCCTTGGCCGTAGCTCATGCTGAGCGCCCTGCAGGCCTCCATCTGCCCGCGCTCGACGCTCTGGATGCCCGAGCGGAAGATTTCGCCGATATAGGCGCCGGCGATCAGGCTCAGCGCAAGAATGCCGAGCGGAAAGGGCGAAGGCCCGAAGATTTCACGGCCGATGCGGGCAAAGCCCTGGCCGATCAGCAGGATGGTGACGATCGCCGGCAGGCCACGGAAAATATCCGTGTAGACCCGCGCCGGAATGCGCAGCCAGCGCGATTGCGAGATGCCCATGACCGCCAGGATCATGCCGAGGATGACTCCCAGTACCGTCGACGCGGCGGCGAGGATCAAGGTGTTCTTCAATCCGATGGTGATCATGCTGGGCAGCACGTCCGCCATTGCCTGCCAGTCGAGGAAACTGCGCCGCAGGTTTTCGAGCCAGTTCATTCGCCCCCCTTTTGGTTGCGCTATTTACATCGTCCGCATCAAGGACGGCGGCGTAATCCGGCCGCCGGCATGAAAGCCAGCGGCCGGGTACGGTCTACTTCTTGGGAAGATACTGGTCGGGCATCGGCGAGCCGGGGAACCACTTTTCATAAAGCGTCTTCCAGGTGCCGTCCTGCATGGCCGCGTGAAGGGCGGTGTTCAGCGCATTGCGGAGCTTGTCGTTGCCCTTGCGCAGGACAAAGCCGGCCGGCGCGTCAAAGGAAGGAATATTGACCGCGATCTTCAGGTTCGGGTAGCGAAGGCCATAGTCCTTGGCGGCCTCGTAATCGAGGAAGTGGGCATCCACGGTTCCGTTGTTAAGCGCCGAAACGGCGGAGTTGTTGTCGGGGAATTTGACGAGATCGGTTCCGACAAAATTCTTCGCCGCGTAGATTTCCTGGAGCGTGCCTTGTACGACGCCGAGACGTTTGCCCTTGAGCCCGTCCGCCGCCGTGATCGCCTTGTCGGCGGTAAGCACGGAGAGATAGCCTGCGATATACCCGTCGGAAAAGTCGACGGTCTTTTTGCGTGCTTCCGTCGTGCCGATTGCCGCGACCGCGACATCGAAGCGCTCGTTTGCAACGGAAGGCATCAGCGCCGAGAATTCCTGGCCGGTGAAGATCACCTGGTCGGGCTTGAAGCCAAGGCGGCTCGCGACGTTGCGGAACAATTCGATGTCGAAGCCGGTGAACGACCCATCGGCCTGGGTGAAAGCGTAGGGTTTGGCATCGCCCATGGTTCCGACGCTGATGACCTTCGCATCAATGAGGCCATAGGGATTGTCATCCGCGGCGGCCGCTCCTGAAACCAGCCCAGCGCCGACGCACATCGCCATAAGAGCCATTGCGCCGGTTCTGACCGGGCACATCAACGACTTGAGAATTTCTTTCCTGCTCATGTCTTTCTCCACTCTGAAGGTCTGTTCTTCTTGGTATTTCCGTCGAGCCGCCATCTGGCGCGCCGACATGCCCTTGCCGAAATCACGGTCCGTCACGCCTCTCGGCTCCACTCCTTTTAAAGAGACCGGTCTCATATTGCGTGAGACCGGTCTCTTTGTTAATCGTTATCGCCACGTTGACCTCCCGTCAACAACTCTTGTAGTCGTCATCCGATGAAAAGAACCGCCCCCAAGACCCCGTCGATAACGGTCAGCGACGTCGCCCGCGCGGCCAACGTTTCGAAAGCGACAGCCGCGCGCGTGCTCGGCGGATACGGCGTCGTCAGCGACATGATCCGCGCGGAAGTCATGGCCGCGGCCAAGGCCTTGGACTATCGTGCGAACGAGCTCGCCCGCAGCATGACGACCGGCCGCTCCGGCATCATCGGCGTGGTTGTCGGCGACATCGAGAACCCGTTCTTCAGCCTCGCGGTACGCGGCATCAGCGACGCGGCAAAGGCAGCCGGGTTCAACGTCATCCTGGCCAATTCCGGCGAGAAGATCGAGGCGGAAAAGGCGGCCGTGAAACTGCTCATCGGCAAGCGCGTCGACGGGCTGATCGTCACGCCGTCGGAATCGCGCGACATCGCGCACCTGCGCGATATCCACCGCTCGGGCCGACCGCTTGCCCTGCTGGATAGGGCGCTGGCAGATCTGGATGTCGATACGGTCACGACCGACGATCGCGGCATCGCCATGCTGGCGACCCGCTTTCTAGCCGATGCCGGCCACCGCAACATCGCCTATGTGACCGCGGTCGACGCCGAAGGGCACGAGTACCGCGATCTCGGGCAGATCTACACCTCGTCGGTCCGTGAGCGCATCGACGGTTTCCTCACCGTGTGCCGAGAGGCCGGACTTGATCGGCCAGAACGCTTTGTTCGCCTTGGCGCGACAAGCCCCACCGAAACGCGCAGGGTTGCCGGCGAGATGCTGTCGGCGCCGGATCGGCCGACGGCGATCCTCGCCTCCGACAGCGTCATTGCGCTGGAGATCTTCAAGGTGACCCGCGAGCGCGGCCTGCGGGTTCCCGACGACATTTCGCTCATCACTTTCCATGATGCGGACTGGACGAGCGTCACCACGCCGCCCATCACCGTTATCGACCAGCCCGTCTACGCGCTTGGCAAGAGCGTCGCGGAATTGCTCATCCGGCGATTGAAGGGAGATTCCCGCCCGGCGGAAAGGCTCGTTTTGCCGACCGCCATCATTGCACGCGGATCCGTTGGCCCGCCCTCGGATGGAAAGCCGCAAGTGCGCCAAGCATAGGCCTGACGGCGGTACGGCCCACATGAATACGTTAGAACAAGGTCGACGCACTCCGCTTTAAGAATGTACGTCGATCAACCCAGCAAGCACCCTGATCGCAATGCCGCGTCCACCGTCATCGGGACGGCACGTGCCGGCTCATGGTTTGAAGAGCGTGACGATGAGCGAGATGCCCGGCTACTTCTTGCGCCTGCCTGGCTTCAGGGCCGCCAGAAGACTGGTGATCCTGCCGGCGTTTCGGTTGCGGATCTCGGCCTCGTTCTTGCGGCGCACCGCGGCGCGGACAAGCCTGGCGCCGAGATAACGCAACGGCTCGGGCGGCAGCGACATGCGCCGCTCGATGCCGACCAGACCGCTTTCGCTCCAGCGATCCTTTCGCTCGAGCACCAGGCTCGCCAGAATGCGTCCGGCTATCGGCGTCTGCGCGATGCCGGTGCCGTTAAATCCCATGCCGTAGAAGATATTGGGATGATCGCGCAGGTGGTCGAAGACAGGAACGTGTTCAGGCACGCAGTCGATCGGCCCCGACCAGTCATATTCGATCGCCACACCGCGCAGCGACGGGTAGACCCGATGCAGCTCTCGCATATTGTCGCGGCCGTGCTCCGGGCTGCGGTTGAAGCTGGCGCCGAAATTTCCACTGAAGGCGACGTTGCCGCTGCCACGACCGAAGACCACCCTGCCCCCGATGGTGCGCTGGTAGTAGAGCACCTGGGCCTGGGAATCGCAGATCGAGGCACCGTCGCGCCAGCCGATGCTGTCGAGCAGTTCGGGAATGGCGGCAGTGGCAATCACCTCGCTGCCGACCACATAAAGATGCCGCCGCAGTTCCGGCAGCGCCGAAAGCCAGGCGTTGGCGGCAAGCACGATTTTGTCAGCCCGTACCGCGCCATGCCCCGTGCGCACCGTGCATGTCATGCCGGGTTCGATGGCGAGGACCGGGCTGCGCTCGTGGATGATGACGCCGCGTGCCAGTGCCAGCTTGCGCAATCCGATGGCAAGTTTGGCGGGATGGACCGTGCCGGCGGTGGTCTCGACGACGCCGACATAGGAGGCCGATGAACCGGTGCGGCGTTGAATGTCCTCGGCCGTCAGCGGGCTGAAACGGTTTTCTCCAACAGCCGCCGTCAAGGCCACGGCGGTCTCCCAGGCGCCTTCCTGCGCAATGGAGCTTGCGGTCCACAACCATCCGTCCAGCCTCAGGTCCATGTCTATGGTGCCGTTTTGCTGCAGCGCCTTCAGCTCCGCGATCGATGCCACCGTGTCGGCGCACAGCAGGCGCGCTTCCTCGAGACCGACGACCGCACTGATCTGGTCGATTTCGGCGAACCATGAATGGACCTGACCGCCGTTGCGCCCCGAGGCCCCCGATCCGCACAGATCGGCTTCAAGGATGACCACCCGCGTTTGCGGCGCCAGTTCAAGGATCCGCAGCGCGGTCCACAGACCGGTATAGCCGCCACCGACGATCACCACGTCGGCGCGCTCGTCGCCTCGCAATGGCTCGGTCGCAGGGGCGGCGGTAATGTCCTGCAGCCAAAACGACCGGTCAGATGCAAGCGCGACCGCAGGCTGCCGCAAACGAAGTGTACTCACGCTTGGGCTCCCTGCGCATCGACAATGAAGCTGGCATATTTGGCTCGCAGCCAATCGGGTATCGGACGCGGTCTCTGGGGAAACCCGCCGAGATGGGTGCAGGTCTGTGCCGCCGCGATCGACGCCCTGTGCAATGCCTCCAGGGCGCCAAGGCCGCCGAAATGGAAGCCGGCGAGGAAGGTGGCAATAAAACTGTCGCCGGCGCCACACGTATCCACGACATCGACAAGCGTCGCCGGCGCATGCACGACATTCGTGCCATCGTCGAAGTAGGAGCCGCGTCGACCACAGGTCAAAACCACCTGCCTTGCGCCGGCCTTCCTGAGCGCGCCCAGCGACGGCTCGATGGGAACATCGACATCGTCCGGTCCGGACGCAAACAAAAGCGGGACACCGTCGAGCGCCAGCGCCATATGGGCGGTCGATAGATCGATGCTGAAAGGCACATGGTCCGCCACCAATCGTTGGACAAGGTGCTTGTTGGCGTTGGTGCCGAGATGCACCCAGTCGGCCGCGGCGATGACCGCATAATGCGCGGGCGCCGGCATGTAGTTTTCGCCCACACCGAAGGATTCGTGCAGGAACTTCCGGTCGCCGGATTCATCGCGCAGCAAGGTGACGGCCGTATCGCCGCGACGCCGTTCGACGTCGTCGGGGGATAGGCCGGCACCTGCCAGCTCAGCAAGCACCACGTCGCCTTCGGGATCGTTCCCGACGGCGCCGAAATAGCGCGCGGACCAGCCGTTGCGCCGCCATTGCGCCGCGACATTCAAGGCGTTGCCGCCCACCGTCATCAAGTTGTTGGTCAAATAGGCATCAAGGCAATTGTCCCCGACCGCGATAAGCTTCTTCGACGTCATGCCGGCACCGTTGCGCAATTGAGGTATGGCGCGATGGCGCCAAGGCAGCGTGTCCAGGCTTTTACCGGATCGAGCGCGTAGGAGCCGTTGCCGAACGGCTCGAAGGTGAACTTTCCGGCATAGCCCAGGCGCGCGAGCTCGCTGACATAGTGGCCGAGCGGCAGCGTACCATCCCCCCACACCAGATGCCCGCCTGGTGTGCCGTCGACCAGATGGACATGCGCCAGCCGCGAGCCGAACAGGTCGACATAGCCGGCCACGGTGTCGCCGGCCGTGGCCATGGCGACAGTGTCCAGCACGACGTCGATGTTTTCAGCGCCCACCTCGTCCAGCATTTGGCGCAGGCCTGCCGCATCATTGACGAGGTTGCTCTCGAACCGCTGCAACGGCTCGAGCAGGCAGCGCACCCCGTTTGCGGCGGCGCGCCGGGCGATCTCGCCGATCGAACCGACCGCGCGGTCCCATGCCGGTTGCCGGGGTTCGCTCTCGTAGCCCCGGCCGGGCGTCAGGAAGAGATAGCGGGCGCCAAGCGCCGCGCAGATGTCGGCTGCACGGCAAAACCGCTCGATGCTGTCCTGGCGCAGTGCGGCGTCGCCGGAGGCAATGTTGATTGGATACAACACCTGCTCAGGCGTAAAGCACCAGGCCGACAGCTCGTTGCCGGCGAGTACCCGGCGAACGGATTCGACACGCGCGTCCGTGGCGTGGAACAGGTCCAGATGCTGGGCAATCCCCCACAGTTCGATCTCGCGCAGGCCAAAGCCTCGGATCGTCCTGGCGACCTCATCGAAGGGGAAGTGCTGGAAGCTGAAATTGGCTCCGATCAGCTGATGAGCAGCGAGCTGCGGCATGAAGGCTCCTTTCGGGAATTGTTATTTGCCGATGCCTTCGGCCAAGCCACGGATGAAGTAGCGTTGTGCGGCAAAGAACACGATCACGATAGGCAGCGCCGAGATCGTCATGGCCGCGAACACCACGGCATAGTTGGTCCCGTGGGTTGCCATGATCGACGTCAGTCCGACCGGCAGCGTCTGCACATCCGAGCCGCTCGTGAAGATCATGGCGAAGAGATATTCGTTCCAGGCGAACAGGACGTGCAGGATGACGCAGGAAATGATGATCGGCCGGCACAGCGGCAAGGTGATGCGCCAGAATATCTGACCCTCGCTGGCGCCATCCATCGTCGCCGCCTCGTCGATGTCTTCAGGCAGATCCAGCATGTAGGCGCGGATGAGGAAGGTGGTGAACGGCACACGGAACGCCGTGTAGAGAATGATCAGTGCCCAGTAGGTGTTGTAGAGACCGAGCGCCTGCAACATCTTCACCAGTGGAATGATCGCCACGGTGGGGCTCAGCATCAAGCCGCCCAGAACGATGGCAACAACCAGCGGCTTTGCCGGCATCTTGGTGCGGGTCAGGCCGAAGGCCGTCCAGGCGCTGATCAGCACGGTGCATATAGCCGAAGCGACGGTCACCAGCACCGAGACTGTCACGTAGCCACGCACGCCCTGGTTCCACGCTTGCAGGTAATTGTTCCACGACCAACGGGTGGGCAGGGCGAAGGGATCGCCGAAGATCTGTGCATTGTCCTTGAAGCCGCTCAGCGCCATCCAGATCAGCGGATAGATGACGACGACACCGAGGCAGACCAGGAACGAATAGAGCAATGTCCTGGCTATGACCGACCACACATTGACGTGCCGGCTGCGACCGGCTGCGACCATCGCACTCATAGCTGCACCCGGCGGCGCTTGGTGTACCAGAGCTGTGCCGCGCCTGTGAGCATGGTCAACATGAAGATGACGGCGGCAATCGCCGCGCCATAGCCGAAATTGTCCTCGATGAAGGCCTTCTGGTAGAGCCACGTGCCCAGCACCTGGCTGCTGTTGTTGGGCCCGCCCGCGGTCATCACCATAACCTCGTTGAACACTTGGAACGCGCCCGTGATGGTGACGATGATCATCAACCCCGTCATTTCCCGGGTGAGCGGAAAGGTGATGCTCCACAGGCGGCGAAGCGGATCCGCGCCGTCGATCGTTGCGGCATCGTAGAGGTCGCGCGGGATCTTCTGGATGGCAATGGCGAACAGCAGCGTCGAATAGCCAAAACCCTGCCATTGGCTCATGGCGATGATGGCATAGATGGCGGTGTGCTCATTGCCGAGCCAAGGCATGACGAGCTGGCTCAGTCCAACACGGCTGAGCGCGGCATCCAGCAAGCCGATCTGCGGCTGGTAGATGAAATAAAACAGCAGGCCGGTCACTGTGATCGAGATTGCCGACGGCACGAAATAGACGGCGCGCCACAGCCGGCGCCAGCTTTCGCTTTTCAGGTCCTCGATAATGGCCGCCAGCAGGAACGCGCCGAAGACCTGGAAGATGACGGAGATGAGAGCGTAGAGGCAGTTGTTCCACAGCGCCAGCAGCACGACCGGGTCATGCAGCAGCCGGTCGTAGTTGGCGAGGCCGACATTGGTGACCTCGCCGGTGTAGATGTCCTGGTCGGTGGTGCTGACGATGAAATTGTCGACGATCGGATAATAGACGAACCAGCCGATGAGGATGAGCGCGATCGCCGCCCATCGCAACGACAACAGGTTGGCGAAGCAGGCCCGCCGGCTCTTTGGCCGTTGCGGCCTGGCGACGCCGATGTCGGCGCCGCTGTCCACTGTGTCCGAGGCCCTTGCCATGCTCGCCTGCTTTATTTGGCCGCGGATGCGGCTTTGCGCACCTCGTCCATCACTTGCTCGGGCGTCATCGAGCCGCCCGCCAGCGCCTGCAGGCTGGACAGCCAGACGGCGGCGACGCGCGGTGGGTTGGCCGTATCCAGCCAGGGCATGAGGTATGAGGCGGCGTTGATATCCTTGAGGCCATCGACCACAGCCGCGCTCATGTTCGATTCCGAGGCGCCGCCGATGGTGGCGCTCGGCTGGCCATAGGGTGGCGCAGACAGCACCTGCGCATTTTCCTTCGAAGTCACGAACTTCATGAAATCGATCGCCAGCGGGATGTTCTTCGATGCCGCATTGATCATGTAGCCCTCCGGCGCGCCCTCGATCGACTTGGCGTCACCCTTGGCGCCGGCGGGCACCGGCAGCCGGAAGAATCCGAAATCGGCGGGCTTTAACGCCGACTCCGGCGTGGCGGCCTGATCGAACTCGATGATCTCCTGGTAGTACATGGCCGACTGGGCGTTGGTGAAGGCCTGGAGAGCCGAGGCATAGGATGTGCCGTTGACGCCGGCGCCATCGGTGCAGCGCTCGACAAGCTGGCTGAACTGCTTGAGTGCTGCGATATAGCCTGGGTCGGTGTATTGGGCGGTGGCCGGATCGAAGTCGCGTTCCAGCGTTGCCTGCG
This sequence comes from Mesorhizobium sp. M0037, assembly GCF_040323635.1. Taxonomy (NCBI): domain Bacteria; kingdom Pseudomonadati; phylum Pseudomonadota; class Alphaproteobacteria; order Hyphomicrobiales; family Phyllobacteriaceae; genus Mesorhizobium; species Mesorhizobium sp. M0037. The sequence continues at coordinate 17,944 of NZ_JAMYVB010000007.1, read as the reverse complement.
GCACGTTGTAGGCGAGCAGCTGGCCTGCAAAGTGGATTGCCGGCCAGGCCTCCTTGTTGCCGAAGGAGATCGGTGTCACGCCGGATTTGCGGATGGCGTCGCAGCTGGTCAGCAATTCCTCGAAAGTGCCGGGTGCCTTGAGGCTGAGCTTGGCGAAGATCTGCTTGTTGTAGCCCATGAACTTGGCATCCTGGTAAAGCGGAATGCCATAGAACTTGCCGTTGTACTGGAACGCCTTGACGGCGGCTGGAGACAGCGACTTGCCCCACTCGGTATCGGCAGCAATGACGGGCGTGAGATCAACGGCGCGATTGCCGCGCACGAAATTGCCACCCCAGCTGCCTGTCCAGGAGAAATAGATATCGGGCAGCGAGTTGGAAGCGACCAGCGTCTTGGTCTTGCCCTTCACGCTGTCGTCGCTCTCCTGGATAAGTTCGACCTTCACATCCGGATGGAGCTTCTCATAGGCCTGTGCCAGGTTGACGAAATAGGGCGACAGCTGTTGCAGCCCGAACTTCGTCAGGACCGAAAGCGTGCCGGTGTATTCCACCTTGGCGTTTGGGTCGGCCGTGACAGCCGGCGAAGCGGCGGAACTGCCGCTTATCGACAACCCCAATGATGATACCGCGGCCACCGTGACCGCCACGATTTGCAGCGAACGTTTCATGGATAGCTCCTTCAGAGGTGAGAGGGGATCAATATTCCACGCGTTTGTAGTAGCGACGGGTGGTCAGCGGGTGGTTGCGCAGCACCTCGAGATGGGCGCTCAGCCGCTCGAGCAAGGTGGCGAGCAGAACCGGCGAGATCATGCCGCGGACCTTTGCGGAGATGCCCGGCAACTTGACCGAGGCCGCGTCCAGCGTGCGAACGCGGTCCGTGTAGCGCTTGGCGAAGTTCTCGACCCGGTCGGCCAGGGGCCGAAGGGCATCTTCGCCCTTGAACACGAAAACGCTGACGCCCGGCTCGACCAACTCGAGCGTACCGTGGAAGAAGTCGGCGGCGTGCACCGGGCGGGTGCGAATCCACTGCATCTCTTCGAGGATGCACATGCCGTAATAGTGTGCCTCCGGCCACACCGAGCCGGCGCCGGTGAAGATGTGATAGGTATCGTCCTTGATTGTCTGGGCCAGTTCGGCCGCCCTGTCCTCAAAGGCAGCCTTGGCGTCGGCAAGCAGATCCGGCAGCAGTTTGAGTTCGGCGACAGTGCCATCAAAATCATCATATTCGCCGCGCTCTTCCAGCAGGGCCAGGACGATCAGCAGCGTCTGCAGGTAGAAGGATTCCGACGAGGTGTCGTCTTCGGCGAAGTTCGTGAAATTGTGGTCAGCCTCCCGTGCGATTGGCGTATCCGAATGGCCGGTGAGCGAAATCGTGCGCACACCACGTTTTTTCAGAAAGACCATGAGCTCGACGCCTTCCTTGGTCGTGCCCGACAAGGACGGGATGACCACCACGGCCTTGCTGTCGAGACCGGCGGGCGGATCGATCACGACCTGCGCCGGATAGGCACCGCTCACCGGGAAGGTGGAACAGCGCTGCGCCAACTCGATCGCGGGCAAGGTTAGAAGCTGCACGCCGCCGGTGCCCATGAAAAACAGCCGCTCGACGCCATCTGCCAGCAGTGTGCGCATCAGTGAGCGAACCTCACCTGCGACGGCGACGGCCCCGCTTTGGATCTTCACGAAGCGGTCCCTATCGAAGTTCAGCATGACGTTTTCCTTGTATTTCGCATGTTACAGGCGTCTAGCCCGCCTTAGGCGTCGGTGGGCCGTCTAGCTCGTTTTCCCGATGTGAGATCGATCTCACAAGCAATAATGGGCACGCAATTTCGCCAATGGCAAGTCCTTTAGACGAAATTCTCCGAAATCGAGGGGTTTGCTCTTTAGCGCACAGCGCGCCGGGCAACCGATCCGCGTACGATCAAGCGGGTCTGAAATCGGGTACGGCGCGGTGCAACCTTTTTGCCGGCAAGCCGCTCCAGCAGGTATCTGGCGGCGAGCGGTCCGATCTCGGAGATGGGTTGCGCCACGACCGTTATCTGCGGATCGGTGAACGTGGCGAGGTTGAAGTCATCGAAGCCAACCACCGACACATCATGCGGAATCGAGAGCCCCATTGAACGCAGGCCAAGAAGCGCGCCTTGCGTCATGAGGCTGTCCACCGTGAACAGTGCGGTCGGGCGATTGCGCCGGCTGAACAGGCGGATCGTGGCTTCGATGGCGTGCTCGACGGTCGAGCGCGATACGCCGATGAGCGCTTCATCGATTGCGATCCCATGCGAGTGGAGCGAGTTTTGGTAGCCAGCCAAGCGTTCCTGTGCCGTAAAGATGCGTGACTCGTCGCGCAAAAGACCGATCCGGTGGTGACCGTTGCCAACCAGATAGTCCACTGCCTCGCGTGCCCCGCCCTCGTTGTCGACGACGACGCTGTCGCATTGCAGGTCCTTTACCACGCGGTCGATGAGCACGATCGGTGCGCCTTCGCGAGCCAGTTGCACGATATGCTGGCTGTCGGTTGCAGACGTTGGGGCAAGGATGAAGCCGCGAATGCTGAGCGAGCGAAGGCTCTCAAGCAGTTCTTTCTCCTGTTCTACATTCTCCTCGCTGCTGGCAATCAGAAGATTGTGGCGGTGCTTGCGCAGTTCCACCTCTATGTCGTGCGCGATTCGGGCGAAGAACGGATTCTGGATATCGCCGGGCACGAAGCCTATGATCGGCAATTGTCCGCTGCGCAGCGCCTGCGCGACGAGGTTGGCCCGATAGCCCAGCCTTTCGGCTGCCTCAACCACGCGGAGCGCCGTCTCGTCGCCAACGTAACCATAGCTGTTGAGCGCCCGGGCGGCCGTGGCGCGCGACACCTTAGCCGCTGCGGCAACGTCCTTTAGTGTGATTCCTTTCTGGGCCACAGGTAACCGTCCTTCTTGGATCTGAACATTGCGTCAGATCATCCTCGGCTCGTCTTGCCGGCATCGTTGTGCGGCATATCGGACGATTCTCAAACTGCGAACATAGCTTTCGCAACTCCTTGCCACCTAATCGAGATACGCGCGCTGTTTGGCTATCTGGAAATTTGATCCACGAATGCACCTACATGTTGTGCAGTCAGTTCATTGCCTTGCACTGCCAGCATACGGCAATGAGTTCACGCCATGGTCCAGGCGGCCTCCCTGGCATCGATCATAACACCGATGGAGACGACTAGCCTTGCCGCCAAACTCGTCCAGCGATTGGAGGCGAGCTTTCAAAAAGGTCGAGCCAGACGCTCAAGGCCCGCTGCACGGAGAGCCATAGGCTGGGAGACTCTGAGCAAATCGGGAATCTGAGTCGCTTGCTCTGAACCGTCGGCATCATGCTGCTAACCGGTTTTGATCCTCCGGGGCTCCGCATGGGCAATAGCGACGAAAATGCTGTCGAGCAGATCCTTGTCGCGGAGGAACTTGCCAAGCAAGGGACCTCGGCCAGTACGCAAAAACGCCCGGCACTCTTGCGATAGCCGCGGAATATGCGGAAGGTCCGTCAGGCGGTCCGTCAAAGGCAATCTCTAAGCACCGATTGTCGCTGATCATCCTGAAAGGATTTGTTTTTATTTCAGCGCGTTACGTCAGATTGGCGTATTTTCGGCGGCGTTTGAGTGGGCCTGAATCATTCCCACTCGATTGTTTATACAGCCTATAACCCATTGAACGACTGTCAGTATTTTCCATCACAGCAAAAAAGTCCGCCACCAGAACCGTCAAAAAATTACCCTTTTGATTTAAAGGAAAAATCGGCGCAAAAAATATTTTGAGGTTTCACCAACTATCGGGATCAATCGGACGATTTTTTGCAGTTTGTGGCGTTCGACAGCCGCGCCCAACACTTTTCGAAATTACCGTCACTGCTCCAGGTGCATTTGCGCGTTTCAAAATCAATGGCTATGGTGGGCCCGGAGGGCGAATGAAAATCGTTGATTTTGTTGAGTTCTTCGTGGGCCAAAATCTGAAAGCTTCCCGTATGCTCCCGCGACCCCGAACTGCCGACCATAGCTGACCTCGTTTTCCAAACCTTGGGAGACCAGGTCCAGAACGTCGGAAATTGGGGCCGGTTGCAGATCGGCAGCTGTGGCAACAGCCGCGCGACCAGCTGACGGTCTAGCGTCTCGATATGGCCGATGAGACTTGGGAAGTACGAACATGCGGCAGCTTGCAGGCAGTTGTAATCCGTGGAACGGATTTACGAGTCGACGCGCCGGATTAGGACGGGCTCACTTGCCTCGAAGTTCATCCTGTTGCCAACCAATTGCCATGTGGGCTCGCAGATGAATATGCGCCCCAGAAATAGTCAGGCTATCTGAGCAGATTGGTTGTAAGTTGCCACTGCGGTCCCTTCCCCGGGGAGCATTCTCCTTTGCCTGCGCGAACCCGGATGGCTGTTGCCAGAAACCGCACCTGAGTATCTTTATGTGCTATTTTTGCTACATTCTTTAGATTTATGGCTTGAACTCAGCGTTTTACCGGTCACTAAATCAATAAGCGCTCACATATTTTGTAAATTTGTGAACAATCACGCTTGAGTTGTAGCGCCCGGGGATAAGGGCGCGGGGAAACGTTGGGATGGGCAAAATGAAAACAATAGTTATGCCGGCCATTGGCAAGCGCCTTGGCCTGCTGACGACGGTCGCCATATTGAGCTGTGGGAATGCTCACGCGCTCACTCTCCAGGAGGCGATGGCGGTTGCGGTGGAGTCCAACCCCGAAATTGGCCAAGCGATCGAAAACCGCGAAGCAATCGAATTCGAGCTACGCCAAGCGAAGGGACTTTATCTTCCCAGCGTCGATGTCGAGGCGTCGGCGGGGGTTCGTCGTCTCGACAATTCCTCCCGGCGTTCGCTGTCCATAGAGGATGACGCGCTCTATCCGGCGGAAGCCGATGTCGTTGTCACGCAGACGCTTTATGACAGCGGCGCAAGGCGGGCGGAACTGAATCGTCAGGCGTCGCGGGTCGACGGCGCATCGTTCCGGGTGCTGGAACGGTCTGAATTCATTGGACTGTCTGTCGTCCAGGACTATCTCGAATACATGCTGCAGGCTTCGATCGTTTCAGAAGCGAAGAAGAATCTGGGCTTTCACCAGGCAATCCTCGGCGACATCCGGCAAGGTATTGCAGGCGGCGCGTTGAACGAGGCTGATCGCCAGCAGGCCGAGGAGCGGCTGTTCGCTGCCAAGGCACGTATGCAGGAGGCGACCGAAGAACTGGAGGCTTCCAAGATACGGTTCTTCAAGACGGTCGGTAAGCCGCTGACCAACGCGTCAAGGCCAAGCGATGTCTCGAGCGCGCTGCCAAGGTCGCTCGACGACGCGCTAGGGCTGGCGCGACAGAACAATCCGCGCGTCCACATGGCCAACAGCGATATCGACGCCGCCGCCTCCCTGGTGGATGCGGCGCGGGCGAAATTCGGGCCCTCCGTCATCGCCGAAGGCCGCGCCCGCGGCGGCTATGACATCGACGGCGACGATGGCGACGCCAGCGACCTGCAGGCGCGGCTGGTGCTGCGCTGGAACCTCTATCGCGGCGGCATCGACAAAGCCAACGAGCAAGAGCAGGTCCGCCGCACCAGCGAGCAGCGCCTTGTGCTGCACCAGGTCCTGCGCGAGATCGAGGAAGCCGTCCGTACATCATGGGATCGCCGCTTCCGGCAGGCCGATCTGGCAAAGACATTGAAGCTTCAGGCTGCCGCCAACGAAAGGCTGGTGGCGTCCTATCGCGAGCAGTTCAAGGTCGGACAGCGCTCGCTGCTCGACGTGCTCGACGCGCAGAACACGCGATTCAACACAGCTACGCTTGCCGACACCGCATCCTACGCGTCGCTTTTCGCGCAGTACCGGCTGCTGGCGGCAACCGGGCAGTTGCTGAAGACCATGAATCTTCAGCCGGCAAAACAGGCCACCGCCTATGCCAAGGCCGAGTTCAATGCGCCTGAAACGGCCGACACCGAAACCTATGCGCGCACGCCGTCGGAGCAGACGAACGATCTGCCTTTCGACATCCTCGCACCGGTAAGAAAGAAGTAGGAAGGTCAAGGACGAACGATAGTCCTGCGGGCCAATCGTGAACCCACAACCCAAAATCCTCTCCCCAAAAGAGGCGTTCAAGGCCTGCTTCTCCGCTGTTGCTGGGTACCTCGGCAGGCCGAGTTCCGAGACCGTGCTGTTTGCCGGCGTGCCGCTGTCAGACACCCGCATCGATATCGACGCCATCCGGCATCTTGCCGAACGCATCGGTCTTGAAATCACGGAATTCAGCCATCGCGACTTTCTTCGCGGACGCATCGACCTTCCCGCCATTCTGTTTCGCGTCAGCCAGTTGCCTGTAGCGCTGCTTGCCCAGACCGAGGACGGTGGATTTACGACCGCTCCCCAGGAAGACGGCCGCACGACAATCAGCAAATCCGAGTTTTCCGGAAGTTATATCAGTGGCGGCGTTTCGTTCTCGATAACCTATGCCAACGCGGTCGAGGCGATGAGCGTCGGTTCTGCGGCCAAGATCGAGCGGCGACATTGGCTGACCGGCACAATGGGGCCGTTCTGGCGCACCTATTCCAAGGTCATCCTGTCAGCGGTATTCATCAATTTGTTGGCTCTTGCCTCACCGATCTTCACCATGAATGTCTACGACAGGATCTTGCCGAACAAGGCGATATCGACGCTCTGGGTGCTGTCGATCGGGATCGGCGCGGTCATTCTGTTCGACCTGCTCTTGAAGACCGCCAGAGCGTCGCTGATCGACTATGCCGGCCGCAAGGCCGATCTTCGCATCTCCTATATGCTGTTCGAGAAGGTTCTGAACTCGTCCTTGTCGGCACGGCCCGGCTCAACCGGCGAATATGCAAATCGGGTGACGCAGTACGAGTTCGTGCGCGAGTTTTTCACGTCGAACACCATCAGCATCTTCATCGACACGGCCTTCGTCTTCGTCTTTCTTGTTGTCATCTATGCGATAGGCGGTTGGCTGGTGGTCATACCGGCCATTGCCTTTGTCGCCTCGGTGATCGTCGGGCTGATCACGCAACGGCGCATCGGCAAACGCGTTGCCGCTTCCATGAACGAGGCTTCGCAGCGCCAGGCCCTGCTGGTGGAATCCATCTCCACGCTGGAAACGATCAAATCGCTCCGGGCAGAGGCGTACCTTCTGCGAAAATGGGCGGAGCATTCCAAGAACGCATCCAACACGTCCGAGAGGATCAAACAGCTTTCGGCTGCCGCCGGCAACATAACCCAAGCCATCCAGCAGATGGTCACCGTCGCTTTGATCGTGGCCGGCGCCTATGCCTTTTCGGAAGGGCATGTCTCGACCGGCGCCATCATCGGCACCGTCATGCTGGCAGGCCGGGCGGTCGCCCCGCTTGGGCAGATTGCGATCACCTTGTCCAGACTTCGCCAGGCGATGCTGTCCCTGCGAATGGTGAATTCGATCATGGCGCAGCCTGAGGATCGGCCGGACACGGTTGGTTTCGTCAACCGCCCCATTCGCAACGGTGCAATGGCATTCAGGAATGTCGGCTTTGTCTACCCGGGTTCCGAAAACGAAGTGCTGACCGGCCTGAATTTCTCGGTGAAGCCCGGTGAGCGGATCGGCATCATCGGCCGCATAGGCTCGGGAAAGACGACCATGGGGCGGCTGATCGGCAGGCTTTTCCTGCCGACCTCCGGCGAGCTGCTGCTGGACGGGATCGACATCCGTCAATATCACCCATCGGAGGTTCGCGCCGCGGTCGGGATCGTCGCGCAAGCCAACGATCTGTTTTCCGGCACCATCAAGGAAAATCTCCTGATGGCGTGCCCGGAGGCGACCGATGAGCAGATCGTCGACGCGGCCAAGGCTGCCGGCGTCGACGACTTCGTCTCCCGCCATCCGCGAGGCTACGACATGAATGTCGGCGAGCGCGGCACCAATCTCTCGGGCGGTCAGAGGCAGACAATGGCAATTGCCCGCCTGTTGCTGACCAAACCGAAGATCGTGTTCCTGGACGAGCCGTCCGGCTCGATGGATCTGGCTTCCGAACGCCAGCTGATCAAGCAGCTCAAAGTGGCTTTCGATCGCAACACGACGCTGATCGTTTCGACGCACCGCTTCAGCATGCTCGAGCTGGCCGACCGCCTGATTGTCATCGAGCAGGGCAAGATCGTTGCCGATGGACCGAAAGACCAAGTGATACAGGCGCTGCAGAAAACAAGCGCCTGACGAACAGAATTATGCGTGAATACAGCACGTCGGGACGTGGTAAATGCTAGCCAGGGAAGACCGTCCGCCGCTTTTTGCATCGGCTTCGATATTCATTATCGGAGCGCTCTTTGCGAGTTCGGTAGCCTGGGCGTCCTTTGCCGAGGTCGATGAAATCGCACGCGGCGACGGCAAGATCATACCGGCGTCGAAGACCCAGATCATCCAGGCCAGCGAGCCGGGCGTGGTTCAGGAAATCGCCGTGACGATCGGTCAGGTCGTCAAGAAGAATGACCTCATCATTCGTCTCGACAACACCTTCAACACTTCCAGCCTTGGCGAGCAGCAGGCCAAGGCGCGGGCATTGCAGACGCGCATTGCACGGCTCAAATTCGAACAGACCGGAAGTCTAGAGGGCGCGTTTCCGTGCCCGCCCGAGATTCAGAAGGTGGCGCCGGAAATCTGCGACAACGAGCAGAAGCTGCTAATCGCGCGGCGCGACAACTTCGAAGTCAAACTGTCGGTTCTCAAGTCGCGCCTCGATCAGCGTGAGAAGGAACTCGACGAAGCCAACGCCAATGCCGATCGCCTCACCAAGAACCTGGCTGTCAGCGACCAGGAGGCGAAGCTGGTCGAAGCGATGGTCAAGAAAGGCCTGATGGCGCGAACCGAGCAGCTCCGCGTCGAGCGCGAGCAGACCGAGCTCAATGGTCAGCTGACGCTTGCCGGAGAGACCATCAAGAAAGCCAGGTCTGCCATCACGGAAGCCAAGCTTCAGGTCGACGAACTTGGCCTCCAGCTGCAACAGGAAGCGCTCAGCGATCTGACGCAGGCGCTGGCCGATCTCTCGGTGGTGGACGAGACGATACGCGGTGCCACCGACAAGGTGGCGCGTACCGATATCCGTTCGCCTGTCGATGGTATCGTCAACACGCTTGACATCAACACGGTCGGCGCCTTCGTCCAGCCCGGCGCGGTCGTCGCGGGTATCGTGCCGACGTCCGAGACCCTGCTGGTCGAAGCCCGGGTCTCACCGCGGGACGTCGCCTTCATCCGGCCGGGCCAGGATGCCCTGATCAAGGTGACCGCCTATGACTTCTCGATCTTCGGCGGCATCGAAGGCAAGGTGTCGAACATCACTGCCGACAGCCTTGTCGACCAGAAGACCGGCGAACCGTACTATCAGGTGCGTGTCGCCACCGACAAATCGACCCTGACACGCGACGGCAAGACCTATTCGATCATCCCCGGCATGATCTGTTCGGTCGACATCAAGACCGGACGCAAGACGATTCTCACCTACCTTCTGAAACCAATCAACAAGGCGCGGGAGGAGGCAATGAGTGAGCGATAGTGCGATCTCCCGCCCGGTCGATCGCGACCGGCTGCTGCCACCGCTGGCGAGTGAGGATTTCGGTCTCGAGTTCCGGGTTGTGGCGCGTGGCGGCACGCGCCGCGGCATTCGTCTGGAGAGGGCGTTCTGGACTTCGCTGAAGCAGATGGCGGAAAGCCGCAAATGCACGATCGGCACACTGATCGAGGAAATTGCAGAGAGCCACGCCAACGCCGGAAACCTGACATCGGCAATCCGCGTAGCCTGCATGCGTGGACTGGCCGACCAGAACGTCACCTTGCAGAGGCTCGCGTCGATCAAGACCATCAACGCCATTCTCGTCGCCTGTCCCTCGCCGGCCTTTGCCCTGGCATCGTCGAAGAAGATCCTGACCTTCAATGCGCCGTTCCAGCAGCTGGTGCGGCGGCAATTGCCGGTGGCGCCGAACGAGGACGCGCGCCAGGATCTCAAGCTGGCGCTGGACCTCAATGTCGCCGACATATTCGCCAGGCTGGACGCCAATGGCGAGACGCCGGTCGCGACCGGTTTCGTCATAGGCGCCGGCGACCGCCGCTACCGCGGTCAACTGAGCGCGGTGCGGGCGCCGGTGGTCGAGCCGGAACTGCTGATGGCGTTCGTCTTCGGCGGCTAGAGCAATTCCGGGAAAAGTGTGAGCGGTTTCCGTGGAAAATTGCGTCAAACAAGAGATAGAGCGCTCAAGACTCTCTGATGAGAGCTTACGGCTGCACACCTTCACCAGGCGCGACCGTCGAAAGGCCGCCCTTGATATCGGCTATTTGAGCAGAACCGGTCTTCGCGCCATGGATCCACGCGCGATCGGTGCTGAACGAATACAGCGGCACGTAGGTCGGCAGGTCTGTATCGCGGGAAACTACATTGCTCAAACTGTCGAGAATGAAGACGCCGCTGCCGGTGCTGACCGACAGCACGGCATGAAAGAAACCGCGCTTGCGATCCTGCAAGACGACCAGCGACATGCTCTGCGCCGGGATGCCTGCATGCAGCAGCGCAGCCATCTTGAGGATGGCGAAATCCTCGCAGTCCCCTGCCCGCCGCTCAAGGATTTCCCGGGGCTTGGCCCAGTAGTCGAGCTTGCCGTAAACCACGCTGTCCTTCTTGTAGGCGATGGCGCGATTTATACTTGAGTTGACGAAGAACAACTTATCGATGAAGCGCTTGTTCCCGGCTGCCTTGACTATCTCGGCAAAGGCGCTGTTATTGCGTTCGCACGCGCTGCTCGCGGTACAGTCGACAATTGCCTTGTAGACCGGCGCCCAGCGCGCCGAAACCGGGAAATTGCGCATCGACAGGGCAACAGAACCGAACACGCCGGGAATGATCGCCGCCGTCTGGATCAGGTCGATCCCGGCGGCGGGCGGCGCGATCGAAGAACCACGCTTTTCATCAACGGCAACAGGACCATAGCTGCTGAAAATCATGCCGATCCGGTAGGCTGAAACCGGCTGCCATGGCTGCGGCCGAGCCAGCGAAACGCCGCCGAGACTGGAAGGGGTTTCGACCGCCGCCAGAACTCCAGCGGCAGCGCCGGCATTCACGGTAATTGCTTTCGCGGATGATGGCTGCGGCAGGCTTGTGATCGCCATTGCCAGCAGGAGGAGCCTGAGCCCGGTTATTCCCAGGGCAGATTTTTCTTTTTTCATAACGCCCACCTCTTGACTGTGGACGGTACCAATCTTGTCTCAAATTACTGGAAAGGAAGGTGGATAAGTTTCCTTCAATCGGGAAGATCTATTTTGCGTAAAACTTTATTCAATTTTATACTTCTTTCACCAATCCAGCTCAGCCGGCGGATATCAAACGAGGCGCGGCGCGCCCAATGCATATCAGATTATATCTTCCGGGTTTACCTTACGTGAAAAATGCCGAGACTTGCATAACAGGATATATGAAATTGAGTGCGGGACAGTTGCAAAGCAGAAGTCGTCACTGTCTCTATCCGGGAAATGCCGGAGGGGTTTGGCGATGACGACGAGTAACGATTTGGATACCGTCTCGAATTCTTGGGACGAGCACTCTTCACATGAACATGGCGGCCCGCCATCGCAGGCAGGCATCCAGGTAGCGCAGGCCGCTCAGGCGGCGCCTGCCGAGCCGGTACCGGTCGATGTCGGCAGTGGCGCACCCGTTCAGCCGGCAGCACCCGCGGAGGCGAAAGCGCCGGCGGCAGCCGCGCCGCATGAATACGTGGCCGACGCCAGCAACATCGTGAAACTTCCGGCGGACGTCTCCATCGACAACATCAAGGTCGACGGCCACAATCTGTTGCTGGAACAGGCCGACGGTTCAGTCATCCTCATCAAGGATGGCGCGCTCAACGTGCCGACCTTCATCATCGGTGATGTCGAAGTTCCGCGCGTGGCCTTGCTGGCCGCTCTTGAAGCGAGCCACGTCGATGTCGCCTTCGGTGCTGATGGTTCGATATCGGCCGGCCCCGGAGGCGCCCCAGGCAGTGCCGGCGGCGACTTCACCATTCCCCCAGGTGGTATCGGCGACGGCTTCGATATTTCCGCATTGTTGCCGCCGACGGACCTGCAATTTGGACGGCTGGAGCCGCGTGAGCTGACGATCGGGGTCAGGGAAGAAGATACGACGCCGACAATCGACATTGGCTCCGGATTTGTCGTCAACGAGGCCGCGCTTTCCGACGGGACGGATCCGGCCAGCACCGCCGAGCAGGTTTCAGGGACCTTCAACATCGTCTCGGGTGATGGCATCGGGACGCTTGTCATTGACGGTGTGGACGTGACCAACGGCGGCAGCGTTGCCGGGCAATACGGCACGCTCGTGGTCACCGGCAATCCGACGAACGGCTATAGCTGGGTTTATACCCTTGCCGACAACACTCTTGATCATCACGACAAGTTATCGACCGGAACGACCGAGGGGGTTTCCGACAGCTTTGCCGTCGTGGTTACAGACACAGACAATGAGCCGGCCACCGCGACCCTCAATATCGGTGTGCTGGATGACGGCCCAACGCTTTCCGTCCAGGCAACTGTGCAAGCGGGACAGTTGCTTTCAGTCGAGCTCGACGAGACGGTCGGCGGCGACCGCTACAATAGCGGCGAGACTGAAGATGCCGGCGGCAACGCCAACACCGATGACGGCGTTGGCCTGGCCCAGGTGACGACCGGCCTGGCGGGTGGCCTTTCTTCGCTGTTCGCCGTTGGCGGCGTCTACGGTGCAGACGGACCGGGCAGCACGACCGGGCAGTTGGCATTCACCGGCATTCCAGTCGGTGGCCTTGCCACGAATCTCACTGCCACCGACGGCGGCGCCGTTACGCTCTTCCTCGAAGGAGGAGTGATTGTCGGCCGCGACACGCAGAACAATCAGGTTCTGACCATTGCGATCACCGGTGCGCCGGGCGCCGAGCAGCTGCAGACCACGCTCTATGAAGCTCTCAACCATGGCGCCGACGGCAACAAGTTCGATTCCGAGCTCAACCTTGCGCTGACCAATGGCGGCCAGGTTCAGCTGCAATATGAGGTGACGCGCCAGGACGGCGACGGCGACACCGTCATCGAGAAGGCTACCGTCGATCTGATCGACGGCAACGGCTCGGCATTCTCCTTCGACGATGACGGGCCAAGCCTTACGGTTGGCGCCCACGATGGAGCCGCTGGCCTGCTTTCGGTCGAGCTCGACGAGACGGTTGGCGCGGACCGCTACAATGGCGCTATCGGCGAGACCGAAGACGCCGACGGCAACGCCAACACGGATGATGCTGGTCCGGGCCTGGCACAGGTCAACACGGCAGTATCGGGCGGACTGACCAATCTGTTCACGATCGGCGGCAGCTATGGTTCGGACGGTCCTGGAACCGTCACCGGAACTTTGAGCTTCACCGGCATTCCGGCCGGTGGCCTTGCCACGAATCTCACTGCCACCGATGGCGGCGCCATCACACTGTTCCTCGAGGGCGGCGTTATCGTCGGCCGCGACACGCAGAACAATCAGGTTCTGACCATTGCGATCACCGGCGCGCCGGGCGCCGAGCAGCTGCAGACCACGCTCTATGAAGCGCTCAACCATGGCGCCGACGGCAACAAGTTCGATTCCGAGCTTGACCTTGCGCTGACCGATGGTGGCCAGGTTCAGCTGCAATATGAGGTGACGCGCCAGGACGGCGACGGCGACACCATCACAGAGAAGGCGACCGTCGACCTGATCGACGGCCAAGGCTCGGCATTCTCCTTCGACGACGATGGACCAAGCCTAACGGTCGGCGCCCACGATGGAGCCGCTGGGCTGCTTTCCGTCGAGCTCGACGAGACGGTTGGCACGGACCGCTACAATGGCGGCGAGACTGAAGACGCTGGCGGCAACGCCAACACCGATGATGGCGTCGGCCTGGCACAGGTCAACACGGCAGTATCGGGCGGACTGACCAATCTGTTCGCGATCGGCGGCAGCTATGGTTCGGACGGTCCTGGAACCGTCACCGGCGCTTTGAGCTTCACCGGCATTCCGGCCGGTGGCCTTGCCACGAATCTCATTGCCACGGACGGCGGGGCCATTACGCTCTTCCTCGAAGGCAGCGTCATTGTCGGCCGCGACACGCAGAACAATCAGGTTCTGACCATCGCGATCACCGGCGCGCCCGGCGCCGAGCAGCTGCAGACCACGCTCTACGAAGCGCTCAACCATGGCGCTGACGGCAACAAGTTCGATTCCGAGCTCAACCTTGCGCTGACCAATGGCGGCCAGGTTCAGCTGCAGTATGAGGTGACGCGCCAGGACGGCGACGGCGACACCATCACAGAGAATGCGACCGTCGACCTGATCAACGGCCAAGGCTCCGCATTCTCCTTCGACGATGACGGGCCGAAGGTTATTGGCGCCGCCCAGGTCACCGCGAATGTCGACGAAGATGGTCTGCACAACAGCCAGTCCACCGGAAATGCCGACAATCCTCAGCTCGACGGCGAAGTGACCGGAACAAACTCCGCGGTTGCCATCGGTGCTGCCGGCGCATTGAATGCAATCGTCGACTTCGGCTCTGACGGCCCTAATGCGACCTCCGCTTTCGGCCTTGTCACCCAAACCACCCCATCGGATTCGGGGTTTGATTCGAAAGGCGGCAACGTCCTCATCGTCTCCGACGGCACGACCCTGACCGGCTATGTCGATGTAGGCGCCGGTGCCGGCTATCAGGCGGGCACGGATCGTCCCGTTTTCACCCTGACCGTCGGTGCGGACGGCTCCTATGTCTTCACCCTGATCGACCAGATCGATCATCCGACGCTGCCGGGCGACAGCACCGAAAACACGCTTGCCAATGGCGGGATCGATCTCTCGGCATTCGTCGTCGCCAAGGATGGCGACGGCGACACCATCGGACTGGCGGCTGGTACGTTCAAGGTCCAGGTGCTCGACGACGTTCCGCAGATCCTCGCCCGGGACGCCGGCACGACAACCACAACCACCACCGAAACGATCGTCTATACGCTGCAGGCCGGCAACACCGATGTTCGCGGCATGGATGGCGCCGGCAATCACGACATCAAGCTCACCGGCATCGACATCAACGAAGGCGACAATTCCGTCAACACCACGGGTACCAAGATCGGCGTCGGCGACGGCCAGATCATCGACGGATACGAAACCCATCCGCATTTGACCGGCCCCGAAATCGTGACGATGGACTTCGTCAATGATCTTGTGATCACACCCAACGGTCCGAATCCGCCAAGCGTCAGCGACAGCGGCTCGTACGATGTCGCCTCGGTCAAGTTCACGATCGATGTTGCGGAAGCCCAGGGTGTCGAAGCCGCCGTGATGTTCATCGGCGCCAAGGACGGTGGCACATTCGAACCGTTCACCGTGAGCATCAACGGTGTGCTGACCGCCGGCACGGCTGTCTTCGAAGGCGGCGTGCAGGTGGGCTATGCCTTCGCCGACGTGCCGGATGGTGCGACGGTCGAGGTCATTGGCAGCACCCCGTTCGACCAGCTCAAGGTGGGCAACTACAACGATTTTACCTTCGATTCCAACGCTGGCGGGACCGATGCGACCTTGACTGGCGGCAACCCGTTCAAGATCTTCGGCATCGAAGCCAAGATCACGACCGTCACCACACAGACCGAAGTCTTCCGGGTCAGCCACGACGAATCCGCCGGCGTCAACAATGCCGCGGATCCCAATCCGGCCAACGACACCGCGCTTCCCCCGCCTGCCCTGGTCACCGAACCAGACGCACTAGGTTACGCAAAATCTTCAGCCAGTGCACTCGGCCTGTTCAATGCGTCGGTTGGCGCGGACGACGACGCGACGTTCTCCTTTGCGGTGACGGATGCGAACGGCAACCCGCTGGCAAACATCGATTCGGGCCTGAAGACACTCGACGGCCTGGCAATCATGCTCTCGACAAATGCGGACGGCGTTCTCGTCGGTTCTGCCAACGGCATCGACGTGTTCAAGGTTTATGTCGATCCGACCGGCGCGGTCTGGATCGGGCAGTATCAACCGATCGCTCACAATGTCGACGGTTCAAGCACCGCAGCATTTGACGACATCGCGACCGTCGCCGCCGACCTGCACGTCAAAGCCACCATCACCGATTTCGACGGCGATACCAGCACCGCCGTATCCCATGTCGCCTTGAGCATCGAATTCCAGGATGACGGTCCGGTCGCGGTAGATGATCAGGACTCGGTCACAGAAGAAGGGCCGCTCACGGCAGATGGCAATGTGATCACGGGCGTAGGCGGCGCCGACGCAAACGCAACCGACGGCCACGCGGATCACCTCGGCACCGACGGCTTGGGCTCGATCACCTGGGACGGCGCCGATGCCGATCATCATGTAGCAGGAACCTACGGCGAGCTGACGGTGGGCGCTGACGGCAGCTATAGCTATGCGCTCTATACGCAGGCACAGAATCCGACCGCATATGCCGCAGTGCAGGCGCTTTCGGTCGGCGAGAGCCTGTCTGAAACCTTCGACTATACGCTCACGGATGGTGACGGCGACACCGCGCCGGCTTCGCTAACCATAACGGTCAATGGCGCCGATGATATCGTCACCATTTCGGGGCTAACGCCACAAACGGACGGCGGCGATACAGTCGTTGACGAAAAAGGGCTTCCACCTCGCGGATCCGAGCCGGCTGGCTCCGGCGAACTCCAGGACGCCAATCCAACCAACAACTCCGATCATTCGGAGACGAATGGCGGCACGTTCGCTTTCACCTCTCCGGACGGCCTGGGGTCGCTGCAGGTGGGCACCACCAGCATCAGCTATGCCCAGCTCTCGAACTCGGGCGCGGTTCCCATCGTCATTGCGGGCGGCCCGGTCTACGGCACGCTGACGATCACCGGCTTCAGCGGAACAAACGCCGGTGGCACAGTGAGCTACAGCTTCACGCTCACCGATAATGTCGATCATCCGGGCACGGGAGTGGTCGGAGCGGCCGATCAGCTGTTTGCGAACTATGCTGTTGTCGTCACCGATGAGGATACGAGTTCTTCGAGCAGCACACTATCGATTGCCATCAATGATGATGGTCCCGTTGCACACGCCGATACCGACAGTGTTGCGTCCAACCAGTTCACCGCCGAGACCGGCAATGTGCTGAGCGCGGTTGGCACCACCTCGCCGGTCACCGGCATCGACGTCAAGGGCGCCGATGGCGCTGCCGTGGTCGGCGTTGCCGCCGGCAACACCAATCTCGATGTCGACAATGCCGCAACGCTCGGCACCCAGGTCCAGGGCAGCTACGGCAAGCTGACGCTCAACGCCGACGGCTCCTACTCCTATGTTCGCGATGCCGGCACGCAGGGCGGCGTCAGCGATGTCTTCACCTACACCATCAAGGACGGCGACGGCGACACCTCGCACACCACGCTGACCATCGCCATCGGCGATTCAACCCCGACCGACGCCATTCCGGCTGCCGGCGGCGCCACCACCACCGTCTATGAAGCCAGCCTGCCGGCACGCGCCGGCGAACCGGCCGGCTCCAACGAGCCTGCAACCACCGAGACCACTTCGGGCACCATCGGCTTCACCTCGCCCGACGGCCTGACCACCGTCTCGCTGGGTGGCCATGTGCTGACCGGCTCGGCCCAGACTTTTGCCGACGGCACCACAGGATCGCTGACGGCCAGCTATGTCTACAATGCAACCACCGGCATCGGCACCATCAGCTACGCCTATACGCTGATCGACAACACGCTGACCGATCCGTCGAGCACCAGCTTCGCGGTCGTCGTCACCGACGCCGACGGCGACAGCGCTCCAGCCGGCAATCTCGTCATCACCATCGTCGACGACGTGCCGACCGCACACGCCGATACCGACAGTGTTGCGTCCAACCAGTTCACCGCCGAGACCGGCAATGTGCTGAGCGCGGTTGGCACCACCTCGC